>JBNMHE010000048.1:0-12574 GCA_050872585.1 Rhodocyclales bacterium | reverse complement strand
GTTTTATTTATTTTTAATTTATTGTTCACTTTCATCCCTCCTATAATTTTTTTCATTTTTTGATTTCTCATATTCAATTCTTTTTTGTCTTCTTTTTCTTTTTTTATTTTTTATTTTCTCTCTTTTTTGGAAAACAAAACATTCAACCAAATTTTGGTAAATTTTATTTTGTATTTTTTTGTTTTTTTATTTATTTTTATTTTATTCTTTCTTCTTTTTTCATTTTCCGCACTGTTGATTAAAAATCAAAAAACAGAAATTTTCCATGCGTTTTACTATTCTTTTTTGGCTATTCTCAACAATTATCGTGCTTTTTTGATTTTATTTTTGTTTTTTTTAATGTTATTTTTCATCGGCATTTTAAGCGCAGGTTTGGCTTTGATAGTTATCATTCCTATTTTGGCAGGAACGTTTTCAACAGCTTATGAAGATATTTTTGAAGGAATATAAAAAAAATGAATTTCAAAAAAACAAAACGTTTGGGAATTTTTGGCGGCACATTTGACCCGATTCACCATGCACATTTAAATATTGCATTTCAAGCATTCAAGCATTTAAAATTAAATCAAGTTTTATTTATTCCTTGTGGCATTCCAACGCACAAAGAAAATGCGCATGCAAAAAAAAATCAACGCTTAAAAATGTTGCGTTTGGCTTTAAAAAACAATCCTTTTTTTAAAATATGCGATTTTGAATTGAAAAAGAAAACCCCAAGTTTTACCATTGAAACATTAGAATATTTGCGTTTGTTTTATAGCATTAGAGAAACAGAATTTTTTTGGATTATTGGCGCGGATGCTTTTAATCAAATCAAAACGTGGCATCGTTGGAATGATTTATTTAATTTAAGCAACTTTGCCCTTTTTCCCCGCCCTGAATTTTCTTTAAATAATTTAGAATTAGAAAAAGAAAAAATGGAAAAAATAATTTATATTCCAATCACCCCACAAACTACGTCCTCCACACAAATTCGGGAGAATATAAAAAACGGAAAAACCGCAAATTTGGAAATAAACAAACAAGTGGAAAAATATATTTTTGGAAATGAGATTTATTTTTAAATTTTATTTTCCACGGCAAGCCCAATATTTTTTGAAAAAAAACAATCAGTTCACCGTAAAAAATATTAAAAATCTAACAAATAAACATTATTGGGATATTTTCTAAAAGTTACAAATGTTTTGCCATAATTTAATAACATTTGTTTGGTCACATAACAACCTTGTGGCACGCCGAGTTTTAAACGAATCCATTCGCCCAAAATGGCATTATTTTCTGCGGAATGCAAAGCTTTATTATTCGCTTGTGCCATTCGCATATGAAAAGAACCATAATCTTTTGTAATCACTCTAAAAATCGGGCAATTTTTGTCATTTGGATTTATTCTATCAGGGAAAAATCCTTCCTTTTTATCATTTCTATTATAAGGAATATAGGCTTGGTTAGGATTTCTCTTGGTGCCATTTTGGCGAATGCCCCAATTAATACCCGATCCATACCCTGTCTCTGAACCATCCGCTTTTAAAAGTGAAATTTTTAAATCATCTAATGGTATTTTGGAATTATAAAAATCATAATCTTCATCGTCCGAATCTATTTCTTCTTCTTTTGTTTTTTGAATATCCGTTCTGGATGATTTTTTTAAAATATTGTAAATTTGTTCATCCAAACAATCCTTGGTATCTTTATAAAGTTCATTCCAATAATTTAAGGCTGCCAAGGCATTGCAGGTTGCCAAACTCTCCCGCCGTTTATAAAACGCATTGATGGTGTAATTTAGCGAACCGCAAAACGCAATTTCCGCATTATTTTTGTTGCACCAAATGTATATTTTGGAATGCACTTCTTTATTTTCATCAATATAACGGCACGAGATAGAAAGTTTTGGATTATTTAATTGTTTAATCAATCGGCAAATATTATTGTGTTTCTTTTCTGATAAACTAGATTTTGCCATTCCTAAAATAATTTCAACCGATAATTTATTTTTAAACTCTTTGGCGTTTATACCATCAATGAGTTTAATCATATGCGTAGAAATACGTTCGCAATCTGTAAACGCGGTAATAATTTTTAGATTGTCAAAATTCCTAGCAGGATTATAAATAATCGTCTCATCAAAATTTTTTGTGATTAAAAATTCTTTCATAAAATACAACCTTCAAATTTTAATGAAATATTTTGTGCAATAGAAGGATATTTTATTCCTGCAAAAGAATTTAAAATTGCTGTCACAATAATTTTTGAAAGTGTGCAAGGCACAGCCATACCGATTTGTTTGCGCACAGAAGCATATTTTCCAACAAATTCAAAATCATCGGGGAAGGTTTGTAAGCGCGCACGTTCTCGGTTGGTGAGTTCTCGGTTTTCCCAATGATACATTGACGTGCCTCCGCCACCTGCCGCCGTCACAGTATAAGCGGGTTTTAAAGGGTGTAGTTTTTTATAAATTTGACTAATTTTGGTTTGCGTTTGAATCATCAATTCGGGTGGAAATTTATCCTTCATGCGATTTGCAGCTTGCCAAATATTTTCCCCGGGCTCAATTAAAGATAATCTTTTTAAAACTTGTTTTTGCAAAATGCGAATTTCATTATTAGGCGCATTGGGTGGAATATTAAAAAATGCTGTTTTCGCTGAAATATCTTTTTTTTGAAAAGGTAAAAAATCAGGGATTTGAAATTCAATATTTAAATCTTCACGAATGCCCACAATAATTACACGATGGCGAGTTTGCGGGATGCCATATTGTTCTGCTTTGTAAAGATGTGGGAAAATTCGGTAACCCGATTCTCGCATGTCGTTTAAAATAATTTGAAAATCATTATTCCCCGCACTGCGAATGCCGCTGACGTTTTCAGCCAAAAACCATTGCGGGCGGAAAAAACGCAAAATTTTGATGCCATACCAATAAAGTGACCCAAACTTTTGATTTGCCAAACCTTGCCGCTCGCCTACTTGGCTAAAACTGTTGCAAGGAAAACCGTAAGCAAAGGCATCAATCGGGGATAGGTTTTGAATGTTTAAATCTCGCACGTCCGCACAAATTACGTTTTGGGCATCGTTGTTGCACAAATTTTTGGCATAAGTGGCACAAGAATCGGCATCAAAATCATTTGCCCAAGCGTGTTGCACGCTCAAAAGACTATCATCGCTTCGAGCGCTAAATGCCCCGCACGCCAAACCACCAGGACCACAAAACAATTCACCTAACCTAAATTGCATGGCTAAAAAACTTACAAAAATTTTGCGTTGGCAGTGGAATTTATCATTTTTTGAACAATTTTGGAAAAGAAAAATCCACGGTGAACTTAAAATTTTTTTCAAAAAAAATAAAGCGTTTACCGTGAAAAATCACAATCCCGTATTTTCAGGCAAACCAAAATAAATGTTCATGGATTGAATGGCGGCGCCAGAGGCGCCTTTGCCTAAATTATCCAAGCGAGACATTAAAATAAAATGTTCACCATTATTTAAAAGTTGTAAATCCACAAAATTGCTGCCGTTGTTTTGTTGAATATCCCAAAAATTATTTTGAAAATCCAATGGCAAAACACGAACAAAAGGCGAATTTTTGTAATATTCTTTTAAAACATTTTGAATATCTTCCGCAGAAAAGTTTGAATTAAAATCGGCGGAATTTAAAAAAACACAAACACTCAAACCTTTAAAATAATCAGCAACAATCGGCAAAAAAGTTGGCGCGTTTTTTAAACCCGAATAAAACTGCATTTCGGGCAAATGTTTGTGCGCTAAATTTAACGCATACGGGCGCGGGGATTTTAAATGTTCTTTTTGCGGTTTTTCTTCATATTCCGCAATCATTTTTTTGCCACCGCCCGAATAACCCGTTAAAGAATGCGCCATAATTTGCGCGGTGTTTTTTAAAATGTTTTTTTCAATCAAGGGGCGCACCGCCAAAATAAAAGCAGAAGCGTGGCAGCCCGGGTTGGCAATGCGGCGGGCATTTTTGATTTTTTCGCGCTGTTCGGCACACAATTCTGGCAAGCCATAAACCCAAGCAGGATGAACGCGATGCGCCGTGGAAGCGTCAATAATGCAAGTTTTGGGATTGGTGCAAAGGCTAACGGATTGCCGCGCGGCATCATCGGGCAAGCACAAAAATGTTAAATCAGAAGCATTGATGAGTTCGGCGCGGGCGTTTAAATCTTTGCGTTTATCCGAATCAATTTTGAGCAATTCAATGTCGCGGCGTTTTGCCAAATAATCCAAAATTTGCAAACCCGTGGTGCCTTCCAAACCATCCACAAAAATTTTAAACATTGCCCTGCCCTTTTTTAAAAAAAATATTTTCAAAAAAAATCAAAAAAATTTTGGTTGACCGTGGATTTTTTTAAAACAAAAAATCTAAAAAAACAAAATCCACGCTTTTGCGTGGATTTTGTTTCAAGCCAATCATTATTTTGTGCGGCTGCGGTATTCGTCCGTGCGGGTATCAATTTCAATTTTGTCGCCAATTTCAACAAAGGCGGGCACTTGCAATTCAAAACCCGTGGCAATTTTGGCAGGTTTCATCACTTTGCCGGAAGTATCCCCTTTCACGGCCGGTTCGGTGTATGTAACCTCACGCACCAAAATGGTGGGCAATTCAACCGAAATGGCACGCCCTTCGTAAAAAACCACTTCGCAAGGCATGCCGTCTTCCAAGTGTTTTAAAGCGTCCGTCATGTTGTCCGCTTCCACTTCGTATTGGTTGTATTCTTCATCCATGAACACATACATTGGGTCGGCAAAATAAGAATAGGTTACTTCTTTTTTTTCTGGCACCACCACGTCAAATTTGTCATCGGCTTTGTAAACGGCTTCGGATGGCGCACCGGTTAAAAGGTTTTTAAGTTTCATTTTAACCACGGCGGCATTGCGGCCAGATTTGTTGTATTCCGTTTTTTGCACCACCAAAGGCGCACCATTGACCACAATCACATTGCCCGAGCGCAATTCTTGTGCGATTTTCATTTTGCTTACCTTTTATAAAAAAGCCCGCTTTGAAAAGAAACGGGCTAAAAATCTGGGGCGGCGTACCAGGATCGAACTGGTGACAGCCGGAATCACAATCCGGTACTCTACCAACTGAGCTAACGCCGCCATTGGAAAAGGCAGAATTATAAATGATTTTTCAAAAAAATTTCAAGCCTTCTTGCCGCATTTTCAGCGGCATTTTGTTTTAAAGTTTGGTGTAAATTTAAAAATTGTGTGGCAACTTTTTGCCGTTTTTCTTGGTCGTGATAAAAATCAAATAAGGATTCGGCAAGGTTTTTGGGAGAAGCGGCGTTTTGCAAAATTTCAGGGACAATTTCTTCATCACACAAAACATTAGGCAAACCCACCCATTTTGTTTTGACCATTTTTTGGGCAAGCCAAAAGGTTAAAGGCGAGAGTTTGTAAGTGATGACCATCGGTTTTTTGTAAAGTGCGGCTTCCAAAGTTGCCGTGCCGCTTGCCACCAAAGCCACATCGCAAGACAAAAGCGCTTGCTCGGCTTGTTTTTGCAACAAAAAAAACAAAGCACGGTTGCGGTTGCGTTTTAAAGATTCTTCAAAAATTTGCGTTAAATGAGCATTAACCAACGGCACAACAAATTGCGCTTTGGGAATTTTTTGACTTAAAACATTTGCCGTTTGAACGAACAAATCCGCATGGTTTTGCACTTCTTTCAAACGAGAACCGGGCAAAAACGCAAAAACTGGCGCATCAAAATTCAACCCCAATGCTTCTTTTGCTTTGAAAGCATCGTTTTTTAAAGGAATTTTATCCGCCAAGGGATGCCCCAAAAAATAGGCTGGCACATTCACTTGTTGGTAGAGCGCCGTTTCAAATGGAAAAAGCGTCCAAATTTCATCCACCGATTGTTTGATTTTAAAAATGCGTTTTTTGCGCCACGCCCAAACGGAAGGACTAACCCAATGGATTGTTTTAAATCCTTGTTTTTTAAGTGTTTTTTCAATGTTTAAATTAAAATCCGGCGCATCCACGCCCACAAAAACGCTAGGTTTGCGTTTGAAAATTGTTTTTAAAAGCCGTTTTCGGATATTGAGAATTTTGGGTAAATTCAACAGCGCATCTTTGTAACCCATCACGGAGAGCGCAGCCATTGGCGCTATGATTTCAACGCCGACTTGTTGCATTTTTTCGCCGCCTACGCCAAAAAAATGCGCCTTTGGATTTTTTTTCAAAAATGCCGCAACCAATTCGGCAGCCAACAAATCGCCCGAAGGTTCGCCCGCAACAATTGCAATTTCCACGGTCAACTTCAAAAAATTTTGAAAAAAATAATCGGTTTACCGTGGATTTTTTTTAATTAAAAAATCCACGGATTAAAAAACTAACGCACCAAACCGCGATGCGAATGTTCTATAAAATCCACAAAACGCTTAACCTCGGGTTCTTTTTTGGCAAGTTCAGACAATTCTTCTTTGGCTTCATCCAAACGCAAACCCATTCTATACAAATAGCGGTAAGCGGTTTTAAGAGAACCCAACTGATCAGAAGTAAATCCGCGCCGTTTTAAACCTTCCACATTCAAACCAAAAGGTTTGGCGGTGTTGCCTGCCACCAACACAAAAGGCGGCACATCTTGCACAATTAAAGAATACGCCGCCGTCATCACATGCGCGCCCACGTGGCAAAATTGATGCACGCCCGTATAACCGCCAAAAACCACCCAATCTTCCACCAAAACGTGGCCGGCAAGTTGCGCATTGTTGGCAAAAATGGTGTGGCTGCCAACTTGGCAATCGTGCGCGATGTGGACATAACCCATAATCCAATTGTCATCGCCCAAACGCGTAACGCCTCTGTCTTGCACGGTGCCCAAGTTAAAAGTGCAAAATTCGCGAATGGTGTTGTTGTTGCCAATGATGAGTTGCGTGGGTTCGCCGGCGTATTTTTTATCTTGCGGAATTTCACCCAATGAGCAAAATTGATAAATATGGTTATTTTTGCCGATTTGCGTTCTGCCTTTAATGACCACGTGCGATTCAATGATGGTGCCTTCGTCAATACAAACATCTTCGCCCACAATGGAATAAGCGCCAATTTCAACATTTTCAGCCAATTGCGCTTTGGGAGAAACAATGGCGCTGGGATGAATAATCGCCATTTTACAAATCCTTTTTCACGCACATTAAATCGGCTTCGGCAGCAATTTCACCATCCACTTTGGCTACGCCGTGGAATTTCCACAAACTTGTTTTTTTGTGCGTGACAGTAACGTGAAAATGCAGCTGGTCGCCCGGAAAAACCGGTTTTTTAAAACGCACATTGTCAATGGTGGCAAAATAAAAAACGGTGTTGGCGCGGTTTTTTAAATCCAAAGAATGAAACGCCAAAATGCCGCCAGCTTGCGCCAAGGCTTCCAAAATCAACACGCCCGGCATCACCGGATGTTTGGGAAAATGCCCGATAAAATAAGGTTCATTGATAGTAACGTTTTTATACGCATGCACAAATTCGCCCGGCTCAGCTTCCAAAACGCGGTCAACCAACAAAAAAGGATAACGATGCGGCAAATGTTCCAAAATGGCGTGAATATCAAATAACATCCTTTCTCCTTTTTTTGAAAAAAATTTTGGGTTGACCGTGGAAAATCATTGTTTTTTGAAAAAATCTGTCCAATGTTTTTCCAAATTTTTGATTTTTTGCATCCATTTGTCCAAACGGCGAATGTGCGCGGCATTTTCCACCCAATTTTGATGCGTATCCAACGGAAAAACGCTGGTATAACGCCCGGGTTTTAAAATGGATTTCATCACCAAAGAGCCGCCGGAAATCACCACATCATCGCCAATTTCCAAATGGCCAGACACCATTGCCGCGCCGCCCAACATACAATGTTTGCCGATTTTAACACTGCCAGCAATGCCCGTGCAGGCCGCCATCACCGTGTTTTCGCCAATCTGGCAGTTGTGCGCAATATGCACCAGATTATCAATTTTGCAGCCGCGCGCAATGGTTGTATTGCCCAAAGTGCCGCGGTCAATGGTGGTGTTGGCGCCAATTTCAACATCGTCTCCAATTTCAACCGCACCCATTTGGCAAATTTTGAGCCAATCTTTGCCATCGGGCGCAAAGCCAAAACCATCTGCGCCAATAACCGCGCCAGAATGAATAATCACACGGTTACCCAAAATGCAATCGGAGTAAATAGAAACATTGGGATAAAGAATAGAACCATCGCCAATTTTGACATGGTCGGCAATACAACAACCAGAGAAAATGGTTACATTTTTGCCGATGCGCACGTTTTTGCCGATTTTCACAAAGGCATCAATGGCAACATCCGATGGCACAGGAGACAAACTTTCCACCGAAGAATGCACCCCAGAAAACGGCGCTTGAAATGGATGCAAAAGTTGAACGGCTTTGGCATAAGCGGCGTAAGGATTAGGATGAATTAAGGCATGCGTTGGGCAATGTTGTGCCAAATTCTCTGAAAGAATCACCGCACTGGCTTTTGTGTTTTGAAGTTGGGCAATGTATTTTTTTTGATTGCAAAAACTCACATTGCCCTTTTTGGCATTTTCCAAACTTGCCACGCTATTGACCAAAACACCGCCTTCACCTTTTAAAGTGGCGTTTAGTTCGTGTGCCAAGCCTGCCAAAGTAAAAGCCATTTTTTAACGCTCGGATAAGGATTTAATAACCAAATCGGTAATATCTAATTTGGGATTCACCCAAACCACTTCTTGCAAAATCAAATCCAGTTTTTCACGCTTGGCAATTTCCGCAATGGCTTGGTTGGCGCGCTCAATAATGGCGGCATTTTCTTCATTTTGGCGCACATTCAAATCTTCCCGAAATTCGCGCTGGCGGCGTTGAAAATCGCGCGATAAATCGTTGAATTCTTTTTCTTTGGCACGGCGGGCAGAATCCGTCATGGTGACCAATTCGCGTTCCAAACTTTCTTGCATTCTTTGCAAACGCTGTGTCATTTGTTGCAAATCTTGATCGCGGCGCGCAAATTCGCTTTCTAATCTTTTGGCAGCCGTTTGTGCCGCCGGAGAATCACGAAAAAGTCGTTGCGTATTCACATACCCCACTTTTAAACTTTGTGCCGCAACTGGAGCTGTGATACCCAAAGACAAAACCAATGCCAGCAAAATAGATTGTATTTTCAATGCAAATCTCCTTAAAAAGCACTACCAAATTGAAATTGAAAGCGTTCTATTTCATCGCCATCTTGTTTGTTAAGCGGCACGGCAAAACTCAAACGCAACGGCCCAATAGGCGAAATCCAAGAAAGCGCCAAACCAGTAGAATAACGCAAAGCATTGTCTTTTTTGCGATTGTAAGCAGAGCTGTTGTTATCCGCATAAATTTGCCCAGCATCCACAAACCATGCCATGCGCACGGTTTCTTCTAAACCCGGAAGAGCCCAAAGCACTTCGGCATTACCCACCGCTTTGGCTTTGCCACCAATACTGAAATAATCACCATAAGTATCGGCAATTTTGGGCCCCAAGCTATTGGCTTGATAACCGCGAACAGAACCGGCGCCACCAGCATAAAAGTTTTTGTAAAAAGGCAAATGGTCACCACCATAACCATTGGCATAACCCCATTCCGTATTGAACATTAACGTAAAACGTTTGTTCAATGGCCAATAACCTTGCCATTGATAACCCACACGGTAATATTTCAAATCACTGCCGGGAACGGCTACTTCCGCACCCAAACGTTGCAAAACGCCTTTGGTTGCAAAAAAGCGCCGATTGCGTGAATCACTCACCCATTCTGCCATCAAAGGAAAAGTTAAATTGGTTTTGCCAACACGATTAACGTAATCTTTATAATACTGCGGGCTGGAATCATAAGTATCAACTTCGGTGCTATCAATGCCAATACCTACATTAATGTTTTGTTGTTCACTAATTGGAAAACCAAAGCGCACCGCACCTCCAGTGGAAGCGGTTTTGTAATCCGCCATAATGGTGTTGTAGGTTTTGGAAGTATCATACGAACGATGATAAATATCAAAACCTTGGCTGATGCCGTCAATGGTAAAATAAGGATTGGTATAAGAAAAATCATAAGTGCGTTGCGAGCGCGATGAATCAATGGCAAAACCAACCGTGTTACCGCTGCCCAGAAAATTATCCTGCGACAAGGATGCCGACAAAATAATGCGGTCAATATTGGAAGTGCCAATGCCAAACATTAAATTGCCCGTGGGTTTTTCTTTTACTTTTAAATTCAAATCAACTTGGTCGGCGGTGCCTTCAACGGGTTTGGTCTCTACTGTGGTTTCAGTAAAATAACCCAAGCGATCCACGCGTTCTTTGGACAAATTGATGCTTGATGCGTCATACCACGCCGATTCCATTTGTCTGATTTCACGGCGAATCACTTCATCGCGCGTTCTGGTATTGCCAGCAATATTGATATTGCGCACATAAACACGTTTACCCGGATCTACAAAAATGGTAAAGGCCACTTTGCCTTGTTCTTTATCCATTTCGGGAGAAGCATTCACATTGGCAAAAGCATAACCAACTTCACCCAAACGATCGGCAATGGCTTTGGTGGAAGCATTTAAATTTTTACGCGAAAAAATATCGCCTGCTTTTAACACCACCAATTTTTTTAATTCTTCATCTTCAATGGGGATATCCCCCATTAAACGCACATCGGAAACTTGAAAACGCGCACCTTCTGTTAAATTAATGGTAATAAAAACATCTTGTTTATTAGGAGAAAGCGCAACTTGCGTGGAATCCACATTAAATTCCAAATACCCTTGATCCATGTAAAATGATTTTAAGGTCTCCAAATCAGCAGACAATTTTTGGCGCGAATATTGGTCATTTTTGGTATACCAAGAAAGCCAATCCGGCGTGGTCAGCGTCAATAAATTTAACAATTCTTTATCCGAAAACTCATTGTTTCCCACAAAAGCAATTTGCCGAATTTTGGCAACCGCACCTTCTGTGATTTGAAAATTCAGCCCTACGCGATTGCGTTCTTGCGGTGTGATGGTGGTGGTGATTTGAACGCCATAACGCCCTTTGGACAAATATTGCCGTTTTAATTCTTGTTCGGCTTTTTCCATTTGTGAGCGGTCAAAAATGCGCCCTTGCGCAATGCCCACTTCTTTTAAAGCTTTTAAAATAACATCTTTGGGAAATTCTTTTAAACCAACAAAATCAATAGATGAAATGGCTGGACGTTCATTAACCAAAACTTCCACCACGTTTTGATTCACATCGATTTTGACATCGCTAAAAAAACCTGTGGCAAACAAAGCGCGAATAGATTGCGCGGCTTTATGATCATCAAAAGTATCGCCCACTTTAACGGGAAGATAATTAAAAACCGTTCCCGCTTCGGTGCGTTGAATGCCTTCTACGCGAATATCTTTGATTACAAAAGGTTCAAAAGCCAAAACATGGCTTGATAAAACACCACAAGCCAACAAAAATGGGATTTTAATTTTCATTTGTTATCCAGCAAACAAGCGGTTGAAATCATTAAAAAAAGCAAAAACCATCAACACCAACAAAAAGGACATTCCAACACGCTGCCCCAATTCCATGGTGCGCTCAGAGAGCGGTTTTTGCCGAATCACTTCAAAAACATAATACAACAAATGCCCGCCATCTAAAACAGGCACAGGCAAAAGATTCAAAACACCCAAACTCAAACTAATGAGCGCCATAAATTGCAAATAATAAATCCAACCCATTGATGCTGTTTTGCCTGCAAAATCAGCAATGGTCACCGGGCCAGAAATGTTGGATAGCGCCACTTCGCCTGTGAGCATTTTGGATAGCATTTTTAAGCTAAAAACACTTTTATCCCACGTCTCAACAATCGCTTTCACAAAAGATTGCGCAAAACCATAACGCACAGTCGTGTAAAGCGGGCGCATTTGGGTTTTTTGCATGGCAATGCCAAGCTTGCCGCCTTGACTTTCTGCACCTTCGGGTATGGCACGCAATTTAAGAATCGCATCGCCACGCTGCACTTCAAAATCCAACATTTTGTCGGCACTTTTGCGCACAATTTCAACCAAAGCCAACCAATCGGCAATTTCGGTTTGGTCTATTTTTAAAACCTTATCACCCTTTAAAAACCCCGCTTTTTCCGCCACGCTATTGGGCAAAACTTCGCCAATAATGGCTGGAAAATTCGGGCGAAAAAAGACAATTCCCAATTGTTCAATGGCATCGCCTTCCCATTTGTTTTGTTTGACCACGGTAAGCGATAAATTTTTTTCAAAAATTTCTTGTTTTTCGTTTTTTAAAGTCAAGTGCGCCACTTCATCATTGGCGGCGGCTTTTAATAAAATCCAACGAAAATCCGCCCAAGTTTGAACATTTTTGCCATTGACGCTTAACACTTCATCGCCGTTTTGAATGTTGATTGCCGCAGCAGGCGTGTTTTCAGGCGCTTTGCCTAAAATGGGCAACAACTCCGGCACGCCGCTTAAAAAAACTATCCAAAAAAGAAAAATTGCCAAGAAAAAATTAAAAGCGGGCCCAGCCAAAACAATGAGCATTCTTTTGTAAACCGATTGCCGATTAAACGCCCGATGCAATTCGTGCGGGGCAACTTC
>JBNMHE010000047.1:0-12686 GCA_050872585.1 Rhodocyclales bacterium | reverse complement strand
TAAATTGTAAAATGAATGAGAACAATCGCTGTTTTCCCATAATAAGGTATAAACAAATTTAAATTGTTTTAAATAATGGTATTTTTCATTAAAATAAAACCAAAACTTGCTTAAAGAATCGGTAATTTCATGCCCCCAAACACTTAAAAAATTGCCCACATAAACCACTGTTTCATTTTGTAATTCTTGGTGTGCGGGTTGAAAATGATTGTCGTAAATAATCGGCTTGGTATCCCATTGCAAAATACTTTCTAAAATCCATTGATGATGGGCATAAACGCCGCCTTTTAAACCGGCAAACAATGGCATTTTCATAAAGCTGAACATTTAAAATTTTTTCACAAAAAAATGGTTTTTGATTTTCTTTTAAAAGAATTTCTTTTTCTTCTTTGGATAAATAATCGGTGTTTAACATTTTTGTTTTCCTTTTAAAATAAAAATAAAAAAGATGAAAGAAAAAACAAAAGCAAAAAATTCAATATCAAGCCAATTAAAATTAAACCACAAAGATTGATGAATGCGGTCTAAATGAAACAAAATAACAAAACTCATCAAGGCGCTTAAAAAAATAAAATGTTTTTTGTTTAAAGCAAGTTGTTTAAACATTAAAAAATTGATGGCAATACAGGAAAAATAAAAAAACAAAGCAGTGCGTTCGGCGGAAACATAAATTGTGGGAGAAAATCCCATAATAAAACGGGAGAAAAAACCCAAAACAAAAACAAATGCCCAAAAAGGATTTAAAAAATGAAAAATAAAATAAAGTAAAATGCCCAAATGAACAAGAGAAATAAGAAAACTTAAAACAAAATAAAAAGAAAAAGTAGGAATGAGATTCCATTCTTTAAAAGGAATAATAAAATTAGGGATGAAAACATGAAAAGTATTCAAGAAAACGCACAATAAAAAAGAAAGAGAAAGCAAAATAACAGATAAAATTTTTATATTTTTATTATTATTTTCTTTTAAAGAAAGGAAGAAAATAGAAAAGGATAATAGCAATAAAATCCATTTTTCATTGTATAAAATGCCCATTGTGGGCACGCAACCCAACCATATTTTTTGCAGCAAATGAAAGTTTTCAAAAGCAGGATAAGCTTGCAAGGAAAAAGCATAGCGCAAATGATTGCCGGGTGATTTTAAAATAATCCACAACATCAATAAGGAAAATAAAAAAACAAAAATTAAAAAAGAATGTTTTTTGAAATTAAAATTGTGTTTGATAAAATGATGGATAAGAAAAACAAATGATAAAGATAACAAAATGAGATTGGCTTGTTCTTGTGAAGCGGAAATGAATAACAAAACAAAAAACAAACTATATTGTAAAAAAGAGAAAAAGGATTTTTTAAAATTTAAATTTAAATAAAAATAAAAAACATACAAAATGCCTGCCATTGGCCAAAGGTAATTCAAAGCAGTGGCAATCCAACCGGCGGAATTTAATTGCCAAAAAGGAAAGAATAATAATAAAATAACCAAAAGTGTGCGTTCTTTTTGGGTTTGAACATTAAGAATAAAACAAAATGAAAATAAAATAATTCCCCAAATCAATATATTGAACATTTTAAAAACAAAATAAGGCAAGCGTGGAAAAATAGGAATTAAAAATTCAATGGCAATTCTGCCGCTCCAATTTTGATAACGTTGTGTAATCCAATTTAAAATGTTTTGATTGTTTAAAGAGTGTTGAAAGGTTAAATCATCGCCAACAAAAGGCATTAAAAAATGGTAAATAAATAAAATAAAAAAATAAAATAAAAATGGAAAAGGTTTGTAATGAAAAATGTTTGTTTTGTGTTTGGCAATAAAATAAAAAAACAAGCCCATTAAAATATAAAAAAACATTAAAAAACTGCGGGTTTTTAACCATTGATTCCAAAATGCAAAATTTAAATTTTTATAATGAGAAACAAAAGAAAGAAGATTTTCCCGCAAAGGAGAATAAAAAGAAAAGAAAAGCAAAAAAATAGCAATAAAAATTAAAAAAGAAGATAATTTTTTTTGTAAAAACATAATTGAATGAAAAGAAAAAAACAAAAAAGCAAAAAATCCACGGTCAACGCAAAATTTTTTTTAAAATAATCAAAAAAAAATGGTGTTTTAATTTGATTTTTTGCCCAAAAAACGCACATATTTTAAAACATTTTTAATTGCGCACGCAAAGGGTGCGTCAAAGCAAAATAGAGGTGGTCAATTTTAAACCAGAATTGGCGCAATCGGTAAAGGCAAAAACGCAAAATATATTGGCAAAATTTTAAATAGGGAAAACCGGGATAATTTAAATGAAAAAAACGGGATAATTCTTTGGTTTGATACATAAAAAAGGGACCGCCAAACCAAAAAGCAGAATAATCCGCCAAAGGCGAAAAACCGGCATTGATAAAATAAACTTTGGCTTTTTGCATGGCATTGATGGGCATTTGATGAATAGCAAGTTGACGGCATTTTTTCAAAATGATGGCGGTGGTGCCTTCTTGGCAAAATAACAAATTGTGCGCAATGGAGCCTTCCGTTGCGGCAAAAACTTTGCAGTGTTGCAGAATTTGAACTTCGGTTAAAAAATCCAATTCATCCGGGTAAATAATGGTAAAACCTTGATTTTTAAAAACATTTTCAAGTGCTGCTTCGTTAAAATCTTTGACTTTGTCCACCGATTCAAAACGCACACGTGAAAAATAAACCTTTTGAAAACGTTGGGGATTTTCAGGCAAAGGCTGTTTGGCAATGCGTTTGATCATGGAAAAATAAGAGGGCGTTATTTGGTAAATGCCTTTTGTTTGGTCAAAAAAAATGGAATCATCGGGCACAAAAATGCTTTTAAATTGCGTAGCACCAGTGATGCGCTCCAACTTTTTGTTGATTCCCATACTTTTGAGCATGGTCCAATAGTTGGGGGAAATTTGGGTGTTGCCAAAAACGCAAGAATAAACCCAGCGCAAGTTTTTTAAATGTGCATAATGTTCATCAAAATAAAGCCACAAATGCTTCAAATGGTCGGTGATTTCATGCCCCCAAGTGCCGGTGAAAAGTCCCACAAAAACAACGGATTCATTGATGGAATCCAGCACTTTGGGTTTGTTTTGCATGGCAAAAAGCGGCGAACAATTAAAATAAGTGTGTTGAATAAATTCTCCATTTTCTTGCCAAACGCCGCCTTCATTCCAACCGGAACCCACAATGGCATTGGGATATTCTTGAACGGTTAAATTTTTTTCACACCAAAAATTGTTGTTGGCTTTTTGTTTTAAAAAAGCAATATCTTTGGGATGCGCAAAATCAAAATTGTTTTCCATTCAAATATTTTAAACTTTTTCCACGGCCAACTTCAAATTTTTTTTAAAATTTTTAAAAAAATTTTTAATTAAAATGCAAGGATTTTTTGATGTCTTTTAAAATAAAATCCGCCACATTGGGATAATTGATTTTTAAATTTTCTTGTGCGTATTTTAAACGTTGTTCTTTTTTTGTATCTTGTTTTTTTAAAACCACGTTTTCTATAAAATGAAGAATATCTTTTTCATTAAATGCTTGGTAATAATGATTTAAACTTTCTTTGCCCAAATCATTAAAATTTTTTTCAATGGATTCTTTGTTTTTTAAAAGATAACAAGCCGGTTTTTCGGTAAAAAGATATTCACACAAAAAAGAAGCGCAATCGTGAATAATGGCATCCGATTGTATAAACGTTTCAAAATAATCGCCGCCTTCTTGGTAAGTAACATTGTGAAAGTTTTTTAAAGAATCAAAATAATGTTTTGTTTTTTTTATTCCCCAAAAACGTTCTTGTTTTAAAGCAGAAAACAACAACGGATGCGGGCGAAAAATAAAATGAATTTGCGGATAATGGGAATATAATTTTAAAAAGAAATCGGCATAAGTTAAAAAATTGGAAATGTGCAAAAGGTTGTTGTATTCCAAGCTAATGGTGTGATGCGGCGCAATAATAATGGTTGTTGGCACGGTTTTTGCTCTCTCTCTCTCTCTCTCTCTCTCTCTCTCTCAATTCCACCTTGGCCAACAAATCCATTTTGGCATAACCGCAAAGTATGACATTTTTGGCTTGGGTGGGCGCATTCAAATATATTTGAAAAACTTGTTTGTTTTCAGCGTAAATTTTCCAGCACAAATGCATTTCTCTTAAATGAATGGCGTGATAATTGCTCCATTTGACATTTTCAAAACCATAACTTTGGTAAATAATTAATTTGTTTTTTTGTGCCGCATAATGAATGCCGTAAAGGGGTAAAGTCATATCATCATAAGGATTAGCGGGCACAACAATATCGCAACAATCGGTGTAATCCCACCAAGTTCTGTTTTGTTCGTTGTAACTTTTGAAAACAAAATTTTCGCCATATTTGTTTTTTAATTTTAAATAAGTTTTTTGCATTTGGTAAAACATATTTTCTTCACCACGATAAGCATCAGGAATAATTAAAATAAATGGTTCAAATAAAGAATCCGAACGCATTTTTTGAAATAAACTTTCTAATGCAAAAGAAGAATCATAAACCAAAGAAAAACAAACTTTAATTTTATTTTGTTTTTTTAATTTTTGAATTGTTTTTAAATTGTTTTTTTGCGTTTTTTTAACATTTTTTAAATGATTATTCCAACGTTTTTTTAAAAAAACATCCACTTCATTAAAAGGAACATTGGCAAGGCGAGATAATAATTTATTGTGCGTTAAAATTTCATAAACATTTTGTTTGAATTTAAAAGGCATATATTTTGAAAATTGTTTTTTGATTATTTCTCTAAAATATTTGAGTAATTCTTTCATTGTTGAATATCCTTTTTAAAATTTTTTTGAAAATTTTTTAACGTTGTCCGTGGATTTTTTTCATTGTTTTAAAATTGATTTAAAACATCCACAATGTATTTGGCTTCTTCCAGCGTTAAAACAGGAGAAATTGGCAAACTTAATTCTTCATTGTGAATTTTTTCGGTGATGGGTAAATTTAAATTTTGCCACGGTTGAAAATGGGCATAACATTTTTGTTTGTGCGGCGCAATGGGATAATGAATTAAAGTTTCAATGCCGTTTTGTTTTAAATAAATTTGCAAATCATCTCTTTGGTTTGAAAAAATCGGAAAAAGATGAAAAACATTTTCATCGGGTTTTGTTTTTTGCGGCAAAATAATTTGAGAATGTTTCAAATGTTCAAAATAAAATTCTCCAATTTTTTGCCGATGTTGGTTGTGCGCATGCAAATGTTTTAATTTGATGCGCAAAATGGCCGCATTGATTTCATCCATGCGTGAATTTTGCCCAATCCAATCAAAAACATATTTTTGAGAAGAACCATAATTGCCCAAAGTTTGAATCATCCTAGCCAATTCTTCATCGTGCGTGGTGACGGCCCCGGCATCGGCCAAGGCGCCCAAATTTTTTCCCGGATAAAAACTATGCGCCGCCGCAATGCCCAAACTTCCGGTTTTTTGATTTTCAAAACAACAACCTTGTGCTTGTGCATTGTCTTCCAATAACAACAAATGGTGTTTGTGACAAAGTTCAATCATTTTGGGCGTGGCGGCATTTCTTCCGTATAAATGCACCAGCATGAGGGCACGCGTTTTGGAGGTGATTTTGTTTTCAATTTCATTTTCATTGATTTGCAAAGTATCCCAAGAAGGTTCCAGCAAAACGGGCACCAAATCGTTGTGGGTGATGGCCAAAATGGTGGCAATAAAAGTGTTGGCAGGCACCAAGACTTCATCGCCTTTTTTCAAATGTTTTAAATTCAAAAGGGCTTTGAAAATCAAATTTAATGCATCCAAACCATTGCCACAAGCAATGGCGTGTGGGGTGCCGATAAATTGGGCGTATTCTTTTTCAAAAAGAAAAGTTTCATTGCCTTTTAAATAATGTCCGGAATCCACCACATTCAAAACCGCTTGGTGAATTTCTTCGGCATGGCATGCGGTAATTTTTTTTAAATCTAAAAATGGAATGTGCATGGTGGAAATTTATTGAAAAAGAGGATCGTTGTCGTTAATTTTGCGCAAAAAACGCGCGGGATTGCCCACCCAAACTTCGCCTGCGGGAACATCTTTGATGACCACCGAACCGCCACCAATGAGCGCATTTTCACCGATGGTAATGCCCGGCATAATGGTGGCGTTGGCGCCGATGGAGGCGCCTTTTTTCACCACAATGCGTTTCAAATGAAAATGTTTGTTTTTGGAACGCGGAAAGGCATCGTTGGTGAAAGTGGCATTGGGCCCAACATAAACGCCGTCTTCCAAGGTAATGCCATCCCAAAGTTGCACGCCACTTTTGATGGTAACAAAATTGCCGATTTTCACATCGTTTTCAATTAAAACATTGGCGCAAATGTTGCAATTTTGGCCAATGACTGCGCCGGGCAAAATCACGCAAAATTGCCAAATGTTGGTGTTGCTGCCAATGTGTGTGCTTTGGCAATCTGAGCTTTTGTGAATCATCATGGCGTTTCCTTTAAATCAAATAAAAATCAAAAAAATAAAAAAACCAAAATAAAAAACAAAAAAATTGAAAAATCAATTTTAAAAGTTTTTGAAAAAAATTTTGGGTTGACCGTGGATTTTTTAATTTTTTCGCCACCATTTTAAAAAAGAGCCCATGTTGTTCCACAAAAAAGCACTATTTAAAAAAGGAAGCAACAATTTTTGGCGCGATGTGAATAAATCCGGATACATTTTGGCGTAATGTTGCACTTCTTTTGCCACTTTGGGCAACAAGCCATGGTGCATCAAATGCCGCCAATAAAGTTCTAACAAACGGCGCGCAATTTCTTTTTCAATCCAAGGCATTTTGTCTGGGGAAAATTTTTCACCAAAAATGCGCGTAATTTCATAAGTGGTTTGGTGGCGCAACAAAAAATTTTCCAAATGTTCGGGCGAGGGTTGTTTTTGGTGCGATGCCGAACCGCTTTGCACGCGGTAAACACAAAAATTTTCATTGAGATAGTGAATTTTTCCGCACGAAGAAAGATAAAGCCACAGCGGCCAATCTTCCACTGTGAAGCCATTTTTTTCCGGCTGCACTTCTTGTTTGAATTTTTCCCAAAATGTGCGCCGCCAACAAGTGGATGGCGCGCAAATGGGATTATGAAACAACAAGCTTTCAAAATTTAATTCTTGAAAAGTGGGTTGATGTTGTTCCAAAATGCCATTTTTCAAATACAAAAAATTGCCATAAAGCAAAGCAACATCTTGGTTTTGTTCCATAAAATTGGTTTGGATTTGCATTTTGCCCGGCAGCCAATAATCATCGCCGGCGCAAACCATAATGTATTTGCCGCGTGCGCGATCAAGCAAATACATATAATTTTTCAAAATGCCCAAATTTTTGGGGTGGCAAAAAGCAAAAACATGAGGATAGCGTTGCGCAAAATTTTGGGCAACCAAAGCGGTTTGGTCTTGGCTGCAATCTTCACCGATTAAAACTTCGTATTGTTCAATAGGAAAATTTTGCGAAACAATGCTGTTTAAGGTTTCGCTTAACAAATGTTCTTGGTTGTAAGTAAAAACGATAACGGAAACAAGCGGAGTCATAACGAAAGGCTTTTGAGAAAATCATCGTAATGGCGAATGTATTCTTTTTCATCGTAAATACCGCTTGCCAAAACCACCACTTTGCAACCGTAAGAAAAATCGTGCATTTCGCGCCAAATATTTTTGCCGATATAAAGCGCCACATCTGGGCGATTCAAAATAAAATTGCAACGTTCTTTGCCATCATCCACCACAAAACGGCAAGAACCATCCATGGCAATAATCAGTTGTTCCAAATTTTGATGCGCGTGAAACCCACGCGATTCGTTGGGCAAAGTATCAAACATATAATAAACCCGTTTGATTTCAAAAGGCACTTCTTTTAAACCTTCCAAAGCCACGAGTTTTCCGCGTTTGTCGCCAAAAGCATTCAGTTGCATCAAATGCGCATTCATTTTATTTTGTAAGCAAAAAAATTTTATTTTAAATAAATTTTCCACGGTCAACGCCAAAAAATTTTCAAAAAAATATTGGGTTCACCGTGGATTTTTGGTTTTTTTTAACTATTTGGTTTAAACGGATTCTTGCTTGAATTTGAAAATGCGCAAGGCGTTGAGAACAACCAAGAGCGTGATGCCCGTATCAGCAAAAATGGCAAGCCACATAGAAAGCAAACCCAAAGCGCCCAAGGCCAGTGCGGCAAATTTCACGCCCAAAGCCAATGCCACGTTTTGCCACAAAATGCACCGCGATTTTTTTGCCAGCGCAATGGCGCCAGCAAGGCCAGTTAGCGAATCGTTCATTAAAACCACATCCGCATTTTCAAGTGCGGCGGCGCTGCCCGATGCGCCTAATGCAACGCCCGCGTTGGCTGCTGCCAAAACGGGCGAATCGTTGATGCCATCGCCCACAAAAATTGCCGTTTTGCCCGCCGCAATGGTGTTCAAAGCGGCTACTTTTTCATCGGGCAAAAGTGATGCTTTGAAGTCGGCAATGCCTAGTTTTTCAGCCAAAAAGCGCACGCGGGATGTTGTATCGCCGCTCAAAATGGCGGTGTGAATGTTGGATTTTTTAAGCGCTTTTAATAAAGGTGCGGCACTTTCTCGCACTTGGTCTTCGCAGAAAAATGCGCCTTTTAAAACGCCGTTGATTGCCATCAAAACGTTAAAAGAATCCCACGATCTTGCAGAAGTTTCTTCCCATTTTTTGCCGTTCCACGCCAATGTTTTTGGCGATTTTTCGGGGATTTGAATGCCCGATTCTTTTAAAAAATCCAAGCTGCCAATAAGAATTGTTTGCTTATCAATTTCTGCGCGAATGCCTTTTCCGCGAATTTCTGTGGTATCAATTTTTTCAAAAGAATCAATGCTTTGAACAAAATTGACCATACTTTTGGCAATGGGGTGCGATGAAGATTTTTCTGCCGCTGCGGCAAGGTTTAAAAGGCGATGAGTAGACAATTCGGCGTTGTTAGAATTTTCGGCAATCGCCATTTGTTGCAGTGCAAAATTGCCGTGGGTGAGCGTGCCTGTTTTATCAAAAACCACGCACTTTGTTTTTGCCAAAATATCCACAAAAACGCCGCCTTTGATAACAATGCCAAGTTTGGAAGCACGCCCGATGGCACAAAAATAAACAAGCGGCACGCCAATCATAAAAGCGCAAGGGCAGGAGACAACCAGCAACACCAGCGCGCGGAAAATCCATTCGTTCAAATTCGCATTCAAAAAAAGTGGCGGGAAAATGCCGATAAAAAGCGCTAAAAACACCACAAATGGCGTGTAAATGCCCGCAAAACGCGTGATGAATTTTTCAAACTGCGCCTTTTTTTCGCGCGCTTGGATCACCAGTTTTAAAATTTTGGCAACGCTTGATTCGGATAACGGCCGCAATGTTCTTGCCAAAATGCTTTTTTCACCATTGATGGCGCCAGCCAACAATTCGCCGCCTTTTAAAACGCGGCGCGGTGCGGATTCGCCCGTTAAAGCGCGCGTGTCAAGCCAAACTTCATTGCTTAAAAGTTCAGAATCAAGCGGGATTTTCTCAAAAGCGTTGATGCGCAAGATTGAACCGATTGGAACGGTGTTTGAATGGACGATTTTTTCAACATTGTTTTCAACAATTCGCGCGGTGTCGCTTTTCAAACCTGCCAAAGCGGCAAGCGTTTTTTTTGAATGGTCGGTGGCTTTGTCTTCCAAAAATTCGCCAAGCGTGTAGAAAACCAACACCGCCAAACTTTCAGAAAATTCGCCCAAAACCGCAGCACCCAAGGTGGCGATTGCCATTAAAAAACTCTCGCGCAAGAATTTGCCGTTTTTTAAATCGGCAAATGCTTTTTTAAAAACCTTGGAACCAAGAAAAATGTAAACCGGCAAAAAGAGCGCAAATTGCGTGATTTTTTCAGTAGATTCAAAGCAAAATAACAGCACAATCGCCGCAATGCCGATTCCAACTTGCGCGGTTACTTGTTGATTTTCATTCTTCCACATGGCTTTTTCCTATTTGAAAAATGGTTTCAATGTGCGCATCTTCGCAGCGGTAAAAAACGTGCAAGCCGACCTTGCGGCGCTTGACAATGCGCGATTGCCACAAGGTTTTTAAATGTTGCGAAATGCCCGATTGTTTTGCGCCCAAAAGTGTTGAGAGTTCATGCACGCAAAGCTCTTGTTTTGCCAAGGCGTGGATGATTTTTAGCCGTGTGGCATCAGAAAATGCGCCGAAGAAATTTGCCAAACGCTCGGCGGCATCGTCTTCCAACACGGCTTTTTTAAGCGTTGAAAATGTGGCATCAGCGTCAAATTCTTCTTCTAAATCAATGTTTTGTGTTGATTCGTCCATTTTAAATTCCATTGTTTTAGTATATTATTAAACAATAATATACTAATTTTATAAAAAATCAAAAAAATAATGCGTTGACCGTGGATTTTTTTGTTTTTTGGCGATTTTTCGGCTTTGCGCCAAATTTTTTTCAAAAGCGTAAAATTCTTGTTTTTTTTATTCACAAAAAAACGCCATGAAAACAGCCGATTTTTTTATTTCCACATTAAGAGAAGCGCCTTCGGACGCGGAAATTGTTAGCCAACAACTGATGATTCGCGCAGGTTTTATCAAAAAAATTGCCTCCGGTTTATACGCGTGGATGCCTTTGGGATTAAAAGCCTTGCGCAAAGTGGAAAACATTGTGCGCGAAGAATTAAACAATGCCGGCGCTTTGGAATTGCTCATGCCCGCTGTGCAACCTGCGGAATTGTGGCAAAAATCAGAAAGATGGGAAAAATACGGCGCGGAATTGTTGCGTTTGAAAGATCGCCACAAGCGCGATTTTGTTTTTGGCCCAACGCATGAAGAAGTGATTACCGAAATTGTGCGTCAAGAAATCAAAAGCTACAAACAATTGCCGCGCAATTTTTACCAAATTCAAACCAAATTCCGCGATGAAATTCGCCCGCGCTTTGGCGTGATGCGCGCGCGCGAGTTCGTGATGAAAGATGCTTATTCTTTTCATACCAATTGGGATGATTTGGCGCGCGAATATGAAAATATGTATCAAACTTACAGCCGCATTTTTACAAGGCTGGGTTTAAAATTCCGCGCCGTGCAAGCGGATACGGGTTCAATCGGCGGCAACCGTTCGCATGAGTTTCACGTTTTGGCAGAATCGGGCGAAGATGCCATTGCTTTTTGTGAAAATTCCAATTACGCCGCCAACGTGGAATTGGCGGAAAATGTTTTGCAACCGAATCGCCCAGAATCAAAAGAAAATCGCCAAAAAGTTTTCACGCCCAACACGCGCACTTGCGCGGATGTGGCGGCTTTTTTAAAAATGCCCATTGAAAAAGTTTTAAAAACCGTCATCGTGGTGGTTGAAAAGGGCGGCGAAAAATCCTTTTTTATGTTTTTGTTGCGCGCCGACCATTCTTTAAACGAATGCAAAGCCGCAAAATTGGTGGGCGATTTTCGCTTTGCCGAAGATGTTGAATTGCAAAACATTTTGAATGCGGCGCCGGGTTTTTTGGGCCCGGTGAATTTGCCAAGCACGGTGAAGGTTTTTGTAGACCGCGCCGCCAGCGCTATGGTTGATTTTGTTTGCGGTGCCAATGAAACCGACCAACATTTTGTGGGTGTTAATTTTGGCAAAGATTTTCCCGAACCCGAAGTGGTGGATTTGAAAAATGTAGAAGAAGGCGACCCATCGCCCGATGGCAAAGGCACGCTTAAAATTGTGCGCGGCATTGAAGTGGGGCACATTTTTCAGTTGCGCAAAACCTATGCAGAAAAAATTGGCGCACAATTTTTGGATGAAAACGGCAAAACGCAAACCATGGAAATGGGTTGTTACGGCATTGGTGTTTCACGCGTTTTGGCAGCCGCCATTGAACAACATTTTGATGAAAAAGGCATTTGCTTGCCGCGCGCCATTGCGCCTTTTGAAGTGGTAATTGTGCCGATGAATTATTTTAAAAGTGAAAAGGTTAAAAACACCGCTGATTCACTTTACCAAACCTTAAAAGAAGCAGGGTTGGACGTGTTGTTGGACAACCGCGATGAGCGTGCGGGCGTGTTGTTAGCCGATATGGAACTCATTGGCATTCCTATAAGAATTGTGGTAGGCGAGCGTTCCTTAAAAAACAATCAAGTAGAATGCCAAGTGCGCCGTGAAAAAGAAGCCAAATTGTTGAATATCAACGAAGTTTTGACTTTTTTGAAAGAGAGTTTGGGATGAAAAAAACATTTTTTTGTTTTTTTTGCTGTTGGCAAGCCTTGGTTTTTGCAGGCGAGCAACAATACGAACCATTATCAGCCAGCGTTCAAGCGGCATTGCACGATGCCGTATCCGATTCGCGCCCGATGATTTCTTCTTTTAAAAGTCCGTTGGAAGCAGCCAACTGGTTGTCGGATATGTCGGCGCGGCTATCGCGGCGCATTCCTGATCGCGACTACCGCTTGGATTTGTTGCGCAGCGTGCATTATGAAGCCACCCGCGCCGGGCTTGACCCGCAAATGGTGTTGGGTTTAATTGAAGTGGAATCGGCGTTTCGCAAATATGCGGTGTCTAGCGCTGGGGCGCGCGGTTATATGCAAGTAATGCCGTTTTGGTTAAAAGTTTTGTCGCGCCCCAACGACAATTTGTTTGATATGCGCACCAATTTGCGCTACGGCTGCACCATTTTGCGCCATTACATTGATATAGAAAAGGGCGATTT
>JBNMHE010000046.1:0-12730 GCA_050872585.1 Rhodocyclales bacterium | reverse complement strand
TAAGATAACAATCCACGGTCAACGCCAAATTTTTTTTAAT
Organism: Rhodocyclales bacterium; assembly: GCA_050872585.1. Taxonomy (GTDB): domain Bacteria; phylum Pseudomonadota; class Gammaproteobacteria; order Burkholderiales; family Rhodocyclaceae; genus SFHR01. The sequence continues at coordinate 12,690 of JBNMHE010000046.1, read as the reverse complement.
TTTAAAAATTATTTTGGGTTGACCGTGGAAAAAACACAAGGCTGGTTTAAAATTCACTTTCAATAAAAAACAAACAACAACAATTATTAGGAGATTTTTATGGTTTTGTCTTTCTTTTCAAAAAACAAAAAAGAGGACGAAGAGAAGAAAAAAACAAAAGCCGCCCCCAAAGCAGAAAAAGCAGCGGCGCCTGCGGCCAAAAAAGCCGAAGAAGATGCCTCCGATATTATTGTAGAAATGGATGAAGATTCATCTGCCATTGACCAAGTGGTGATGATGTTCGCCAATGGCGACTTCGCCACCACGCGCACCATGTTGGAAGCCAATTTGTATGAAGCGCCCACCAAACTCAATTTGCGCTATTGGCTTTTAATGCTGGATTTGTTGCAAGTTGAAGGCGACAAAACTTCTTTTGATACGTATGCCATGGATTTTGCACGCCACCACGAAACCTCGCCGCCCGCTTGGCGTGATTTGTCCGGCGCATCGGTGGATGATTCGGTTATTGGCACCGGAGAAGACGAACAAATCACTTTGCAAGGGGATATGACTCAAGATCAACTGGGTTCCTTGGCTTTTTTAACCGATAAAATTAAGAAAAAAGAAGGTGTGGTTTTGGATTTCACCAAATTGGCCAGTTGCGATAATGCCGCTGCCGGCTTTTTGGCAGATTCTTTGATTGCCGCACGCAAACGTGGCGTCATGTTTATGGTGCGCAACACGCGCACTTATTTAAAGCGCCAAAGTTTGCGTTTGTTGGTGGGCAAACCCGAAGATGAAAACATTTGGCGCTTGGTTTTGGAATTGTTGCAACGCGTAGGACCCAAAAATGTGTTTGAAGACCGCGCCGTGGATTACGCGGTTACTTTTGAGCAATCACCGCCTTCTTGGGAAGATTCCGCCTTACAAGAAGGAGAATCCGCCGTGGAAATTGATCCTGATGCCGATCTTCACCACGCCCAAAAAGACAACGAAGATGGTGAAGAAAACGAAGACGAAGTGGATGAAAGTTTGGAAGACACCGTGCATTACCGCGGTGATTTATTAAGCGAAACCTTTGACGATTTGCAAGATGTGGTCGACCACAATTTTCAAACTACGCTTGATTTTACAATGGTGCGCCGCGTGGATTTTTTCTCCGCCGGCAGTTTGTTGAACAAACTCATCACATTTCAACCGATGGGCAAAAAAATTATTATTTCGCACCCCAATGCTTTTGTGAAAGAATTGTTTCGCATTGTTGGCGTTTCACAATTTGCAACCGTTTTGAATAGAAATGAATAAAAAATGGAACAATACAAAGGCACAACCATTTTAAGCGTGCGCCGCGGCAATGTGGTTTCATTAGGCGGCGATGGGCAAGTTACATTAGGCAACATTGTGATTAAAGCCACGGCAAAAAAAGTGCGCCGCATTTACAAAAACCGCATTATTGCCGGCTTTGCAGGCGGCACGGCGGATGCTTTCACGCTTTTTGAACGCTTTGAAGAAAAACTAGAAAAATACCAAGGGCATTTGATGCGCTCGGCCGTGGAACTTGCCAAAGATTGGCGCACCGACCGCTCCTTGCGCCGTTTGGAAGCCATGCTTGCGGTTTGCGATGAAAATCATTCTTTGATTATCACCGGCAATGGCGATGTTTTGGAACCCGAACACGGCATTGTGGCTATTGGCTCGGGCGGCGCTTATGCCCAAAGTGCGGCGCGCGCATTGTTGGACAACACCGATTTGCCGCCCAAAGAAATTGTAGAAAAAGCGCTTGGCATTGCCGCAGAACTTTGCATTTACACCAACGGCAATTTTTGCATTGAAAACTTGCCGTAAATTTTCAAAATTTTTTTTAGTTGACCGTGGAAAAACAACAAAATGATGATGACTCCTCAAGAAATTGTCAGCGAATTAGACAAACACATTGTTGGGCAAACGCGCGCCAAACGCGCGGTTGCCATTGCTTTGCGCAACCGTTGGCGCAGGGCACAAGTTGCAGAACCTTTGAGAACAGAAATTACGCCCAAAAATATTTTGATGATTGGGCCAACAGGCGTGGGCAAAACCGAAATTGCGCGCCGACTTGCCAAATTGGCCAATGCGCCTTTTATTAAAGTGGAAGCCACCAAATTTACCGAAGTTGGTTATGTAGGCAGGGATGTGGATACCATTATTCGCGATTTGGTTGAAATTGCGGTAAAAAAAGGCAGGCTTGAAGCCCGCGAAAAATTACGCTCGCTTGCCGAAGATGCGGCAGAAGAAAAAATTTTGGATATTTTGTTGCCCGCCGCACCGCACGCGATTTCTAATATGGAAGACGATAGCCAAACGCGGCAAAAATTCCGCAAAAAATTGCGCGAAGGGCTTTTGGATGACAAAGAAATTGAAGTGGAACTTGCTGCCCCAAGCGTGCAAGCCGAAATTTTGGCGCCACCCGGCATGGAAGATTTAACCCAACAAATTCAAGAAATGTTCCAAAACTTTCCAAAAGGCAAAAAGCACAAACGCAAATTAAAAATCAAAGAAGCCTTGCGCCTTTTGGTGGATGAAGAAGCGGCAAAAATGGTCAATGATGAAGAAGTCAAAGCCAACGCCTTGGAAGCGGTGGAACAACACGGCATTGTGTTTTTGGACGAAATTGACAAAATTGCCGGCAAATCCGAACACCAAGCGGATATTTCGCGCCAAGGCGTGCAGCGCGATTTGTTGCCGCTGGTGGAAGGCACCACCGTTTCCACCAAATACGGTATGGTGAAAACCGACCATATTTTGTTTATTGCGTCAGGGGCTTTTCATCTTTCCAAACCTTCGGATTTGGTGCCGGAATTGCAAGGGCGTTTTCCCATTCGCGTGGAGTTGGATTCGCTTTGCGCCCAAGATTTTGAACGCATTTTGACGCAAACGGACGCTTGCTTAACAAGGCAATACCAAGCGTTATTAGAAACCGAAAACGTCATCTTAAATTTCCAAGAAGACGGCATCAAACGCTTGGCGGAAATTGCGTGGATGGTCAATGAAAAAACGGAAAATATCGGCGCACGGCGGCTTTACACCGTAATGGAAAAACTATTAGAAGACATCTCTTTTGCCGCAGGCCAAAAAGATTTGGGCACCATTGACATCACAGCAGATTTTGTGAATGAGCGTTTGGGTGAGCTTTCAATCAATGAGGATTTAACACGCTATGTGCTTTAAATTTTTAAGCAAAATACGTTTTTCCACGGTCAACGCCAAAAAATTTTCAAAAAAAACAAAGGGGTTACCGTGGATTTTGGCGTTTTGTTTCTTTTTTTTAAATTTATCGCACGCACAAGAAAATTTTACACCACCCGATTTAAAAACCTTGCCGACTCGCACTTTGCCTGCGCTTGGCGCGCATTCTGTTGTGGTTGCGGGTTTGTCTTCGGGTGCGTATATGGCGGTGCAATACCAAATGGCATTTTCCAGCGAAATTGTCGGCGCGGGCATTGTGGCTGGCGGTCCTTTTTATTGCGCGGAAGGTTCTTTGATGCGTGCGGCACACCATTGCATGCAAGCATCGGCTTTGGCACCCGCTCCCAAAGTTCAGCGGCAAAATGAAAATCTCAATTATTTTGCGCACAAAGGCTTGATTGATAATCCTGTGGCGCTCAAAAAACACCGTGTTTATGTTTTTGGCTCCAAAATGGACGATACCGTTTATTTTTCGGTTTCTTCATCGCTGATGGATTTTTATCGGCACCATATTCCGCGCGGACAATATCTTTTTGACCGCCACAAAAGCGCAGCACATGCTTTTGTCTCCCCTTTTGCATTGAAAAAAAATGTTTGTGAAAAAAGCAAAACGCCGCCTTTTGTGAATCATTGCGCTCATTTTGATACCGCGCAAAACATTTTTGAACACATTTACGGAAAATTAAATCCCGTTGAACACAATCCCGAAAAGCATGAAATTGGCCAACTTTATGCTTTTTGGCAAAAAGATTTTTCACCCAAAGCGCCGATTGCCATTAGCCTTGCAGAAAAAGGTTATGTTTATATTCCGCAATCTTGTGAAAAAGGAAATTGCCGTTTACTGATGGCTTTGCACGGTTGCAAACAAAATGCAGAATTGGTGGGCGATGCCTTTATTCGCCAAAGTGGTTTTTTGCAATGGGCGGCCAACAATCGCACCATTGTTTTGTTTCCACAAACCACCGAACGTTTGGGTTATTTGCCACTCACCAACAACACCATTTTAAATCCTTATGCTTGTTGGGATTGGTGGGGTTATACCACGCAAAATTACATTGCCCAAAATGCCCCACAATTGGAAACTTTACACAACATGGTCAAACGTTTAACCCAAACCAAACCTTTGTCTAACCCGCTTTTTAAAAATTAAACATGCCTGATTTTTCTCCGCGCCCGCCGCGCAAAACTTTATTCAAACCCGAATTAAAACGCCGCGGCATTTACATTTTGCCCAATTTATTTACCACCGCCGCCCTTTTTGCGGGTTTTTACGCCATTGTGCAAGCCATGGAAACACGTTTTGAAGTGGCAGCAATGGCAATTTTTGTGGCGATGATTTTTGACGGTTTGGATGGCAGAGTGGCGCGTTTAACACACACACAATCGGCATTTGGGGCGGAATACGATTCTCTTGCGGATATGGTCAGTTTTGGTGTTGCGCCCGCTTTGGTGATTTATGAATGGGCATTGTCTGATTTGGGCAGAATGGGCTGGGTTGCCGCTTTTATTTATTGCGCGGCGGCGGCACTGCGCTTGGCGCGCTTTAACACCACCATTGGTTTAATTGACAAACGCTTTTTTCAAGGCTTGCCCTCGCCGGCTGCCGCCGCTTTGGTTGCGGGCACGGTTTGGGTTTTTGCAGGCTCAGAATCTTTTTTAACCGATGGCAAATTGTTTGCGTGGTTCATCACTTTTTTTGCTGGTCTTTCTATGATTAGCAACGTTTATTTTTATAGTTTTAAAACCATCAACCTTAAAAAAAGCGTGCCCTTTTTTTGCATTGTGTTGTTTGCATTGGTTTTTGCGCTGGTCTCATTGAGCCCTGAAATTGCACTTTTTGCTTTTTTTATGTGTTATGCCGCATCGGGTTATCTTTACTGGTTGTGGTGTTTTTGCAAAAAACAACGCGGCAAAAGGCAATAGCTTTTTTTAATAAAACCTATTGTTTTTTTTAGAAAAACAATGCGTTTTTCCACGGTAAACTGCTAAAAAATTTCAAATTTGGAGATTCAGATGAGCAACAAAAAGGATCATCTTTTTATTTTTGACACCACTTTGCGCGATGGCGAACAAAGCCCCGGCGCTTCCATGACCAAAGAAGAAAAAATTCGCGTGGCGCGCCAGTTGGAAAAATTAAAAGTGGATGTGATGGAAGCCGGCTTTGCCGCGGCTTCTCCCGGCGATTTTGATGCCATTCATTCCATTGCCAGCGTGATTAAAGATTCCACCGTTTGCTCACTTGCCCGCGCCCAAGCGCACGATATTGAACAAGCCGGCAAAGCCATTGCACCAGCGGCTTCGGGCAGAATCCACACGTTTATTGCCACATCCCCCATCCACATGGAAAAAAAATTGCGGATGAGTCCACAAGAAGTGGTGGAACAAGCAGTCAAAGCCATCGGCTGGGCAAAAAAATACACCGACAACATTGAATTTTCCGCCGAAGATGCCGGTCGCTCAGAGTTGGATTTTCTCTGCCGCATTTTTGAAGCGGTGATTAAAGCGGGGGCGACCACCATCAACGTGCCGGACACTGTGGGTTATAACTTGCCTAATCAATACGCCACACTCATTCAAAACTTAATTGAACGCGTGCCCAATTCAGACAAAGTGATTTGGTCGGTGCATTGCCACAACGATTTGGGAATGGCGGTGGCCAATTCCTTGCAAGCTGTTTTGGCGGGCGCGCGCCAAGTGGAATGCACCATCAACGGCTTGGGCGAGCGCGCAGGCAACACGGCAATGGAAGAAATTGTGATGGCGATCAAAACCCGCGCGGATGTTTTCCCCGTGGATACGCGCATTGATACACAACAAATTGTGCCTTCTTCCAAGTTGATTTCGCAAATCACGGGTTACCCAGTGCAGCCAAACAAAGCCATTGTGGGTGCGAATGCTTTTGCGCATGAATCGGGCATTCACCAAGATGGCGTTTTAAAATGCCGCGAAACTTATGAAATTATGCGCGCTGAAGATGTGGGTTGGAGCCAAAACAAATTGGTTTTGGGCAAACTTTCCGGCAGAAATGCGTTTAAAACCAAACTTGCCGAACTTGGCATTGAGTTAGAAAGTGATGCGGCGTTGAACAACGCTTTTGCGCGTTTTAAAGATTTGGCAGATAAAAAATCCGAAATTTTTGATGAAGATTTGCACGCCCTAGTCAATGGCGAACTCACCGAACCCGAAGTAGATTTTTACAAACTCATTTATATGCAAGTCAGTTCAGAGACGGGCGAACAATCCACCGCACGCCTAACGCTTTTGGTCAATGGCGAAGAAAAAACCGCGGAAGTCACGCGCGCAGGGCCAGTGGATGCCACTTTCCAAGCCATTGAATCCATTGTGCAAAGCGGCGCCAAATTGTTGCTGTTTTCCATTAACGCCATCACATCGGGTTCGGATGCACAAGGCGATGTCACCACGCGCTTGGCTTTGAATGGCAAAATTGTGCAAGGTTCTGGCACGGATACGGACGTTATCATTGCCTCTGCAAAATCGTATATCAACGCGCTCAACCGCCTGCACCACGGCGCAGAAAAAATCAAAGCGCAAGGTGGTATTTGATTTTTTATTCCGTGGATTTTTTAAAAAAAAATCCACGGTCAACTTTCTTTTTTTTCAAAAATGCATAATTTTTTTACTCTTTTTGATTTGCCAGAACAGTTTAATCTCAACGAAAAAACGCTTAAAACGCGTTTTGTGGCATTGCAAACGCAATTTCATCCGGATAATTTTGCCCAACAAAGCGAAACGCAAAAGTTGAATGCTTTAAAACATTCCACGCTTTTAAACGATGCTTTTCAATGCTTAAACAATCCCATTGCGCGTGCCCAGCATTTGTTGCAATTGGTGCATCATCCTTTGGATTTGCACAACAATACCGCGATGCCGCAAAGTTTTCTCATCCAACAATTAACCTTGCATGAAGAATTAGAAGAAGCCAAAAAATCAAATAATATCAACGCATTAGAAAATTTATTTCATCAAATAGATGAAGAAGAAAGACAAACGTTGAATCAATTAAACCATGCTTTTGAACAACAAGATTATTCTTTGGCAAGCACCCATTTGCGTGCTTTAATGTTTTTATCCAAACTTAAAATTGCTGTTTCAAACGCTTTGGAAGAGTAAATCAATGTGTTTTTTTTAAATAATTATTTTAAACATTTTTTTCAATGATTTATTCAATGATTTATTTTTTGCGCACCAATTTTTTTTCTTTTGTTTTCACGCTTTGTTTAAGCGTTTTATTGTTTTGTGAACCTTTGCGGTTTTTAATTATTTCTTTTTTAAATCGATACAAAACTTTAAACCTTACTTTTTGGAATATTTATTTAAAAAATATCGCTTTTATTTTTCTTTTTTGTATGATTTTATTTTTCTTTTTACAATATTTGTTTTTTCCTCCTTATCCACGAAAAAATTTAAATATTTTTTTGAATAAAATAAAAACTTTTTTAAATTCTTCCTTCGTTCCTTATTTTTTATTTTTTCTTCTTTTAGTTTTATACCACTCTTTAATGGTTTTTGCAGGCGATGATACTTTATTTGCCACAATTTTAAAAAAACAAGGTTTATTGGATTGGACAATCACGCGTTATTACCAATGGAGTTCGCGCATTTTTATTGAAATGGCAGTGATTATTTTTTCCGCCCTTCCTTTTTTTGTGTGGAAAATGCTCAACATTTTAATTTATTTAAGCATTCCTTTTTCTCTTCATTATTTAATCAATCACCAAAACAAATTAGAACACGTTTATCTTCTTGTTTTTTTAATTGCGCTTTATCCTTTTTACCAAATGGGTTCAGCTGGCTGGATTGCCACCATGACCAATTATGCTTTTCCATTTGCTTGTCTTTTAATTGTTTTTTGCTTTTTAAAATTGGTTTATTTTAATAAATTGAATAAATTTAATTATTTTTTATTGCCATTTGTTTTATTTTCTTTATGTATTGCCACATCACAAGAACAAAGCACGGTTTGTTTGATTTTAACTTTGTTTTATCTTATTGTTTTGCGCCCCCAAGTATTAAAAAATATTTTCTTCCAAATTGTTTTAATTCTCACCCTTATCATGTTTTGTGCGCATTATTTTTCACCAGGCAATGCCTTGCGTTTAAAATCAGAAATGATGCGTTTTCCTGCTTTTTCCGATTTTAATCTTATTCAAAAATTAAGTTTGGGTGTTTTAATTTCTTTTGTTACTTTGTTTAAACAAAAAATGTTGTTTTTTATTTTTCATTTTGTTTTAAGTATTTTAATTTTTAAACAAAAAAACAAAATTTTAATATTCAGCATTTTGTTACAATGTTTTGTTGCCCTTCTTTTTATTCAACATCCTTATTTAAACAAAGAAGACATTATTCCATCTTTCCATTCTTATTTTTTATTTTATTTTTCATTGATGATTTTTTGGTTTGTTTTGTCTTTTTATCATTTGTTTATTTTGTTTCCACAAAAACCTTATTGTATTTTATTTGTTTTTTTAATCGGTTGCATTTCAAAATCCATTTTGGCATTTTCACCCACCGTTTTTGCTTCTGATGACAGAACAGCGATTTTTCTTTATTTTTCTTTTATTGTTATTCTTTATTTTCTTATTTTAGAATGGATTAAAATCAACCCAAAAATCAAACAAAGTGTTTTTGTTTTTTTGGGGATTTTGTCTTTTTACACGGCTTTTCAAATTATGTTTTTGGCAGAAAACAAAATGCTTTTGCCATTTAGTCCTTTGGATAAAATGTTGGCAATGCTTTTTTTAATTGCTTTGATTTTTAAATGGATGATTCAAAACCATTTCAATAAAATAAACAAAATAAAAAAATAAAAAAAATATAACGTTGACCGTGGATTTTTTTATTTTTTTAAGCAAGCAGTTGAATATCCGCGATATTTAAATCCAATTCTTTAAATTCATAATCATCAAAATAAATTTTTACAAAACCCAGATTTTTCCCGGCGATAAATTTCACAATTTGCCCTTTGCCAAATTTGGGATGCACCACAAAATCGCCCAAAGTCAAGCGCTGCCCAAAACGATTTTGTGCGTATTCGGTGCGCAAAGCATGGTTTGGTGAGCCATTTTTGGTTTTAAAATGCGGCGCATCGCTGGTTTTGTAAAAAACGCTGGAATCTTCGGTGTTTAAATCTTTCAAAAAGGAAGAAGGCGCTTGCGCTTGTGTTTTGCCAAAAATGGCGCGCTCGTGGGCATGTGTTAAATATAATTTTTCTTCTGCGCGCGTCATTGCCACATAAAAAAGGCGACGTTCTTCAAAAATTCCGCTTGTATCTTCATTGTTTAAAGCCAGATTATGCGGAAAAGAACCTTCTTCCAAGCCTACCACAAACACATAAGGAAACTCCAAACCTTTGGACAAATGCACCGTCATCATTTGCACGGCATCGCCTTTGGCATTTTGGTGTTCGCTTGAAAACAAAGCGGCATAACTTAAAAAAGCCGCAATTTCCCCGACGGTTTTGTCTTGTGAATCATCTTTTAAAAAACTTTGCACGGCACTTAAAAATTGGCTTAAATTTTCCAAACGCGTGGTGCGTTTTTCGGAGTTTTTTTCTTTTTCTTCGTAATATTTTTGAAAATCCAAGTTTTTTAATAAAAAATCACTCACTTCCAACAAGGAGGCATTTTCCATTAATGCGCGCGCTTGATGGATCAGATTCAAAAGCGGCATAAATTTAAGGCGCAATTTGTCATTCAAACGGCTTGCCATTTGAAACAAGGAACATTGTTCCACATAAGCCCAATCTTGTAAGTTTTCCAGCATTTTAGGACCAATGCCGCGTTTGGGCACATTGGCAATACGCAAAAAAGCACCATCGTCATCGGGATTAACCACCAAATGCAAATAAGCCAACACATGTTTGATTTCTTCACGGCTAAAAAAACTCAAACCGCCGTAAATAAAACATTTGAGTTTGTGGCGAAAAAACGCCATTTCAAAATTTCGTGAAAACGCATTGGTGCGATAAAGAATGGCTATTTGAGAAAGCGGCACGCCGTCTTCTTGATGCAACTTTTTGATTTCTTTCAACACAAATTCCGTTTCACTTTCGGCATTGGCGGCGTGATGACAATGCACACGCTCGCCTCCAATTTTTTCCGTCCATAACTTTTTTTCTATTACGCGGTCAAAATTGTTTTCAATTAAGCGATTGGCGGCTGTTAAAATGTTGGGTCTGGAGCGGTAGTTTTGTCCCAACTGCACCAATTGCGCATGAAAACGTTGTTGGAATTGACGCAAAATCGCCACATTGGCACCGCGAAAAGCATAAATAGATTGGTCGTCATCGCCCACCACAAATAACTTGGCGCCACCTTGTGCCCACAGGCTGATCCATGTAAATTGCAAGTTATTAATATCTTGGAATTCATCAATTAAAATATGTTGAAAATGCCTTTGGTAATGCGCGCGCAACATTGCATGATTTTGAAACAATTCCACAATGCGCAAAAGCAATTCTGAAAAATCCACCACGCCTTCTTTTAAACAAGCTTCTTCATACGCTTTGTAGATTTTAACGCGCTCTTGGGTTTGTTCCATCCAAGCATTTTCATCATCTTGCAAAACTTGGTAAGCGCGCCGTCCTTTTTCTTTTTGTTTGGAAATCCAACTTGCCAAAGCAGCGGGCGAAAAATATTTGCTTTCTTCATCATCCGCTTCTTTCAAATAAGCAAATTGTGTTTTCAAAATGCGTTTAATTAAACTTTTTTGGTCATCGGTATCCATAATTTGAAAATGGGGCGACAAACCGGCTTCTTGAGCATGTTTTTTCAAAATGCGGTAAGCAATACCGTGAAATGTGCCTACCCACACAGAGCGCATCGGCACACGCAAAATTTTTCCCAAACGATTCAACATTTCCTTGGCGGCTTTGTTGGTGAAAGTTACCGCCAAAATAGAATGCAAAGGAATGTTGTTTTTCAACAAATGCACAATGCGCGCCGTTAAAACCCGCGTTTTGCCCGAGCCGGCACCTGCCAAAATTAAAGCGTTTTCGTTAAGCGGCAACATCACCGCTTCTTTTTGCTCTTTGTTTAAGTGTGAAAACATTTTTCAAAGCGCTGAAAAAAAAATCAAATTTTATACTTTTTTGCCTTCACTGATTTTTAAAACAAAAATCCACGGTCAACCGAATATTTTTTTAAAAAAACATCGCGTTGACCGTGGATTTTTGTAAAAGGTTAAAATCGCCACGTTTTTTTATATTTGTATCTAAAAAGGATAAAAAATGGACATTTTGCCCAAAAAACGTGTGGAAATTTTAGCCGAAGCCTTGCCTTATATTCGGCGCTTTCACGGCAAAACCATTGTGGTCAAATACGGCGGCAATGCAATGACGGATAATCATTTGAAACAATGCTTTGCGCACGATGTGGTGTTGTTAAAACTCGTTGGCATCAACATTGTGGTGGTGCATGGCGGCGGGCCGCAAATTGAAGATTTGCTGCACAAAATGGGCAAAGAAGGCGAATTTGTGCAAGGTATGCGCAAAACCGATTCGGAAACCATGTATGTGGTGGAAATGGTTTTGGGCGGGCAAGTGAATAAAGAAATTGTCAATTTAATCAATTTAATTGGCGGCAAAGCCGTTGGCATCACCGGCAAAGATAGCCATTTTATTCAAGCCAAAAAACTACTTTTGGAAGACAAAAACCACCCCGGACAATTTTTGGATGTGGGGCAAGTGGGCGATATCACGCATATTGATCCATCTTTAATTCGCACTTTAAAAAGCGGCGAATTTATTCCCGTGATTGCGCCCATTGGTGTGGGCGAAAAAGGCGAGACTTACAACATCAATGCCGATGTGGTCGCCGGCAAAATTGCCGAAGTTTTGAATGCAGAAAAACTGGTTTTGCTCACCAACACGCCCGGCGTTTTGGATAAAGAAGGCAAACTTTTAACAGGCATCACGCCCGATGAAATCAACCAAATGGTTGAAGACGGCACGCTATCCGGCGGAATGTTGCCCAAAATTGCATCGGCTTTGGAAGCGGCAAAAAATGGCGTCAATGCCGTGCATATTATTGACGGGCGCGAAGAACACGCTTTGCTTTTGGAACTTTTAACCCACCACGGCGTGGGCACAATGATTAACGCGCGCTAAAAAAAAATCCACGGTCAACGCCAAATTTTTTTGAATTTTTCAATTTTTTCAAATTTTTTTGGGGTTGACCGTGGAATTTTGAATTTTTTTTTAAAAAACCGCTCACAAACATTTTTCTTTTTTGATTTAAAAAAATGCTCTCCAAAATTCCCAACTTTCCAAAAACCAAAGCGCCCGTGCTTTTAATTGTGATGGATGGCGTGGGCATTGCGCGCGACCCCGCAGGCTCTGCCATTGCCGCCGCAAAAACGCCTACTTTGGATTATTTGTTTCAACATTACCCCAACATTCGCCTAAAAGCGCACGGCAAAGCTGTTGGAATGCCCAGCGATGACGATATGGGCAATTCCGAAGTCGGCCAC
>JBNMHE010000045.1:0-12746 GCA_050872585.1 Rhodocyclales bacterium | reverse complement strand
TGTTGCCCGAGAATTAACCAAATGTTTTGAAGAATTAACCACTTTATTGTGCCACGATGCGCCAAAATGGTTCAATGAAAATCCCAATCGCCAAAAAGGAGAATTTGTTTTAATTTTAAATGAAGGCAAAATTGAAAATCCTTTTGAAAATAAAGCAGAAGAACTTTTAAAATGTTTGTTGGAAAATAATTTGTCCGTTAAAGATTCTGCCAAAATTACAGAAAAAATAACCGGCATTCACAAAAAAATTTTGTATGAAAAAGCATTGTTATTGAAAAAAGAATAAAAAATCCACGGTCAACTTAAAAAAATTTTAAAAAATTTTAAAAATTTTTTTGCGTTGACCGTGGAAAATAAGATTTTTTTAAATTATTTTATTTTTTTGAAAAAAAGAATTGAAAAATTAAAAACAAAACCAGTGGAAAACAAAATAAAGAATCCCATAAATTTTGGAATAAACCCAAACGCCATGCGATTAAATCCAAAGTTAAAATGAAAAGCGCAAAATAAAAACGTTTAAAATAAAAAAACAAACCCAAAGGCAACAAACTTAATAAAATAAAATCGGGAAAATAACCTTGTGCGTAAAGATCAAAATCGGTGGCTCCCAAAGAAGAATAATAAAAAGGAAAAACAAATAACAAAAACAAACCCAAATAAAAACGATTCCATTGAATAGGCGGAAAATGCGTTAAAGAACGCACCGCAATGGCACACAAAGTTAAAGAAGGCGCCCCCAAAATGCCATGCATAGCCGGCGCAATGCCGGCGAACAAAGCAAAAATGGTGGCAATCAACCCCATTCTGTCTTTTAAGACGCCCATCGGTAAAGAGGCGCAAAGGGCTGCAAAAATCAACGCGTGGGCGATTAAGGCATAGGCGGCGCTCATGGTGTGTTCTCCAACCATGCTTGGCTAAAAATCATATGGCGTATGGTTTTGCGCTGCCAAGTGTAAGTCAAATGGATGGCTCCGTTTAAATCCAAAAGCAAAAATGGATAAGAGTATTCCGATTCGCCGTTTTCCAATTGCTTTGCCAAATGCCACGTTTTGCCTTGGTCTTGGGAAATCCAAGCGTTTAAAACGTGGCGATTTTGTTCGTTGCCCACCAAAAGCCATTTGCCATCTGGCAGTTTTAAAGTGGCAACCGAAGAATTGGGATTGGGCAAAGGGCTTGGCGGCATTTTTTGCCACAAAGCGCCGCCATCGTGTGTGATTAAATGTTGCACTTGATTCATTGCGCTGGAATCCCGCAAAAAAGCATGTGCTGTTTGAGAGTTTTCAACAATTAAAGAAGGTTGCAAACTTTGGCGTTGCGGCATTCGGCTTTTCATTAAAATGTTGCCGTTTTCATCCATGCGCAACAATTCGCCGTATTTTAAAAGCCATTCGTGGTAAACCGGCAGCGCAATTTCGTTGTTTTGTAAGCGTATTGCCGATGTGCGCACCAAAGTGCTGATGTTAATCAAAGGGGATGTGACCAAACGTTTGGCTTTGCTCCACGTGATGCCATTGTCATCGCTGGTGATTAAATTGATTTGGCTGCCCGCCCAACCGCCTACGCCCACGCTGACAAACCACAAATAAACACGATGATTTAAGGTAAACAAAACCGGATTGCCAATTTTGCGCACATTGGCAAAAATTGAACCTGCCAAACTGGCACGGTCGGCTACTTTTTGCGGCGTGCTCCAACCATTGGGTTGCAAAATACTGGTAAAAATAGCCACATCTTTTGCGCCTTCTTGTGCGCCGGCAAACCATGCCGCCATCAATTGGTTATTGGGCAAAATGGTCATGGTTGACGCATGTGCGCTGGGCGCTGCGCGCGGCAAAAAATCGCTTGCAAAAAAAGGCGGTAAATTGGTTGGAATGGCGCTTTGTTGAACAAACTTTGCGGCGGGCAAAGGTTTAAATTCCCAAATTAAAAAAAACAAAGTGGTTAAAAAAAACAACAACAAAGCGGATGGGAAAACGTTTTTTTTCATTGTTAATTTTGTGGATTTTCATCGCTTAATTTTACCGCATAAATGGTGGTAGAAATGGGCGCAACACAATGCGTTGAAAAGGCATCAAGCCAATCGTTGAGCGTTGCACCTATTTTGGCAAAGCGCAAACCTGAACCGGTGCTGACCAATGTTTTAAATTGATGGTGGATTTTAAAATGCGTATTGAATTTTTCAATTTCTTTTAAAAACAATGGAAAATCAAACTCTGAAACAAAAATGGTTTTGTTTTTTAAAAAATGAAAATCTTCTTGTTGAAAAGCGCCAAAATGCCGATGTGCTTTGCCGCTTAAAATAGAAAGCATGGCCGGTTGCGGTCCGGCAAAAAAAACAACTTCATTTTGTTTGGCATGATCAATGATTTTTTGAGGAACGGCATTGACGCCAATTTGTGGATAAATCACGCTTAAAGCAATTTGCCAAAAAATCAAGGCGGAAAAAACCATCAGCCATATATTTTTGTTTTTCCACCAAGCCAAAAAAAATAAAATCAAAGCGCATAAAAAGATTAAAATCAAATGTGTATTGTTTTTAAAATAAACAACAAAAACAAGTAATAAAAAAGCGGCAACAAAAGACAAAATAAAACCCAAACGTTTTGCCCAATTTTGATTTAAAACATTTTCAAAAAATAATAAAATTAAAAAACAAAAAGGAATTAACGAACCAATTAAATAACGTTCAAAAGTGCGAATAAAACAAAAAGGCAAAATACTGAAAATTAACCACAAAGCAATAAACAAAGCAAAATTTCCACGGTCAACCCATATTTTTTTTGAAAAAATTTGAATGTTGACCGTGGATTTTTTGAAAACCTTCCAACAAGCATTGATTCCAATAAAAAACCACGGCATAGACAAGACAAATAAAGCGGAAAATGGCATTAAATTGATTTTAAAAAATTCTCGGTGCGCCAATTCGTTGTTTAAAATATCGCTTGAAAAATCCGGATACAAAAAACGTACCCAAAAAAACCAAGGTAAGGCCAAAATAGCCCACAATAAAAAAGAACATAAAATCCATAAATTGTTTTTTAAATTAAAAAACAATTGAAAAGATAAAATGTTGCTGCAAAATAAAGCGGCAATGCCGGAAAAAAACAAAATAAAAACAACCGGACCTTTGGTTAAAAATCCCAAAGCCAGAAAAATTGCACCAAGCAAAAGATAAAGTCGATTTTCTGCCGCTTTTAAAAATGTCCAAAATGCCCAAATGGAAAAGCATGAAACGGGAATATCCAGCATAACGCGTGCGGCTTCGGTTTTCAGTCCCAAAGAGCTCATCAAAAGCAAAGCCAACAACAAAGCATGTGTTTTGTTTATGCCCAAAGCGCGCGCGCAAGCGGCAGCGCCCAGCACAAAAAAAGCAGAAAAAACGCACGCCATGAAGCGAATGGAAAACAGTGAAATGCCAAAAGTTTCGTAAAAAAAACGCCCGCACCAATACAAAAGTGGCGGTTTGCGAATGCGCGGCAAATCATCCAAAATGGGAACAAGCCAAACGTCTTTTTCTATCATAAACAAAGGCGTGCGCAAGCCCAAAAAAAACTCGTCTTTGCCGGTTAAGCTGGTGGGAGAATCGCATCCTATGGCAAACCAAAAAACGGCAAACAAAAACAATAAAAAATAAAAAGAAAAACGAGAAAATGCCAACATTGGAAAAGGATTTTTTTCAAAAATGGTTAAGATAAAAGAATGAAATGCTTTTTTAGATGAAAAAAATGAAAATAAAGCTCATTTTAAGCCTTTTTCCGTTGGTTTTTTATTTTTTGGAAGCTTTTGCCGCGCCCAAAGTGGGTTTGGTTTTGGGCGGAGGTGGTGCGCGCGGTTTTGCGCATATTGGGATTTTGAAGTTTTTGGAAGAAGAGCGTATTCAAATAGATTGTTTGGCAGGCACTTCAATGGGCGCTTTGGTGGCAAGTGCTTGGAATGCAGGTGTTTCGCCAAAAGAGATGGAACAAGAATTGTCCAAAGTGAATTGGGCAGATATGTTTGATGATTTTCCCGATTATGCCGAAATGTCGGCGGTGAAAAGGCGCTTGGCTTATGATTATTTAAGCGGCTCGGAAGTGGGCATCACAAAAGAAGGTTTGCATTATCCGCCTGGAATGGTTTCTGGGCAAAAAATAAAATTGTTTTTTAACCATTTGTTAAAGGTCAAAAAAGGCGAGCGTTTGATTGAAAATTTGCCCTTGCCTTTGGTGATGATGGCAACGGATATTGTGACGGGCAAAGCCATAGAATTAAAAAAAGGAAGAATTAGTGAAGCCATGCGCGCCAGTATGTCCGTGCCGGGATTGTTGGCGCCGGTGGAATACGAAAAATACAAATTGGTGGATGGCGGCTTGGTGGATAATTTGCCCATTGTGCCGCTTAAAAAACTGTGTCAAGCCGATGTGATTTTTGCGGTGAATGTGGGTTCGCCTTTGTTGCCTGCGGAAAAAGTCAATTCTTTTTTTGGCGTAACCGCGCAAATGGTCAATATTTTAACCGAACAAAATGTCAAACAATCTTTAAAACATTTGGATTTTCAAAAAGATATTTATTTAAAACCGCCTTTGGAAAATATATCGGCAGCGGATTTTTCTAAAATTAAAGATATTGTTCAAGAAGGTTATGATTTTGTTTTTCAGCAAAAAGAACTTTTTTTAAAATTAAAAAGCAATGTGAAGGAATGGGAAAAATGGCATGCAAAATTAAAATTCAATGCACCCGATTTGAAAATTAATCAAGTTGAAGTATCAAAATTAAATCACGTCAATCCCAAAACGGCGTTGCGTTTTTTTGAAAATCAACAACATTTTAATGAATCCCAAATTGAACAAAACATCCAACGCACTTATGCCGATGGTTTTTATGAAAATGTGGATTACACCGTTTTAAAACAACATCACAAAAATATTTTGCGCATTTTGCCAGCGGAAAAATCGTGGGGAACGGATTATTTGCGTTTTGCTTTGCATTTGCGCTCATCCAGTCAAGAAGGTTCGCGTTTTCATGTGAAGGCGGCTTACCACAAAACTTGGCTCAATCAATTGGGTGGAGAGTTTTTAAGTGAAATTGCTTTGGGTGACCAATGGCATTTTAAAAATGTGTTTTACCAACCTTTGAATGCCCAACAAAATTATTTTACGCAATTGGAAGGCATGGTTATGCGTGAAAACATCGCGCTTTATCAAAACAACCACAAAGAAGCCGAATACGCGCACAATCAATCGGCCATTCAAGCGCTGTTGGGCAAAAATTGGAATGTTTTGGGGGATTCCAAAGTGGGTTTTTTTGCCAAAACCGGACATTTTTCTCGCCGCATTGGCAGTGGTCAAGAATGGTTATCACAAAAAACTTACAAAACTTTGGGCGCATTGGTGGATATCAATTGGGAACAATTTGACCGTCTTTATTTTCCGCGCAAAGGCTATTCTTTCAAAATGCGCTATTTTGATTCTTTTAATCATTCTTATTCGCGTTTTGATTTGGAAGCCAAAACCGCTGTGCCGATTTTTTCCAAAACCATTTGGAGCAATCGTGTTCAATATGTTTCTTCTCCTTATGGCAAATTGCCTTATTTTGATAGTGCTTATTTGGGCGGCTTTCAAAATATGAGCGCGTTATCGCCTTATGCACTTTGGGGCGACAATTTAATTTACATTGGCTCACGCATGGAGCGCATTTTGGGCGAAATGCCTTTTGGCAAAAGCGATTTGCGTTTGGGGTTGATGCTTGAAGCGGCAAAAAATCCCAATGGCTATGCCAGAGCAAAACGTCCTTATGTGGATTCTCTTGCGCTTTATTTGGGCGGCGAAACTTTTTTGGGTCCGGCATTTTTGGGTTTGGCGTATTCCAATGCCTTGCATTCTTACAATGCGTTTTTGTTTTTGGGTATGCCGTAAAATTTTTTAAATTGAAAAAAATCCACGGTCAACTTTTTTATTTTTCAAAAAAAATGGCGTTGACCGTGGATTTTTAAAAAATCGGGCGTGTTAAAATGCCCTTTTTTTTGTTTATCGGTTTTATGTACGCAGAACGCGTTTTGTCCGGCATGCGCCCCACCGGAACTTTGCATTTGGGGCATTATCACGGCGTTTTGAAAAATTGGGTTCATTTGCAAAACGAATACCCGTGTTTGTTTTTTGTTGCCGATTGGCACGCTTTGACCACGCAATATGAATCGGTTGAAATCATTGAAAAATCCAGCTTTGAAATGGTGATTGACTGGCTTGCCGCCGGCATTGACCCAGACAAAGCCATTGTTTTTATGCAATCCCACGTTTTGGAACACGCCGAATTGCATTTGCTTTTATCCATGATGACGCCGCTTTCTTGGTTGGAGCGCGTGCCAACTTACAAAGACCAAATTGAAAAACTCGCCACCAAAGATTTAACCACTTATGGTTTTTTGGGTTATCCGCTTTTGATGAGTGCGGATATTTTAATTTACCGCGCGGGTTTGGTGCCGGTTGGCGAAGACCAAATTCCGCATGTGGAATTTACCCGAGAATTAGCCCGCCGTTTTAATCATATGTTTGGGCGCGAAGTGGATTTTGAAGAAAAAGCCCGCGCCGCCATTAAAAAAATGGGCGGCAAAAAAGCGCGCCTTTATGAAGAATTAAGAAAACGTTTTCAAGAAGAAGGCGACCATGAAGCCGTTGAACAAGCCAAAGCGCTGTTAAATGAAGTGCAGCATTTGTCCGCCATAGACCGCGAGCGCTTGTTTGGCTACATTGACGGCCAAGGCAAAATGATTTTGGTGGAACCCGAAGCGCTGTTGACCCAATCTTCCAAAATGCCGGGTTTGGATGGGCGCAAAATGTCCAAATCTTATGGCAACACCATTACCTTGCGCGATAGCGAAGATGAAATTACCAAAAAAATCCGCGCCATGCCAACCGATACCAAACGCGTGCGCCGCAATGATGTGGGCGAGCCGGAGCGTTGTCCGGTTTGGGCGTTGCATCAAATTTATTCTGATGCTGCTTGCAAAGAATGGGTCCAACAAGGTTGCACCACGGCGGGCATTGGTTGCTTGGATTGCAAAGCGCCGTTGATTGAATCGGTGGTCAAAGAATTAAAACCGATGCGCGCGCGCGCGCGTGATTACGAAGAAAATCCGCATTTGGTCAAAAATATTTTGAACGAAGGCGCGGAAAAAGCGCGCGATTTGGCGCAACAAACCATGCGCGATGTCAGAGAAGCGATGGGATTAGTGTCTTTTTAAAAAAATCCACGGTGAACGCCAAAAAATTTTCAAAAAAAACAAAGGTTGACCGTGGATTTTTTGATTCAAAAGGTTTTTTTTAAAATGACTTTACCCGATTCAGCAACATTATTTTGGTTATTGGTGGGTTTTGGCGGGCAAGCGCTTTTTATGATGCGTTTTGTGATTCAATGGTGGGCAAGCGAAAAGCAACAAAAAGTGGTGGTGCCGGTTGCGTTTTGGTATTGCAGCATTTTGGGCGCTTTGGTTTTAACCGTTTATGCCATTCATCGGCGCGACCCGGTTTTTATTTTTGGCCAAGCCTTGGGTTTGGTGATTTATTTTCGCAACTTGTATTTGCATTACAAAAACCCGCAATGATTGATTCGCAAACGCTTTTGGAAAATCCTGCCGCCAAACTTTATGGCGAGCCGCTTTTGGAATTGCCGCAAGATTTGTATATTCCGCCCAAAGCTTTATCCGTTTTGCTCTCCGCTTTTGAAGGGCCGCTTGACCTTTTGCTTTATTTGATTCGCAAAAGCAACATTGACATTTTGGATATTCCAATGGCAAGCCTTACCGCGCAATACTTGCATTATATTGAAGCCATAGACGAACATTTTGAATTGGCTGCGGATTATTTGGCGATGGCGGCGTATTTGATTGAAATCAAATCGCGTTTGTTGTTGCCGCGCCCGCCTGCTGTTTTGGAAGAAGAAGCAGAAGATCCCAGAGCCGAGTTGGTCAAGCGTTTGGTGGAATATGAAGCGATGAAAAAAAACGCCGAAGCAATCCATGCTTTGCCGCGCAATTGCCGCGATTTTTTTGTTCCCAAAATTGATTTTGCCAAACCCAGCGCACAATTTTTCTTTACTTTTATGGATTTTCAAGCCGCTTGGGAAAATGTTTTAAAACGCCAAAAACTCAATGCCGCGCATTGGGTTGAAAAAGAAGTTTGGTCGGTGCGTTTGCATATGCAAAAAATTTTAAAAACATTGGAAAATCAATCCAATGTTATTTTTTTAAGTTTGGTGCAAGATTCCAATCCTATTGCGTTGGTGGTGCATTTTGTGGCGATGTTGGAACTGGCCAAAGAGCATTTGCTGAATATAGAACAAAGCGCGCCTTTTGCACCGATTGTGTTAAGTCGCGCTTAAATTGAAAATGCGTTTATGCTTTTTTTAAAACGTTTGGTTTTCGCCGCCCTTTTAACCAGCGATGTTCCGTTGAAAACAGCGGATTTTTTGCCTTTGGATGATTCTTTAACCACGCATTTGGTTTTTGAATTGCTCAAACAAATACAACACGATTGCCAAAATTCAGAATCGGTTTTGGATTTGGTGGAAACGGCAGAAGGTTTTCGCTTGCAAACCAAAGCCGATTTGGCAAAAGGATTGGAAAAATGGCATCGCCCCAAAAATGTGAAGTTGTCGCGCGCCACAATGGAAATTTTGGCAATTATTGCGCATCGCCAGCCCGCTTCGCGCGGCGATATTGAAAAAATCCGCGGTGTGGCGGTCAATCCCAATGCCTTGCAACTTTTGCTTGCACAAGGTTGGATTGAAAGTTTGGGGCAACGAGATTCTCCGGGAAAGCCCGAAGTGTTTGGCACCACACAACAATTTTTAAGCGATTTGGGTTTGAAAAAATTAAGCGATTTGCCGCCTTTGATTCTTGAAAGTTAAATAAAAAAATAAAAATCAAATACAAATTAAAAAAAAGCATTTTTCCACGGTCAATCTCAAAAAATTTTCAAAAAAATGTCGGGTTGACCGTGGAAAAAATGTTTTTTTGCTTTTAAAAATGCTTGATTATTTGTCAAACAAAGCGCCAAAAGCTTCGCCCATTGCTTCAAAACCCGATGCGCCCGATTGCGCACCTTTTAAGCGCCAAGAATCGCCATTTTTGACAGTGAGCATTCGGCGCTGCGAAGTGGAACCATCAAAGCGCTCCAACAACACTTTGACTTGGGCTGTGCTTTTGCTTTCATCGTATTTAACTTCGGTCACCGTGATGGTTTTGATATTGCCTTTGAATGTTTTGGCAAGTTGCGCAAAGCGTTCTGTGAAAAAAACTTGGCTTTCTTTATCCAAGGCTTTGCCTTCTTTGGAGTCGCCCACAGTTGTTAAAAATTGCGCCACATTATCGCTTGCCAAACTTTCCCAATAAGCGCCCACTGCAAATTCGGGTTTGGATAAATCAACGGATTTGCCGCAAGCGCTTAAAACCAACGCCGCCATTACGGCGCAAAAAGTTTTGATTGCATTCATTTTTTTCTTCCTTCTTTAAAACGCAAAACCCGGCTCAATTTGCCATTGCCCTTTTTCGTCTTGCGCAATGCGGTATTTTCTCTGTTCTTTTAATTCGGTTACGGTGAAATATTGCAAAGGCGTGTTGGGATAATCTTTTAAACGGGTAGCAGGCAATGCGTCTAGCGCAAAGGTATCGCTTCTCAATTCGCTGTTTTCGCCTTTTTTGCTATAAGGACTTTCAATTTCCAACAATTTTTCCAAACCCGCTGGCACGCCTTCAACGCCTTCTTTGTATTCAAAAGTGTAAATGGTGTTGCCGACTTTGTTTTCGCTATTGGTTTTTTGGATGTTTTGAATATCGCCCACCACAATTTTGCCGATGGGAAAAGTCAAATGCATACGCTCCAAAATGGGTTTGGGTTGAATGCCGGTTTTTTGCTTGCTTTTATCAAACCAATGGACTTTGTCGGCATCATAGGTTTCAACACCTTCCTCAGGCGAAAAAACAATGTGCCACATGGGCGAATCATCAAAAAATTCTTTCAACGCCTTGTCGGTTAAGGCATAACGGTAAGCAGGAACATTGTGCAAATAAGCACGAACACTGTCTTGCGGGTAATAAAAGCTTTCACGCAAATCGGATTGCTCATTGTTGGCTGGGCAAACAATGTTGAAATTACCTTCTTCCACTGAAATGTAACCTGCCGCTTCTAAAACTTTGAGTTTTTCAATTTCTGGCATTTCGGTTTTTTTGGGCACGGCAAACCATTTGAAGTCGGGCGTGATGTTTTGCCAAAGAGGATATTGACTATCGGGATTTTTACTTTGCCCCACAATGCAGAAAAAATGATCCACTCGCCAAGAAGATTTTTCTTCTTGGTGCGGCAAAAAAAGATAAAGCGTTTTGCCCAAATTGGTGCGGTTGTATTTGCTTTTTTCTTGTTCGGCAAGTTCAAACGCCAAAACGGCTTGGCGAATTTCGGCATCGCTTGGTGCCACTTCAAACTTTTCCACAACTTCGTATTTAATCACCGGTTTGGCAGCGCCAAGCGCTTGGTGGG
Source organism: Rhodocyclales bacterium (assembly GCA_050872585.1). Taxonomy (GTDB): domain Bacteria; phylum Pseudomonadota; class Gammaproteobacteria; order Burkholderiales; family Rhodocyclaceae; genus SFHR01. Next base: position 2,235 of record JBNMHE010000045.1, on the reverse strand, counting down.
ATAAAACCGCTGCGGCGGCGCTGATTAAAAAATGGCGTTTTAAACTCATCGTGCAACTCAACCTAATCAAAATGTTTATTCTAAATATTTTTTTCCACGGTAAACTAAAAAAAATTTTCAAAATTTTTTTTAGTTGACCGTGGAAAATTTAAAAAATTACTTTTTGTTGATGCGTTTGGACAAACCCATTGGCTCCTTGCTGTTGCTCTGGCCGATGTTGTGCGCTTTGTGGTTGGCATCAAGCGGTCAACCAGATTTTTTAATTTTAAGCGTATTTGTTTTGGGCACTTTTTTGATGCGTTCAGCCGGTTGCGTGATCAATGATATTGCCGATCGCAACTTTGATGGCTTTGTTGAACGCACCAAAAACCGTGTGCTTGCCAGCAAAAAAGTTTCGGTTAAAGAAGCCTTGTTTGTTTTTGCGGTTTTGGCGCTTGTGGCATTCTTGTTGGTTTTGATTTTAAACAACCTTTTGGTTTTGCTTTTGTCTGGCATGGCGTTGTTTTTGGCAATCACTTACCCTTTTACCAAACGATTTTTTCCACTGCCGCAAGCGTATTTGGGCGTGGCTTATGGTTTTGGCATTCCAATGGCTTTTGCCGCCGCACAAAACGCTGTGCCTTTGCCTTGTTGGTTGTTGCTTCTTGCCAATGTGTTTTGGTCTTTGGCTTACGACACCGAATACGCAATGGTGGATAAACCCGATGATTTGAAAATCGGCATTCAAACTTCCGCCATTACTTTTGGCCGTTTTGATGTGTTGGCGGTGATGATTTGCTGTTTTTGCATTTTGCCGTGTTTGCTTTTGTGGTTTTTTATTTTTATAACATGCAGATTTTCACGCTTTTGGGTTTGCTCTTGGCAATGGCTATTGCGCTTTTGCACTATTTTTGGATTAAAAACCGCAACCCTGCGCAATGTTTTCGCGCTTTTTTAAACAATAACTACGTGGGAATGAGTTTGTTTTTGGGAATTTTTTTGGATTTTTGTTTTTTAAAATAAACTTTTTTCAATTTTGGTATTCTTAAACCTTTTCAAACACAAGCACATTTTTTATTGCCAACAAAGGGGGAAAAGGTGAAAAAGTTTTTGCTCTGGGCGGTCATTTCTATTTTGGCGGCTTTTTCTTTGGGCGTGATTGCCTTGCATCGCGGTGAGTCAATTAGCGCCGCGTGGCTGATTACCGCAGCTGTATCTTGTTACTTTATTGCGTATCGTTTTTATAGCCGTTATTTGGCAACAAAAGTGGCAACATTAGACGAAAAACGCTTAACCCCCGCGCATTTGAATAACGATGGTTTGGATTATGTGCCCACCAACAAATGGGTGTTGTTTGGGCATCATTTTGCGGCAATTGCCGGTGCTGGCCCATTGGTTGGTCCCATTTTGGCGGCGCAAATGGGTTATTTGCCCGGCACCTTGTGGATTATTTTCGGCGTGATTTTTGCCGGCGCCGTGCAGGATTTTATTATTTTGGCATTTTCTGCCCGCCGCAATGGCAAATCCTTGGGCGAGATGATTCATTTGGAATTGGGCAAACCCGCCGGCGCCATTGCTTCTTTTGGCATTTTGCTCATTATGGTGATTTTGTTGGCGGTTTTGGCGCTTGTTGTGGTCAAAGCCTTGATGGGTTCGCCTTGGGGAACTTTTACCATTGCGGCAACCATTCCCATTGCCATTGTGATGGGCGTTTATATGCGCTTTATTCGCCCGGGCAAAATTGCTGAGGTGTCTATTGCTGGTTTTATTTTGCTGATTTTGTCCATTGTTTTTGGCGAAAACGTGGCAAGAAGCGAAGTGCTTGCGCCCATTTTCACTTTAAACGGCGAAAACTTGGCATGGGCATTGATGATTTACGGCTTTATTGCCTCCGTTTTGCCCGTTTGGTTGCTTTTAGCACCGCGCGATTATTTATCAACCTTTTTAAAAATCGGCACCATTGTGGGTTTGGCTGTTGCTATTGCCATCGTCAACCCCGACATTCAAATGGCATCCATCACAAAATTTGTGGATGGCACCGGTCCTGTTTTTGCGGGCGATTTGTTCCCATTTTTGTTTGTAACCATTGCTTGCGGGGCTATTTCTGGCTTTCACAGCTTGGTTTCCAGCGGCACCACGCCCAAAATGGTTGAAAACGAGCGCGATATTCGCATGATTGGTTATGGCGCTATGTTGATGGAATCTTTTGTGGCGATGATGGCAATGGTGATGGCTTGCATTTTGGAGCCGGGCGTT
>JBNMHE010000044.1:0-13018 GCA_050872585.1 Rhodocyclales bacterium | reverse complement strand
TTCACCTTTGATGGAAAAACTTGTTGAAAATTATAAAAAAGAAAATCCAAACGCCATTATTGAAATTCAAACTTCTGATTCCACAATGGGCGCCAATTTGGTTGCTGAAAATATTGCTGATATTGGTATGCTTTCAAGAGATTTAAAAGAAAGCGAAAAGAAAAAGGGATTAAAAGAACGCGTTTTGGCAATAGATGGATTGGCTGTAATTGTGAATAATGACAATCCAATTGAAAACATTTCAAAAGAAAATGTTAAAGATATATTTCTAGGGAATATCAAAACTTGGTTAGAATTAAAATAAAAATGAAAATGAAAATGTTTTCAAAATTAGAACAAATAAAATTAAAAATTAAAAATGTTTTAAATAAAGAAAACATTTTCAAATTTCTGTTTTTATTATGTGCTTTAATTGCTATTTTTGCTGTTATTACAATTTGCTTATTTTTATTTTCAAATGCCATTCCAACTATTGTTAAAATAGGTTTTAAAAATTTTATTTTTGGAACAGAATGGTTTCCACTTGATTTGGAATTATTTGGTATTTTTCCAATGATTATTGGAACATTTTATGTTACCGCACTATCCTTGATGATTGGCATTCCTATCGGCATTTTGAGTGCCGTTTATTTGTCACAACTTTCGCCTTCTCTTTTTAAAAAAATTTTAACGTTGACCGTGGAATTATTGGGTGCAATTCCATCCGTTGTTTATGGTTTTTTTGGTTTGGTAATCATTGTTCCTTTTATTAGCGATATTTTAAATGTAAGCGGAAAAAATTTATTATCAGCATCTCTTGTTTTAAGCATTATGATTTTACCTACTATGATTTTAATTTCAAAATCAGCATTAGAATCCGTTCCAAAACATTATGATGAAGCAGCCATTGCATTAGGAATTACACCGGAAAGAAGTTTATTTTTTATTAAAATAAAAGCGGCAAAATCAGGCATTTTAACCAGTATTATTTTAAGTATTAGTCGGGCAATTGGTGAAGCCATGGCCGTTATTATGGTTGCAGGTAATCAAGTTCAAATCCCCAATTCTGTTTTGGATGGTTTTCGCACATTAAGCACAAATATTGTTTTGGAAATGGGTTATGCACAAGATTTGCACCGCGATGCTTTAATTGCCAATGCCACAGTTTTGTTTGTTTTAATTTTAATTATCAACCTTTCTTTTAAATGTTTAAAAAGCAGATAAGGAATAAAAATGAACGCATCAAAAATTATGCGGAAAAGCACAAAACGTTATTTAAAAAAACGCATCAAAAAACAATATAAAATAAAACAACATTTTGTGCTTCGTTTAATTAAAATTATTTTAAAAAAATTAAAGAAAAATTATTATAATAATTTTATTTTTAATTTTTATCAAATAACAAAAAAAGATAAATTCTCTTTGTTTTTATTTTTTGCAACACGTTTTGCATTTTTTTTATTGTTTTCTAGTTTTTTAATGATTATTGGTTTTATCTTTACAAAAGGTTTTAACTATATTACACCTTCTTTGTTTGAATGGAATTATAATTCAAACAATGTTTCTATGATGCCATCAATAATCAATACCCTTTCATTGATTTTCTTTTCTTTGCTATTTGCTATTCCAATTTCAATTTTAGGCGCTGTATTTTTAAATGAATACCAACATAAAAATAATAAAATAATTACAATTATTGAATTGGCAATAGAAACATTAGCAGGAATTCCAAGTATTGTTTATGGTTTATTTGGTTATTTGGCTTTTGTAATTTATTTTAAATTAGGATTAAGTTTTATTTCAGGAATACTGACATTAAGCATTATGGTATTACCATTGTTATTTAAAAATGCACAAGAAGCCATTCAAGCCGTTCCACAAAATTTGCGCGAAGCTGCTTTTGGATTAGGCGCGGGGAAATTGCGCACCATTTTTGCGGTTGTGTTGCCTTGCGCATCACATGGCATTTTGTCTGGCATTATTTTAAGTATTGGAAAAATTGTAGGAGAATCGGCAGCTTTGCTTTATACCGCGGGCAACATTGCTCAAGTGGCTTCTTTAATGAATTCCGGACGCACATTAAGTGTGCATATGTATGAAATTGCACGCGAAGGTTTGCACATCAATGAAGCTTATGCCACAGCGATGGTGCTGATTATTTTGGTTTTTTTCATTAATTTATTGGCACATTGGTTTAATCAAAAAATTAGCCAAAAAATCTAAGGAGAATAAAATGAACAAAATTTTTCAAGTTGAAAATTTAAATTTGTTTTATGGCAATTTTCAAGCTTTAAAAAATATCAATATCCACATCAATCAAAATGAAGTGCATGCTTTAATTGGTCCAAGCGGATGCGGAAAATCTACATTTTTAAAATGTTTAAATAGAATGAATGATTTAATTCCATCATGCAAAATAACAGGGAAGATTTTATTTAAAAATGAAAACATTCATAAAAAATACAACATTAATGAATTGCGCAAAAAAGTTGGAATGGTTTTTCAAAAACCTAACCCTTTTCCAATGAGTATTTATGATAATTTAATTTTTGCGCCCAAAACACATGGAATCAAAAACAAACAAGAATTAAATGCAATTGTAGAAAATTGTTTAAAAAAAGTGGGATTATGGAAAGATTTAAAAGATCGTTTAAAAGAACCGGCACTGGATTTAAGCGGAGGACAACAACAGCGTTTGTGCATTGCAAGAGCATTAAGCATTCAACCAGAAGTACTATTGATGGATGAGCCAACTTCCGCTTTGGATCCCATTTCAACTTTAAAAATAGAAGAATTAATTAGTGAATTAAAAATGAATTACAGCATTATTATTGTTACGCATAATATGCAACAAGCCCAACGAATCGCCAATAAAACTGCATTTTTTTTATTAGGAGAATTAGTTGAATATGACCAAACTGAAAACATTTTCAATGCACCAAAAGACAAAAAAACACAAGACTATATTTTGGGACGATTTGGTTGATATTCAAAAAAAAATCTTTATAATATCAAAAGTAAAAAAGGAAATATAAAAAATGATTTATGTTTTAGAAGATGATGCTTCCATTTTGGAACTCATTTTGTATGCTTTAAAATCTCAAAATTTACAAGCCAAAGGTTTTCAAAATGTAGAAAGTTTTAAAAAAGAATTACAAAATCCACCCGATATTTTAATTTTAGATATTATGTTGGGCAACGATGATGGTTTTGAAGTTTTAAAATCCATTAAAAAAAATCCAAAAACTGAAAAAATTAATGTTCTTATTTTAACTGCATTAGGCAATGAAATTGAAAAACTAAAAGGGTTTGATTTGGGGGCAGAAGATTATATGACCAAACCTTTTGGTGTTTTAGAATTGTTGGCACGTATTCGCGTGATGTTGAAACGTTTGCCACAAAATGAAGAAATTTTGGAATTAAAAGGTTTGGTTTTAAATAAAAAGCAACATTTTATTAAAATCAATAATGAAAATATTGGTTTAACTTTAAAAGAATTTGAATTATTGACTTTTTTACTTGAAAACAAAAAACGTTTATTTAATAGAGAAGAATTATTAAGCCATTTGTGGCGATATTCTCCCAATGCAGAAACAAGAACAGTGGATGCGCACATTAAAACTTTACGTAAAAAATTAGGCACTTGGGCAGAAAATATAGAAACAATTCATGGAATAGGTTATAAAATAAAGGAATAAAAATGCAAAAAAAAATATTTTTTTCTATTTTTTTATTATGTGTTTTTTTAACGCTTATCTTAAATGCAACTTTATTATTTTTAAGCAAAGAATGGCTGAATAAAAATGCATTAATAGAGTTGGAAAAACATAATCAATCTATTGCGCCATTTTTAGATAATTTTAAACAAAAAAATAAAAACAATTACCCTTATAGAATCACAATCATTCAACAAGATGGAAAAGTGATTTTTGATAATTCTACAGATATTGAAGAATTAAATAATCATTCCGATAGAATTGAAATTCAGCAAGCTTTTTTAAATAAAAAAGCACACAGCATTCGTTATTCTCAATCTTTAAATAATGATTTTCTTTATTATGCAACTTTAATTGAAAATCAAAAACAACCTATTGTTTTACGCAGTGCAATTATGTTAAAAAGTTTAAATGGCTTGTTTTTTCAATTTCTTCCTTATATATTTATAGAAATTATTTTAATTTTATGTTTGTGTTATTTTTTGGCTAAATTTTTAACTTTTAAAATTATTCAACCTTTACAAAAAAATAAATTAGAATCTATTTTAAAAAAATCACCTTATAAAGAATTAAATCCTTTTATAGAAACAATTAAAAATGAAAGGAAAATTATTAAAACGCAACTTAATCATTTAAAACAAAAACAAAATCAAATTATGCTTTTGGCAAAAAACATGAGTGATTCTTTTATTTTGTTTGATAAAGATGGAAAAATTTTATTATTTAACACACAGTTTAAAAACTATTTTCCATGGATAGAAAAATTGGAAAATATAAATTTATTAAACGCTGAATGTGATAATGATTTTAAAGAACGTATTTTATTTTATTTGAATCAAAAACAAAAAAATATCAATAAAGAAACAATTAAAATTAACGAAGATTATTTAGAAACTTGTTTTTGTCCTATTTTTATAAAAAAAATTTTTAAAGGTTTGGTAATTATTTTACGCGATATTTCAAAAGAAATAAAAATGCAAAAATTGCGTAAAGAATTTAGTGCCAATGTTACGCATGAATTAAAAACTCCTTTAACCAGCATTTTAGCAAGTGCAGAAATGCTGAATAATCAAATGGTTTTAAAAGAAGATTTTCCTCTCTTTTTAAATAAAATTGAAAATGAAGCACGCCATTTGTTAAATATGATAAATGATATTTTAAATTTATCTTTTATGGATGAAAATTACGATATAAAAAAAGAAGAAATAAATTTAAAATTATGCATAGAAAAAGTGTTACAACGTTTAAATATCTTACTTAAAAATAAAAATATAAAATTGAAAACAAATTTAAGAAATTTAAATCTTAATGGCAATGCGCTTTTAATAGAAAATTTAATTTATAACTTAATTGAAAATGCAATTAAATACAATCAACAAAATGGAATTTTAATCATCCGTCTTTATCAAAATAAAGAAAACATTGTTTTTTCGGTTCAAGATTCTGGCATTGGCATTGACAAACAATTTCATACGCGCATTTTTGAAAGATTTTGGCGCGCCAACAAGGAAAAAGGTGGAACCGGTTTGGGACTTGCAATTGCCAAAGCGGTGGCCAAACGTCATGGCGGAAAAATTTTTCTTAAAAGCGATTTAAATCAAGGCAGTATTTTTAAAGTTGTTTTTGCGCCCCCAAAATTCTAAAAAAATCCACGGTCAACGACAATTTTTTTCTATTTTTTAAAAATTTTTTTGCGTTGACCGTGGAAAAATCAATTTTAATCAAGCGTTAGTCCACCAAACGTATGCCGGAATGATGAGAATCTTTGGGAGAATGCTTGTTTTGCATTTGTGCAGATTCAGAAGTTTCTTCCACCGCAAAATGCATACCGATTTCTATATTTTCCCGCGCATAAATGGTTTGAATGCGCCCGATTGGCACAACAATATCAAAAGGTTTTCCTCCAAAACGCAGTTTGCAAGACAAAAAATCATCCGCCAAATTCAATTGCGCGCATGCGCTATGGCCGATGTTTAAAGTAATTGCGCCATTTTGCACATAATCTTCGGGCACTTGTGTGTAATCATCCACCAAAATGCAAACATAAGGCGTATAACCAAAGTCCGTGCAACATTGCCACACGGCGCGCACCAAATACGGTTTTAATTGCGGGGTTTCTTCGGGATTGTCTAAACTCATTTGCGCATAGCCTTTTCAGAAGGAGTTAAAGCATCAATAAAACCTTGACGCGAAAAAATGCGCTCGGCGTATTTCATCAAGGGCGCGGCGGTTCGCGGTAATTTGATTCCATAATGTTCCAAACGCCACAAAAGCGGTGCCATCGCCACGTCTAACAACGAAAAATCTTCGCCAAACAAATAAGATTGACGTTTTAAGGGAATGCACAATTCCATTAAACGTTTGCTTACTTCATCACGCGCGGCAGAAGCGACTTTGCCGCCTTTTTCTAATGAAACCAAATGCGTGAAAAGTTGTGCTTCCAAATGGAAAAGCATTTCACGCACTCTGGCACGCGATGCCGGGTCTGGCGGCATCAACTGCGGATGTGGAAAACGTTCATCAATGTATTCATTGATGATGTTGGGAATATGCAAAAGCAACTCCCTATCTTGCAAAACAGGCACTGCACCATGTGGATTCAGTTGTGCAATCTCTTCATCTTTGGCCTGCATATCCACATCAACCACTTCAAAATCCATGCCTTTTTCATACAACACAATGCGACAACGATGGCTCCAAGGGCAAGTGGTGCCGGAAAATAAAGTCATCATAAAGCAAGATCCTTCATCAAATTTTGGATAAAAAACGGCATCACTTGACGAAAGTGATGCCGCAACTTGTTTGCGAATTTGTTTTAATGGACATCTTTCCAATAATTTTTCTTCAAGGCGTAAGCAAAACCGAACAAAATCACCAAAAACGCCAAAACAAAAACGCCCAATCTTTGACGGAAAATTTGTTGCGGTTCAGCCATCCAAACCATAAAAGCAACAATATCCGAGACGGCTTTGTTGTAGTCTTCAACAGACATTGTGCCCGGCTTTGTAAGAACCAACGTGCCATCTACCAATTCATTCTGACCTTGCAATTCCCATAAAGGATGCGGCATGCCGACATTATCAAACATGGGATTATTCCAGCCTGTTGGGCGCTCAGCATCGCGATAAAAACTGCGCAAATAGGTATAAACCCAATCCGCACCAGCTTTAGGTGCGCCAGCTTCGCCGCGCGCACGAATCACAACGGTTAAATCTGGTGGTGTAACACCAAACCAAGTTTTTTGTTCGGCTGCTTTGGCTGCAATCATCATCAAATCGCCAATTTTGGTGTCAGGTGCCATCATTTCTTCTTTGCGCAATTCCTCTTCGGTAAAACCAATATCCAAAAGATTTTTGTAACGCATAAAAGAGGCGGAATGACAATTCATGCAATATTTTGTGAACAACTTTGCACCATTTTTCAAAGACTCTTGGTCACGCACAGAACCAGGCCATTTGTCCATTTGCGGACCAACCGTTGCCGCAAAAGCCAAAATGGGCATCAAAAAAAGTATGACAAATATTTTTTTCATTTCACTCTCCTTACTTCATTGTCACTCGGTCAGGAACGCGTTTATACGAATCCAACTTCGTCCACCAAGGCATTGCCAAGAAGAAGGCAAAGTAATAAATCATACAGATTTGCGAAATCAACTCGCCCATTGGTGTGGGCGACAAAGTGCCCAAATAACCCAACACAAAAAAGCAAATAACAAACAAAGTAACCAAAATTTTGGTCAGTGGTCCGCGATAACGAATGGAGCGCACAGGCGCACGATCCAACCAGGGCAAAAAGGCAAAAATCAACACCGATGCGCCCATTGCCACCACACCCCAGAATTTAGCATCAATCCAAAAGAAATTCCAAACCATTGCACGCAAAATGGAATAAAACGGAGTGAAATACCAAACCGGTGCAATGTGTGCGGGGGTTTTTAAGGGGTCGGCAGGATAAAAATTCGGGGTTTCTAGGAAATAGCCGCCGCCTTCTGGGGCAAAAAACACAATGGCACAAAAAAACATCAAAAACACCACAACGCCCACGATATCTTTGACCGTGTAATAAGGATGAAAAGGAATGCCATCCAAAGGAATGCCTTTTGCATCTTTATTGGCTTTGATATCAATGCCGTCTGGATTATTAGAACCTGTTTCATGCAATGCCAACAAGTGCGCGGCAACCAAGCCCAACAAAATCAACGGAAAGGCAATCACGTGGAAAGAGAAAAAGCGATTCAAAGTTGCATCACCCACCACAAAATCACCGCGAATCAAAATGGACAAATCATTGCCCACAACCGGAATGGCAGAAAACAAATTCACAATAACTTGTGCGCCCCAATAAGACATTTGCCCCCAAGGCAACAAATAGCCAAAAAAGGCTTCCCCCATCAAAACAAGGAAAATGCCCACACCAAAGAGCCACGTTAATTCACGCGGTTTTCTGTATGAACCGTAAATCAACCCGCGGAACATATGCAAATAAACCACAATGAAAAAGGCGGAGGCGCCGGTGGAGTGCATATAACGGATAATCCAGCCGCCCGGCACATCGCGCATAATGTATTCCACAGAAGCAAAAGCAACAGGCACACCTGCGGCATTTAAAGAGGCATCGGGTTTGTAGTGCATCACCAAGAAAATGCCGGTAACAATTTGAATCACCAACACCAACAATGCCAAAGAGCCAAAGAAATACCAAAAATTAAAATTTTTGGGAGCGTAATATTCGGCCAAATGTTGCCGCCAAATAGATGTCAATGGGAAACGTGCATCCACCCACTCCAAAAGGCCGCCCAGAAAGCTGCCATCGGATTTGTATTTTTCATAAACACCTCCCGCCATTTTTATGCCCCTTTCTTATCTTCGCCGATTAAAATTCGCGTGTCGCTCAAATACATGTGCGGCGGAATTTCCAAGTTTGTAGGCGCCGGTTTGGCTTTGTATACCCGCCCGGCAAAATCAAAGGTGGAACCGTGGCAAGGGCACAAAAAGCCGCCCGGCCAATCGGATGCCATGCCTTCATCCGAACCCGCTTTGAATTTAGAAGAAGGCGAACATCCCAAATGTGTGCAAATGCCAATAACTACCAAATATTCTGGTTTAATAGAACGTGTTTCATTTTTGGCATATTCCGGTTGTTGCGGTTGTTCCGATTGCGGGTCCGCCACTTGGTTTGCCAATTTGGGCAAAGTATCCAACATTGCTTGCGTGCGGTTAAAAATCCACACGGGTTTGCCACGCCATTCCACCGTCATCATTTCACCTGGTAATAACTTACTGATATCCGCTTCCACAGCCGCACCGGCAGCTCTGGCGCGTTCAGACGGCAATAAGCTTGAAACAAACGGCACCAACGCGCCGACCATCCCAATGCCGCCCACAGCAGATGTTGCCAATATCAAACGCCGTCTGCCGCAATCCATTTTTCCTTGTGTAGCCATTCAAACACCCCTATTTAAAAATTGGCAAGAATTTGATTAAACTTTTTTATTATAAAGAATCGGTTTTATAAAAAAAAGACTTTGCACCGATTTTTAATAAAAACGCCTATCGCGTATGGCTTGAGCAAGCGTTCCAGAATCCACAAACTCCAATTCGCCACCAACTGGCACGCCGCGCGCAATGCGCGTGACCGACAAGCCTTTTTCTTTGCACAAACTTTGCAAATAATGCGCGGTTAATTCGCCCTCGTTGGTGAAATTCATCGCCAAAATAATTTCTTTAACCTTGCCATCCAATGCGCGTTCCATAAAATGTTCTGCGTTTAAATCACGCACCGACAAACCATCCAAAGGCGACAAACGCCCCATTAAAACATAATAAAAACCATCAAAAGCCAAACTTTGCTCAACCCGATTCAAATCCACTGGCGTCTCCACCACGCACAGTTTGCTTTCATCGCGTCCGCTGGCGCGGCACAAAACACATAAATTTTCACTGGTGAAGTTGTTGCATTTTTGGCAATGCCGCACGTTGTTTAAGGCATCAAGCAAACTCTCGCCCAGCTCTTTGGCTTTGTGGCGTTCATTTTGCAAAAGATGGAAACACAAGCGCTGAGCCGATTTTGGCCCCACGCCCGGCAAAGTTTTTAAGGCTTGAATCAAACGCTCCAAAGCGTCAATAGACATTTTTTACTCTTTAAAATTTTTACAATTTTTACAATTTTCATGTTTTTGAATTTTGTAATTTTTTTATTTTTTTCAAAATTCAAACAAGTTGACCGTGGATTTTTTTCAATTAAAAAAAGTCCACGGTCAACGTTTTGTTTTTTCAAAATTTAAAACGGCATTTTAAAACCGGGCGGCAATTTTAAGCCGGCGGTAAAACCCATCATTTTTTGTTGGCTGGTTTCTTGTGCGCGGCGAATGGCATCGTTTAGGGCAGCGGCGATTAAATCTTCCAACATTTCTTTGTCATCCAAAACGGAATCATCAATTTTTACGCGGCGCACTTCATTGGAACAAGTCATTGTAATTTGAACCATGCCGGCGCCCGATTGTCCGGTAACTTCTTCTTTTGCCAATTCTTCTTGGGCTTTTTGCATATTTTCTTGCATTTGCTGGGCTTGCTTCATCAAATTGCCCAAACCACCTTTCATCATAAAAACTCCTTTTTTGAAAAATTTTATTCCAATGCTTTCACCGTTTCCCAATCAATGCGCGCATCCAATTCTTGTTGCGCACTTTGAATAAAAGAATCTTTTTCCAATGCACTTTTGGCTTCGTTTTGAATGGCTTTTCTTTTTTGAAGACAAAGTTGCGACAAAGTTGGCGTTTGCACTTCGCCAATTTCAATTTCCAATTTTAAATCGGGATTGTCAAAATAACGCTTTAACGCCACTTCCAAAGTGGATTTTCCGGGCATAAAAATATCGGCTTGTTCGTCAATGCGCAACACCACTTTGTGATTAGAAAGAAGCAAGGCTTGCGCATTCATCGCCAATTGTTCGGCAATGCTTTTAACCATTAAATTGGGCACAATGTTGTTCCATTGCGCAGGCGCCACTTCTTTTAAAGGAATGCCAGACGGCACAGATTGCGGCATTGAGTTGATTGGTTGATTGGCTTGATGGCTATTTTGCGATGCAGGCGTTTTTTCCACGGTCAACGCCGATTTTTTTTTGTTTTTGAATAAACGCTCTTCTTCATCTTCATCATCCATCATTTTTAAAATATCGGCCGCACTTTTAACAGGTAAAGAAGCGCTGGGCACAACATTGGCGCGTTTGGGCACATCCACAAAATGCGGCGCATGTGAAGTTTGCGTATGGTGTAAATTTTGCGTATTTTGCGGCACAACATCATGCGCCGCATCAAACACTTCACCAGGGCGAAAAGCATGCAAACGCAACAAAGTCATTAAAAACCCAGATTCTTCATCGGGTGCCAACGGCATTTCACTTCTGCCAATATTAACAATTTGGTAAGCCAGCTGAATCCATTCCCCCGAGAATTGGTTGGCAAAAGCTTTGAGTTTTTCAATTTCTGGGTCGTCTTCAAAACTTTTGGGCGCAAATTGCAACATTTGCAAACGTGTTAAAAGCAGCCCAAACTCTTGCAAAACAGAAGAAAATGCCACGGCTCGCTCGGTTAAATTTTGCGCAATTTCTAATAATTGTTGGGCGTTTTGGTTGATTAAAGCTTCCAAAATATAAAACAAAAAATCGCGGTCAATGGCGCCCAACATTTGGGCAACTTGTTCGGTTTTAATTTCGCCCGCACCAAAGGCAATGGCTTGGTCAAGCAAAGACAACGAATCGCGCATACTGCCCTGCCCTGCCCGAGCAATCAGCGGCAAGGCTTTTTCTTCAAAAGGAATATTTTCTTTTTCTAAAATTCTTTTGATTTGAAAAATTGTATCCGCCACCGTCATTTGTTTTAAATTAAATTGCAAGCAGCGCGACAACACGGTTACCGGAATTTTTTGCGGGTCGGTGGTTGCCAAAATGAACTTCACGTGCTCAGGCGGTTCTTCCAAAGTTTTTAACATGGCGTTAAAAGCGGCGGTGGAGAGCATATGCACTTCGTCAATCACATACACTTTAAAACGGCCGCGCGTTGGGGCATAAACCGCATTTTCCAAAAGCGTGCGCATTTCTTCTACGCGCGTGTTGGTGGCGGCGTCCACTTCCAACAAATCCACAAAACGCCCTTGGTCAATTTCTTTGCACGAAGAACATTCGCCACAAGGATTGGCAGAAATGCCGTTTTCGCAATTTAAGGCTTTTGCCAGAATGCGGGCAATGGTGGTTTTGCCCACGCCTCTTGTGCCGGTGAACAAATAAGCGTGGTGCAGGCGTTGTTCTTCTAATGCATGCGTTAAAGCACGCACCACGTGCTCTTGCCCGACCAATTCCTTAAAACTTTTCGGCCGCCATTTGCGTGCCAAAACTTGATAGCTCATGAATGCACAAAAAAACAAAAAAGAAAATGGCGAGCCTTGACCTCGGCACTTGCTACAACGGCTGGGGCTGCTGCCTTCCGACCCTGACCCGGTTGACCATCTCACAATGCGAGGAGACCCGCCACGCATAATCATACAGATTTTTGACATTTTTTGCCACGTGCCAAGCACTTTTTTTCAAATTTTTTTTGCATTTACAGTGAAAAATCATTTTTTGGTTCAGAGACATTAAAAAACTGAAAAATTACTGTTTTAATCCATTTCATTTAAAATATTTTCTCCAAATCCAAATGCACAATACGCGCTTTGCCACGCCATACCTTTAAAGTTACGCGCGCAATGAATTTATTGGAATTTAATTTTTTTTCTAATTCTTGAGCCTCTTTTTGTGGCAAAAAATAACGTTCAATATTGGGTAAAGTTAAATAACAGAAGCTAATTGTCCAGAAAGCATAAGTTTTGTAATTTTGCGCATGGAAAACCAAAAATAAAAAAGAACAACATGCCAAAAGAAAAATAAACACATTAAAAAAATATTTGATTCCATTCCCAATGCATTTTTAAAAATAAAGGTGATTCAATAACATAAACGCATAAAAAAAATTACAAAAACTTAAAAAATTAGAAGGTTTAATTTTTTGAAAAATAAAACCAATAGAAATAAAAAATAAAAAAGAACAATAAAAAAAACTCAAGCATATCCAAAAAAAGCCAGTGGCTACAAAAAGATAACTTTCTAAAAAAACAATTTTATTTTGTAATACCACAGCTAAAAACAGCATCACAAAAGCTGTGCTTATCAACGCCAATGAAGTATCATCACCCAATGATACATTTGTGACAACAGTGCTAAATTCCCTAATAAAACAAAACCACTGAAAAAAGAAAAATAATTTTTATAAATTTTATTTTCATTAA
>JBNMHE010000043.1:0-13154 GCA_050872585.1 Rhodocyclales bacterium | reverse complement strand
GCATAACAACTTCTGTTACGCCTTTGACCGCTTCCATCACAATTTTGCGCTGTTCATAAGTCATATAAGGCATGCGCGTATATTTGGCAACGGCGGCATCGGTGAGTAGCCCAATGATGACATCGCCATATTTTCTGGCAGTGTTAATCACATTCAAATGCCCGGGATGCAACAAATCCGCCCCCATACCAACATAGACTTTTTCTTTCATTTGCCAACCCTGTTTTCCAAAAACCTTCAAATTCTATAAAAAAAAAATTCCACGCCGACCGTGGATTGTTGCTTTGTGATGCTTTTTGATTAGCCTTTTTAAAAGTTTTCCACGGTAAACCTTCAAAAATTTTCAAAATTTTGAAACGTTGACCGTGGAAAAATAATTTTAGCGATAAACCAAAACGGGAATTTGCGAATGGTCAATCACGCGTTTGGTTTCACTGCCCAAAAGCAAAGCCGCCAAGCCGCGCCTGCCGTGGGAAGCCATAAAAATCAAATCGCAATTTTCTTGGGTGGCATTGTCAATAATGGCGCGGTATGGCGCATCGCTAACAACCGAGATGGTTTTGCATTCCACGCCCGCATCCTTGGCAAGCTTTTCAATATCCGCCAAATAACGCTCGGCTTTTTGGTTGGTTAATTCGGTAAAATGTTCCGGCGCGGCAGGGTCTGCCAAAGCGCTTTCACCAAAATACGCCGCAGGATATTCCGGTTGCGCAAAAAAAATGGTGATTTTGGCGTTGATTTCTTTGGCAAAATTCACCGCTTCTTGCGCGGTTTTAAACGACAAATCCGAGCCATCGGTGGGCAAAAAAATGTGTTTGAACATTTTTTCCTCCTTTAAAAAAATAAACTCCATTTTATTTTAAGTGATTCTGCCTTAAAAGTTTTAAAATAAAGGCTTGTTCATTCTAAAAGGAGTTTGACAATGTCTGTAAGTCCTTCCGAACAACACCGCACGGTGGATTTAAACGCATTGATGCCAATGGAAAATATCATCCGTTCTGTCACCAACACCATTGACCCTTTTGGCGTTACTTCTTCTATGTTGAACGCTTGCAATGCGTGGATGACGCATCCAACCGAATTGGCGCGCGCAATCAACGGCATTTCGGGCGATGTTTTGGCTTTGCAAGCACATACTTTCCGCAGAATGATGGGTTTGCCATCCGAAGATGTGGTGTTGCCGCATTCTGACGACAAACGCTTTTCAGACCCCATTTGGAGTGAATCCGCTAGTTGGGATATTTTAAAAGAATGGTATTTGGCAATTACGCACCGCTTGGAAGATATGTGTTTTGCCACGCCCGGCTTATCTGACAAGCAACAACGCCGCGCCGCGTTTTGGGTAAGAAAATGGTTGAATGCCATTTCGCCAACCAATTTTTTCTTTTTAAACCCGCCCGCAATGAAACGCGCCATTGAAACCAAAGGTGAGAGTTTAAGAAAAGGTTTTGAATTTTTTCTGCGCGATTTGGGCAAAAAAAATATTCTCACCGTTGACCCAGAAGCCTTTAAATTAGGCGTAGACCTTGCCAACACGCCGGGGGAAGTGATTTTCCGCAACCGTTTGGTAGAACTCATTCACTACAAACCCACCACCGAAAAAGTGCATGCCAAACCTATTTTAATTTGCACGCCCATTATCAACAAATTCTACATTTTGGATTTGGGCGCCAAAAAAAGCATGGTCAAATATTTGGTGGAACAAGGTTATTCCGTTTTTATCACCAGTTGGAAAAACCCAACATCAGAAATGTCGGGCGTGCGCTTTGATGATTATGTGACCGAAGGCATTGACCAAGCCGTTCGCGTGGTAACCGACTTTTGCAAGGTTAAAAAAATCCACGCCGTGGGTTATTGCATTGGCGGCACTTTGCTCTCCATTTATTTGGCTTGGGCAAACCGCAGAATGAAACCCGAAGAAGTGCCGGTTGAATCTTGGACAACGTTCACCACGCTTACCGATTTTTCTAATCCGGGCGAAATTGATGTGTTCATTGATGAAAATTGCGTGCGCGCCATTGATGAAATGATGAAGAAAAAAGGCTATTTGGAAGGCGGTGAAATGGCTTCATCCTTCCGTTTGTTGCGTTCTAATAGCCTGATTTGGCATTATTGGGTGCATTCTTATTTGTTGGGCGAGCAGCTGCCAGCCTTTGATGTGCTTTATTGGAATGCCGACTCAACCCGCTTGCCGCAAGCCATGCATAGTTATTACTTGCATGAAATGTATTTGAACAACAACCTCATCAAACGCGATTGCTTAACCATTGCGGGCGAACCCATTGATTTAGACCGCATCAAACAACCGCTTTATGCTGTCACCGCAGAAGATGACCACATTGCCCCGTGGAAGCAATGCTACCGCATTCGCAAAGCCATTAACATCAATGCGCCTATGCGTTTTGTGTTATCCACTTCTGGGCACATTATGGGCATTGTGAATCCGCCAACCAACCCGCCCAAACGTTCTTATTGGGTTGCCAACCCCGAGCGCAACGAGCATTGGGAATTGTGGTTTGACCGTGCCGAAAAACGCCAAGGCACGTGGTGGAGCGATTGGATGCAATGGCTAGAACCCAAAATGGGCGAAATGGTCAAGGCTTATCCTACCAGCAACAAGCAATATCCCAAAATTGAAGAGGCGCCCGGAACCTATGTTTTGGAGCGTTAAAAAAATTTTTCAAAACTTAAAATAGTTTAAATTCAATTGAACCGCTTTCTTTTTAAAATAGAAAGCGGTTTTTTGATGTCTCAAAGGAAAACAATGCAAAAAGAACTCATTGCCCAACACCGACAATGCGACGATTTGTTTGCGGCATTGGAAATGGCCATTCAACAAAATCAAATGGAAAATGCCCAAACTCTTTTTGAAAATTTTAAAAAAGAAGTGCTCAATCATTTTGATTTGGAAGAACAAAAACTTTTTCCTGCTTTTGAAAACACAACGGGAATGCGCCAAGGTCCTACGCAAGTTATGCGACAAGAACATGCGCAAATTCGCAATCTCATTCAAGAAATGGAAAACGCCATTTTCCACGGTCAACCGGAAATTTTTTTTAATTTGTCGGAAACCTTGTTGATTATGACCCAACAACACAATATGAAAGAAGAAAACGTGCTGTATCCAATGTGTGAAAAACATTTGGGCGCAAATTTTTTAAAACAATGAAAATTTTGGATGCCCGCGAAATGCCCGCGCCCGAGCCTTTTGTGCAAACTTTATCCCTTTTGGAAAACCTAAAAAAGGGCGAATTGTTGCGCTTGATTTTGCCGCGTGAGCCTTTTCCGCTTTATGCACATTTAACCGAGCGCGGCATTGCGTTTTCCACACAATTCCAACAAACAGGCGAGTTTGCGGGTTGTTTTTTGATTGACATTACCGCCCCGCCAAACATTTAAATGCTCACCACACAAAATTCCCCGCCCTTTGATGCGCCTTTGCGCTTTTTTTTAACCGCGCCACTTTTTGGCATTGCGCTGGGCATTGCCATTATGTATTTTCCCGATGCGCTTTTTGTCTCACGCTGGTTGCCTGAAACTTTGGCCATTGTGCATTTGTGCACACTTGGCGTGATGGCGCCAATCATGCTGGGCGCACTCATCCAAATTTTGCCGGTTGTGGCGGGTGCCATTTTGCCAAACACACGGCGCATTGCTTTGAAGGTGCATATTTTTTTAAGTATTGGAACAAGTTTTTTAATTGTTTCTTTTTTCAATCAAAATCGCATTTTCATGTTTTGCGCTTTGTTTTTTTTATTTTTATCCTTTTTTATTTTTTTAATTGCTGTTTTTAAATCTTTTTACCACAACAAAGCCCAATCGCCCACCATTTTTGGTTTAAAACTTTCTTTATTTTCTTTTTTATTCACTTTTATTTTGGGTTTTATTTTAATTAGCACACAAGCCAATTATATTTATTTGCCCAAAACATTCACCAATTTACATGCTGCTTGGGGTTTAATTGGTTTTTCATCTATTTTGCTCATTAGCGTTTCTTTGGTTGTTGTGCCAATGTTTCAACTCACGCCTAATTATCCTAAAATTATAGAAAACAAATTGTGCGTTTTTTTATTTATTTTTCTTATTTTATTTTCTGCTTCTTCTTTACTCAATTTAAATTTTTTAGATGATTTTTTTGTTTTTATTTTATTATTTTTATTATTTTTATTTTGCATTGTCTCTTTAAAATTACAACGAAAACGCCGCCGCGCACGGCGCGATGCCACTTTTTATGCATGGGAAATCGCCTTGTTTTTTTCTTCAATCGCTTGTTTAATTTTAATCATCAATATTTTATTTTTTGATTATTTTGAAAAATACAATTTAACAAGCCATGCTTTTATTTTAATTATCTATTCCTTTTTTGGTTTTATTATTGGTATGTTATTTAAAATTTTACCTTTTTTATCATGGTTACATTTGCAAAATATAACTTTGGGAAAACAAAAAATTCCACCTATGAATTATTATTTAACCGAAAAAGAAGCGTATTTTCAATTATTCTTTTATGCACTTTCTTTTTTGTCTTTTATTTTATCTATGTTCATTCCTTTATTTAGAATCTCAAATGGCATTTTAATTGCTTTGCAATTTTTAATTTTAGAAATTATTTTATGCACTTCTGTTTTAAGATACAAAAAAATTTTAAAAGAATTAAAAAACAAAAAAACATAAAAAATCCACGGTCAACTTTTATTTTTTTATATTTTCAAATTTTTTTTGCGTTGACCGTGGATTTTTTAAATTTTATTTTTTTAATTTTAATTTAAATTTATTTTATTTAAAAAATGCGCCACAATTAAACCGTTGAGCGTTCCAAAAAACAAGGCGCTTGCCAAAAAAAAAGGCAACATTAAAAAAACGCCGTTGTTCGGAATCAGCCACAACCTTGCCAACAAGATTTGCCCCAAAATGTGCGCCCAAGCGGCAAGAATGGAAAAACTCACCGCGCCAAAATAATGTCGCGGCAAATGTTTAAACAATCCCAATGCCAATGCGCTGAATACGCCGCCTGCAAGAGACAAAAAAAATCCGGGCGCCAAAAAATAACCCAAAATCAAACTGGAAGCAAAAATGCGCAAAAGCGTTACCCACAGCATTGCGCGAAAACCAAATTGCCAAAAAACAAGCAAAGTCACAATGTTGGCAATGCCGGGTTTCACACCGGGCAATGGCGTTGGAATGGCGGCATCCATGACGGATAAAATCACCGCGGCGCTTGCCCAATGCGCTATTTTTTTGTCTTCCGAAGTAATCAAAAATTGCATGTTAATAACTCAAACTATCATACACTTTGGCTCTTGCTGCAATGCGCAAACTAATACG
The DNA here is from genome assembly GCA_050872585.1 of Rhodocyclales bacterium. Lineage (GTDB taxonomy): Bacteria > Pseudomonadota > Gammaproteobacteria > Burkholderiales > Rhodocyclaceae > SFHR01. The sequence goes on along the minus strand of JBNMHE010000043.1, from coordinate 7,829 downwards.
CGTTGGCGCGCAAATGGCAATATCGCCCGATTTTTTCAACCAACCTTGTTTCACACAATATTGTTTGGCAGAAAAATCCGATTTCACGCGCGCTTTGCCAAAATCAATCTCAATAACGCTGATGCCCAACTCACTTGGAATGTGAATTTCTTTTTTTTGATTCAACGAAAGCGAAAACAACAATTTCCCATTTTGGTAAATTAAAGCTTTTTCAGGCACAGTATTATCCACAAGAAAAAAAAACGCCAGAAAAATAGAAAATAATCCTATTATTAAAACAAAATAATCACCTTTTTTTAAATAGTTTAAATAATTTAAACTATTTTTTAAACAATTTATTTTTTTAAAATAATTTAAATTGTTTTTTAAAAAAAATAATAAGTTCACCGTGGATTTTTTTATAATTGGCAAAATGCCACTTGAAAAGGCACGTTTTTATCCACGCTGATTTTACAAATGCCATGCTCACTGGCGGGCGGCAAAAAACGCAAACTTAAAAAATATTTGTTGGCGGAAATTTCCGGCACGCAATCTTGCGATTCATCCAAACCCAAACGCAACAAATTGGTGTTGGCGCGGATATTGTTCAAACGAAATTCGCCGCGCTCGGCTGTAAAAGAATCAAAAACTTCACTTTCGCGCAAAAGTTTTAAAATTAACGCCACCGCGCGATAAGGCGTTTTAAACGTGCGGAACAAATCTTTCACATAACGCAAGCGCGCTTTTTCATTGCGATGCAACCAAAAATGAAAACTGGGCAAATCAAATTCACACAAACCACCTGGAATGCCGGCGCGACTTTTTACCAACATCAACCATTCGTTTTCACGCAAGTTCTGCCCCAATTTGCCACTCAAAGAAATTAAATCTTTTAAAACTTCTTCAATTTCTTTCACCGTTTTTTGCAGAATTTCATAAGAAATATCCGGATTATTTTCAAAAGCCAATAAATTGTTTTTTTGGCGCTCTAATTCATAAATAAAATCTTTTTTTAAATCGGTGCGGGCAATGACTTCCAAAATTTCAAACAAGGAATGGAGTGCCGCATAATGTTCAAAAGTGCCATTGGAATGCACAAAATAATCGGCGCGGGCAAAAAGTGATTCCAAACGCAACAGCGTGCGAACACGTTCATTAAACGGATATTCATAAATAATCACGCCAAGCCTTTGAAAATAAAAATAAACTTATTTTTACCGATATATTTGTTTTATTCAAGTTGTTTTAAATAAAAAGCATGTTTTTCCTTGATTTTTAAAATCAAATGGTCTAAAAAATGATTGTTTTTAATCACATCATCGGCGTATTTCAAACGTTCTTGACGCGAAATTTGCGCATTCATCACCGCTTCAATGGTTTTGTTATCCCAGCCATTGCGCTTGAAAATGCGCTCTTTTTGCACATTTTCATTGCAATCAATCACCAAAATGCGCTGACAACGTTTTTTTAAATTGGGCACTTGAAAAAGCAAAGGCACATCCAAAATTACATAAGGCGAAGTTGCTTTTTCCACGGTCAACAACAATTTTTTTTCAATAATGGGATGCAAAATGCGTTCTAATTTTTGTTTGTCTTGTGGATTGTGAAAGATTTTTTCACGCATCAAAGTGCGATTCAATGCGCCATTTACAAGCACTTCATCACCAAAATAACGTTGAATCAAAACCATTGCTTCACCGTTTTTTTGCGTAATCTGATGCGCAATGTGATCGGCATCGGCAATCACAATGCCCAAACTTTCAAAAACTTTGGCAGCGGTGGATTTTCCAGAAGCTATGCCGCCCGTTAAACCAACGCAATATTTTGCCATTTTATTTGCATTGTTCGGGCGGTTTGTTGCCCAGCAATTTTTGTGCAGATTCGGTTAAACGCGTGCGTTCTTCTTCATTTTGAACCATGATTTTAATTTGTGTTTTGTCCGATTCCGCATTGGTGGGTTTGAATTGCAAAACGGCATCATTGACACCTTTTTGTTGCAATTCTTCAAAATACTGACGCGCGGTTTTTTCTTGCGCAAAAACGCCCAAAGAAATGGAATTTTTGTTTTCACCACTTGACAAAACAAAATAATCCAAATCCAATTCTTTTAAAGAACGCGCCCGCAAACGCGCAGAATCGCTATCCGGAAAAGGCGGAATAAAAATGCGCCACTTGCCATTTTTTTTGGAGGAAACTTCGGCAGACAAATGCCCAAAACGTTGCACCAACATTTTTTGTAATTGCAAGGCTTCTTCGCTGTTTAAATTGTTCCAAAACAAGCAATTGGAATTCATCGGCGCAGAATTGTTTTTGTTTTCTTTGTTGGGCAAGGCAAAAGAATTGGCGATGTTTTCCTTAGGCGCTTCTTCTTGTTTTTCTTTTTCAACGGGCGCAGTTGTGGCAGTTGGTGTTTTGACTTCTTCAATTTTTGAAAATTTTTTGTCGTTGACCGTGGAATTTTCGGGCAAATCTTTTTCAGCAATGATTTTTAAAAAAGTATCATCCGGTTTTTCTTCTTCAATGGGAGAATCTTCCCAAAAATGTCCGATAAAAATCAAAACATTCAAAGCCAACAACAGGAAAACAAAAATTCTCATTTAAAACTTCGGCAAATTTTTTAAGGATTCTTGCACAGATTCGGCAGGATAATCATAATTTTCCAATTCGCCTGCCAAAAAGCGCTCAAAACTCGTCATATCAAAATGACCGTGCCCGGTAATGCACACCAAAATGTTTTTGGCTTGCCCTGTTTTTTTGCAATCCAAGGCTTCATCTATTGCCGCGGCAATGCCATGGCAAGATTCTGGCGCTGGAATAATGCCTTCACAACGCGCAAACTGCACGCCCGCTTCAAAGGTTTTTAATTGCGGCAAGGCTTGCGCTTCAATCAAATGGTCGTGATAAAGCTGCGCCACAATGGGCGAAGTGCCGTGGTAACGCAAACCGCCCGCGTGAATGCCGGGCGGCATAAAATCGTGCCCCAAAGTATACATTTTCATCAAGGGCGTGTAACCCGTGGCATCCCCAAAATCATAAGTAAAAACACCTTTTGTTAAAGATGGACAAGAAGCAGGTTCCACCGCCACACAACGCAAATTTTTGGCTCTGGGGTCTTCTAACAATTTGTCCCCCAAAAAAGGCAACGCAATACCTGAAAAACTAGAACCGCCGCCGCAAGGGCCAAAAATCACATCGGGGTAAAGTCCGATTTTTTCAAATTGCTTTTTGGCTTCCAAACCCATCACGCTTTGGTGCATGCAAACGTGATTCATCACCGAACCCAAGGCATAGCAAGCGTTTTTGTCGTTTAAAACTTCTTCTACCGCCTCAGAAATTGCCAAACCCAAAGAACCACGACAATTCGCATCTTTTTCTAATGCCGCCCTGCCCGCTTTTGTGTTTTTTGAAGGGCTGGCAAAAACTTCTGCACCCCAAGTTTGCATGGTGGTGCGGCGAAAAACTTTTTGGTCATAAGACACACGCACCATATAAACACGCACGCCCAAGCCAAACATTTGCCCGGCATAAGAAAGCGAGGCGCCCCATTGGCCTGCGCCCGTTTCCGTTACCAAACGTTTTACGCCCGCTTGTTTGTTGTAATAAGCTTGTGCGATGGCAGAATTGGGTTTGTGCGAACCAGCGGCGGACAAACCTTCGTATTTGTAAAAAATTTTGGCAGGTGTTTCTAAAAATTCTTCTAATCTTTTGGCACGACAAAGCGGCACTGGGCGCCATTGTGCGTAAATTTGACGCACTTCATCGGGAATTTTCACCCAACGCTCGCAGGTCATTTCTTGTTCTAAAATCGGGTCAGAAAAAATCGCTTGCATTTGTTCAACGCTGGCAGGTTTTCCATCCAAACCCATTGCGGGCGCAGGTTTGTTGGGCATATCCGCCACAATGTTATACCACGCACCCGGAATTTCATTTTGCGCCAAATCCACACGCAATTCTGTAAATTGACTCATTTTTTAAAACACCCAAAAATTATGATTTTACAAAGAAAAACACGCATTTTACTATACCCGCACCCGCAAACGCCGTGTTGCGCTCGCATTAAAATCAAAATTTTAAAAAATAGTTGGATTTTTAAAATTCAAACGGCAAAAAAAAATGAACTGGCATTGCCCCAAGGCAAAACGCAAGAGCGGCGTGATTTTTTATGGCAAGCAACCTGTTTGGAATGTTTTATTTTTGATGCGCATTCCAAGCGTTATTGGGAATACAATTTTGCGCCCAACGGCGCTTTTGCGCTTTATGCTTTTGATTCTTATCGCCAAAAAAGCGATGAACCACCTTGCAAACCGCCTTTGATTGTTTTAAAAAAAATCAAAAAACAACATTTTATTTTTAAAATTATTCCCCAAACTTTGCCGCCTTTTGATCATCCGCATTTGCATTTTTGCGTTGTTTTAAAAAATAAAAAAGGGGAATTGTTTTATTTTGCCGAAAAACATTTTAAAGAAAAACCCGATTTTCATTTTTTTCCACGGTAAACGGAGAATTTTTTTCAACGGTTTTTTGCATATATTCATCAAATAGAGCAAAACTTTTTTCAAGCAAAACCTCGGTCAATTCTTGGAAATGTTCCACAGTATCTTGGGTTAAAAGATCATTGCCCGATGTTGTAAAAAATCCGTGCGCAAACATGTTGCGAAAAGCATAGACTAATCCTGTTAAATCTCCGTTTTTTAAAAAAGAATCAAGGCGATCTTTATTTTTTACAACATCTTGCATTTTTTGCGCAAGAGTCACTTTGATGCGGCTGCCGTTTGCGTCCGTGTGCCTTGTGGTTTTTTCTTTATTTAAAAAAGTCTGCCAATGCGGGATGGTCGGAAGCGATAATCTTTATAGGTTTTATAGATTTTTGAGTAACTTCTTTTGCTAATTCCAGAGCGTTAACGGCTAAAAACAAACGCATTCCAACGGAATAACCCAACAAAATACTTGGGGTAACGGCATTTTCAAGGGAAATAACAATGCCTTTAAATGCCTTTGCAAGCTCATAGCGTGCAAAAAACAAACTGCACAAACGCATTTGTTTTGAAAATGCTTTGCGCCCTTTTAATGGTTTGTTATCGTCTTTGAGTTGTTGCTCGTGTTTTCTTAACACCTCCCAAAAACGACTTTTTAAAGTTTTTTCTGCACTCATTTTGAAAGACTTTCAAAAGACGTTGAAAATTTAAAAAAAAGCGATTTTCCACGGTCAACGTTCAAAAATTTTCAAAAAAAATAAAACGTTGACCGTGGATTTTTGTTTTTAATGTGTTTGAAACATTGCAAAATAATCATCTATTTCTTGGCGCATTTCTTTGCCTACTTCTTCAAAAGATTGTAAGAGCATTTGATAACTACCAGCGCCACCTAAAAAATCCCAAAACTCTTCCGCAACTTTTAACTCTTCTTTTAAATCCAACATTCTTTTAAATGTCCAACGCTCATATTCTTTTGGATGGTTAGGATTATAAGGCAGTGCAAGCAAGGTGTGAATTTTTGCTGTTGGGTTTTCTAATGCATACATTGCCGCCCATGTTAAAAGCGTGCGTTTAAAACCTTTCACCTCGCCTATGTTTGGTTTTGGGCTTTTTAAATCAATAAAGTAAACCTCATTGCCTTTTCTCAAAAACAAATCCACTTGAGTTGCTTTGGTCTGCGTTATTTCACCGCTTTTACTACATTTTAAAACATGTTTTAACTCTTCTTTTTTATTAGGATTTTTGTTTCCTGTTAAAAGCAAATCCATAATATTTTGAATTTCATTTTGCGCATCTTTGCTGATTTGATTGCCAAGTTTTTTTCTGACGTTTTACTTCATCAAATTGTGATTGTGCCAGCATTTCTGCCACAGGTTCAAAAATAGTGGTGCCAAAACTAGTATTTAAACTATGAATAAAACTAAATAATGCCAAGCGGTCTTTGCCCAAAAGATGAATATGAAAAGGCTTATAATCCGCTTCGGGTTTGTATTTTTTAAATTTTTCTCGTAAAGAATCTTTTAGGCGTTCTTTAATATTTTCTTTTATAGACATTTTATTTGCATTCCATTAAAAAAATACTTTCATTGTATTTTTTTTTATCTTTTTCACTACGATTTAAAACTGGTCGTTCAAAACGTTGGGTGATTTTCATCCCTGCTAATTCTGCAATTTTTGGATACAAATTAAATTTATCATTAGCCACCAAAAATATTTTGCAATTTTCTGCTAAAAATGGTTTGGCATTTAATAAAGCAGTGGCGATTTTTTGCACGTATTTTTCCTGCGCTAATTTTCCTTGTCCATCTTTTAGTTTTCCAATCTCACTTTTATCATTTCTTGGAAAACCAAAAATATCATAAGCATAAGCATGTTGTTCATGGTAATCAATTAAACCTACATAAGGCGGCGAGCTAAAAATCCCAGCAATTTTTTGTTTTTCAAAAAGTTTTGTAAACGGTGGATTTTTTTGTTTCATTAATTCCAAAATATTGCAATTTGTAGAATCAGCATTTAAACAAATTTGAAAGGTATTTGTTTTTATTTTTTGAAATTCTGACAAACGACAAAGAGTATCCTTGGCATAACGTTTAAACCATTTGGTAATGCTGAATAAGGGCTTACAAATTCTGCCGTGTTTAAAACAAAAATAAGGATGAACAATCGGGGCATTTAAGGTCGCCAAATCGCTATGCGTTGTAGCACGGCAAGAGCGTGCTGTGCGGCTTAAAATAATGCGCAAAATATCTTGTAAATCAGACGGAGCTTTATCAATTTCATTTTTTAATAATAAAATTTCATTTTGGATATTTTTCAAATACCATTTTTCAAAAAAATTGCCATTTTGATTTGTTTCAATTTGAATTCTAAATTGTTGAATAATCCTTTTAAAAATAGGTAAAAATTCTTTTTCCTTTTCTGCACCAAATGCTTTTTCGTTAATTTCTTTTAAAGCTACCCGTCGTTTAAATTATTTACTTGGAAAATATTGCCGATTAAATTCGCTCAATTCTTCTGTTAATAAAAAATCAAATTCTGTGATATTACCTTGTCGTTCAGTAGTTTCTAAAATAAAAATAAGTTTTTTTAATTCTTTTTCCATTTTTTTTAAATCATAATCTTTGATTTTAGCATTGCATAATAGAGTATTAAAATAAGAAAGTTCCAAACCGATAGCGTGAATACCCAATTCATTAGCAACAGCTAATGTTGTGCCCGAGCCACAAAAAAAATCCAAGATAATATCACCGCTTTTAAAAAATACTTCTTTTTTTAAATCATCAGTATGATTATCCAAAAAATAAGCGACCAACTGCGGAATAAATTTGCCTTTATAAGGATGCAGGCGGTGTATATGTTTGGTTGTTTCCGCCTCTTTAAATTGCGCAAAAGAAAGCGGATTTAAATATTCTGTTTTATTTAAAATTACCGAATCATAATAGGCTTTGAGTTCGGTTTTGCTGATTAAATTTTCTCGCGCATTTTGAGCATAATTGCCGATTTTGCCGTAATTAATCAAATAAAGCACGTTGTTGCTGGTAACGTTTTTGCCTAAATAACGACTTGCCCAGAGCGCGGCATCCTTGGGACTAAAAAAATCCATCTCCGCACAAAAAGACAGCGAATCAGAAAGTTCGGGCTGAAAAACGTTTTGGCGCATATTTTTAAATCGTTTGAATGAAGAGAAATTATAACATTTTAAAAAAATGTATTTTTCCACGGTGAACGCAAAATTTTTTCAAAATTTTGCGCTCACCGTGGATTTTTGCCATTTTAATTGGCCGTATTGGATGAACATTGAAAAATTCGGCAAATCCAAGCGTGGGGATTTTTGCGATTCCATCATTTGCCGCACAAATTCCAAAAATTGCGTTT
>JBNMHE010000042.1:0-13353 GCA_050872585.1 Rhodocyclales bacterium | reverse complement strand
GTCTTTCATTTTTTGTCTTTCATTATTATGTTTTATTTATTTTTGCCAAAAAAGAACCGCTCAAATTTCTTTCTAAATTTAGCCAAACATGATAACCATTTCCCGGAGCAACGTTAATATAGTTACCTTGTTCATTTTGAATAAAATCTATTGTTTTAATAATATTGCCATTTGGATGAATGCATTCTATTTTATCGCCCACTTCAAAATGATTTTTAACCAAAATATGCATCAATTTTTTATTTTCATCGTATTCCAAAACATCGCCAATATATTGTGCTTGATGAGATAAAGAATAACCGCGTTCGTAATTTTGATAATCTTGAATAGAATGACGCGCAAAAAAACCATCGGTATAACCACGATTGGATAATAAATTTAAAGAATAATACAAATCATCGGTTATTTTTTCGCCTTTTAAAATTAAATCAATGGCTTTTTGATAAACTTGCACCACTCGCGCAACATAATAAGCGCTTTTTGTTCTGCCTTCAATTTTAAAAGAATCAACGCCGATTTTCATTAAATTTTCTATATGTTTTAAGGCGCACAAATCTTTTGAATTAAACAAATAACTTCCGTTTTCATCTTCTTCAAAAGGCATCAATTCATTGGGGCGATTTTTTTCTTCGGCATACATTTTGTATTCCCAACGGCAAGCATTGGTGCATGTGCCTTGATTGGCATCGCGATGATTAAAATAGCCCGATATCAAACAACGTCCAGAATAAGCAATACACAAGGCGCCGTGAATAAAAACTTCTAATTCAATATCCGGGCAATCATTTCTAATGATTTCAATTTCATTTAAAGATAATTCTCGAGATAAAATAACGCGGCTGATTCCATTTTTTTCCCAAAATTGAATGGCCGAACTATTTACCGTGTTGGCTTGAACCGATAAATGCAAAGGCACATTTTCAAAATGGGTTTGAAATAATTCAATAATTCCCGGATCGGATACAATAAAAGCATCGGGTTTTAAATCAACAATGTTTTGAATATCTTTAATAAAAGTTTTAATTTTAGAATGATGCGCAAAGATATTCGTTAAAATATATATTTTTTTATTTAAAGCATGTGCCTGTTGAATAGCATTATTGATGTTTTCTATTTTATGAAATTCATTGTTGCGCACGCGCAAACTATAACGCGGCGCACCCAAATAAATGGCATCCGAACCAAAATCAAATGCGGTTTGCAGCATTCTTAAAGACCCAGCAGGCGCGAGTAATTCCGGTTTATTCATTGTTTTCTTCCAACTCTAAGGAAGCTGCCAATGCCGCAAGACGCGCCACCACACCATAAGCATAAAAACGATTGGGCGGCGCATCAGGTCTGTCAGCACAATCAGGTTGATGACAACCGGTTTCAAAAGCCAAAGGTTCAAAATGCATGCCCGGCGCATTGAGGTTTTCATCTTTTCCGCGTTGCGTATTCACACGATAAAAACCGCCCACCACAAATTTATCCATCATATACACTACCGGTTCAGCAGGCGATTGATTTAAGGTTTCAAAAGTATGCACGCCTTCTTGGATTAAAACCTCGCTTACCGACTGCCCTTCTTTAATCACACTCATTTTGTTGCGTTGCTTGCGGTTTAAAGCCACCACATCGCGCGCATCATACACGGTCATAATGCCCATGCCATAAGTGCCGGCATCGGCTTTAACCACCACAAAAGGTTTTTCATCTATGCCGTATTCTTTGTATTTTGCCTTCACGCGTTCCAAAACAACTGCCACACTATGCGTTAAGCATTCTTCACCTTGGCGCTCGTGAAAATTAACACTTTGGCACACCCCAAAAGCCGGATTAATACGCCAAGCATCAATTTCCATATGGCGCGCAAAATCATTGACCAAACGGTCATAAGCCCTAAAATGTGCCGATTTGCGCCGCGTTTTCCAACCCGCATGCAAAGGCGGCAAAATCACTTGTTCTTGCACTTGATTTAAAATATCTGGCACGCCTGCCGATAAATCATTGTTTAATAAAATCAAACAAGGATCAAAATCTTTTAAACCCAAACGATTATTTTTAAAAACCAAAGGTTCCAAACACAATTGACGATTATCATTTAATTCAATGATTTTATTTTCTTTTAAATCAGGAATAAAACTACCAATGCGCACTTCCAAACCAGACAATTTTAAAATGTGTGCCAATTGAAAAACATTTTCCAAATAAAATAAATTACGCGTGTGATTTTCCGGAATTAATAAAACACGTTGCGCATTGGCACATAAAGAATCAATACGCGAAATGGTAGCTTGCACACATAAAGGAAAAAAAGAATGATTTAAATTATTAAATCCACCTGGAAATAAATTTAAATCCACCGGCGCTAATTTAAAACCGGAATTTCTTAAATCACAAGAAGAATAAAAAACAGGTTGATGTTTTTGCCATTGTTCTCTAAACCAAAATTCAATTTTGCTGGTATTTTCCAAAAACTTTTTTTCCAACTCCAACAAAGGACCTTTTAAAGCAGTTTTTAAATGAGGAACCATTTTTATTCTCCATTTTTAAATTCTAACAGCAATAATTTCTATATTGCCATTTTTTAATTGCTGACTGCGCAAAACACTTAATCCACTTTCTAATAATAATAAATTTAAATCGCGTTCATAATACAAACAAACTGGAAAATGTTCGTTTTTAAAAGGACAAAATCGTTCGCGCACATTTTTTTCAAAATGCGGATAATCTTTTTTGTTTTCATTATTTAAACCATTGAGGAAAATAAATATTTTTCCACCAATATGTAATTTTTGCATTAAATCCTCAATTAAATAACCCGCTGCCGCATAAGTTAATTGATTGATAAAATTGCCCAAATAAATAAAATCATATGGAAAATTTTTAGAAGAATCATTAGGAATTTTAAAATTAGAAAAAGGCAAAAAACAAATTGATTCTTTTAATTCTTTTAAATTTTTTTCTTTTGTTTTTTGATTGATTTTTTGAATATATTCCGCCATTGAAATCCACGTTATTTTTGCACCCAGTTGCGCCAAATCAAGCGGAAAATCATTGTGTTCATTCGTCCAAATTAAAATAGAAAAATGGGAATTAAAACGCATTTGTTTTTGCGTTTCAACATACAAACGTTGTTTTAAATCGTCTGAAAATGTTTTGTTGGATAAATTCATTTGATTAATTTAATTGATTTTCCACGGTCAACCCAAAATTTTTTTGAAAATTTTTTCAAGTTGACCGTGGATTTTTTAAAATAATTCAATGTTATTGGTGTTGGCAGGCAAAGGATATTTTTGTAAAGCCTCGTTGATGCGCATGCCGTGAATCACAGCATCAAACATGGCCATTTCTTCGGGCGTGGAATAATGCATACGGATTTTTTCCTGCAATTTCACCCATTCTTGCGGCAAAAAAAGACGGGTTTTGTCCGCTACCAAATCGCTTAAATCGCCCAAACTGGTGCTGACATGCGTTAAACGTTGCGCCAATTTGTCATAAAACTGAAAAGCAATCACCGCTTTGGTAATCAAATGAGAAGCGTATTGCGAAACAGCAGCCAAATCCGCTTTGGCATTTTCCAAACCATCACCGGAATTGGGCAATTGCGCAAATCCTTGACAAATTTTGCGCATAGATTCAGCCAGTTCGGTAAAAGAATTGGCCAGAACTTCAACCGAAGAATTGCCATCTTTCATAGCCGATTCAATTTGTTTGGCTGCCAATTCCAACATCACCACGGTTTCATGCACTTGGCTCCAACTCAAATCCGGATGATGCGCCGTGCTTGCTTGCATGATTTTCCTTCTTTAAATATCAATGCGCGCCGAAAGTGCATTGGCTTCAATAAAATGGCGGCGTGGCTCCACCACTTCGCCCATTAAAGTGGTAAAAATTTCATCTGCGGCAATGGCATCGTCAATTTTTACGCGCAAAAGACGCCGCACAGAAGGATTCATTGTGGTTTCCCAAAGTTGTTCGGGATTCATTTCCCCCAAACCTTTGTAACGTTGTTTGCCGATATTTTTTTCAACATCCGAAAGCAAATTTGTTATGGCTTTGCCAAAATTTTGCGCCGGATATTTTTTCTCTCCACGCTCAAACACCGATTCCGCATTCAACAACTGTTGCAAAGTGTCCGCCATGCGCATCAAATGTGCAAAATCAGCAGAATTTAACAATTCTTGGTCAATCCATGTGGTTTGGGTATTGCCATGCACGGTTTCATCAATTTTCAAACGCCACAGATTTTCTTCTTGATTAAAATACTCGGCAACACGAATATGCTCCGGCAAATGTGCATTTAAAGTTTGCGCAACAAGAGCAGTATTTTCAAAATCGCTTAATTTTGCTTTGATATTTTGATAAACCCACGTATCCAAAACCGTTTTGTTCACCACATTGGCCAACTGCGCAATAATATTTTGCGTTTTTAACCATTCTTGCACCAAACGATTCAATTCTTCACCTTGTATTTTATCCACAGCAGATGAAGATAAAAATGCCGTTTCCTTTAAAGCCAATTTTAATAAAAAAGATTGGTATTCCGCATCGTCTTTTAAATAAGATTCGGTTTTGCCATGTTTAACTTTATACAAAGGCGGTTGCGCAATGTAAATATAGCCATGCTCAATCAATTCCGGCATTTTGCGGTAAAACAAAGTCAAAAGCAGTGTGCGAATGTGCGCACCATCCACATCGGCATCGGTCATAATGATGATGCGGTGATAACGCAATTTTTCAATATTGAAATCTTCTTTGCCAATGCCCGTTCCCAACGCGGTGATTAAAGTCACAATTTGTTCAGAAGCAATTAATTTATCAAAACGCGCTTTTTCCACATTCAAAACCTTGCCGCGCAAAGGCAAAATCGCTTGAAACTTGCGGTCTCTTCCTTGTTTGGCAGAACCACCCGCAGAATCACCCTCCACAATGTAAATTTCACAAAGTGCCGGGTCTTTTTCTTGGCAATCAGCTAATTTTCCGGGCAAACCCGCGCCATCCAGAACACCTTTGCGGCGCGTCATCTCGCGCGCACGGCGTGCTGCTTCTCTGGCGCGCGAGGCTTCCACAATTTTGTTGCAAATAATTTTGGCATCGTTTGGATTTTCCAATAAAAAATCCGCTAATTTGGTTGCCACCACCTCTTCCACAGCGGGACGCGCTTCACTGGAAACCAATTTGGTTTTGGTTTGTGCGGAAAATTTGGGGTCAGGCATTTTAATAGACAAAACGCACGCCAAACCTTCACGCATATCTTCACCGGCAATTTCCACTTTGGCTTTTTTGGCAATCTCGTTGGTTTCAATGTATTTGTTGATAACGCGCGTCATCGCCGCTCTTAAACCCGTTAAATGCGTGCCACCATCAATTTGCGGAATGTTGTTGGTAAAACACAAAACTTGTTCTTGGTAAGAATCATTCCATTGCATAGCCACTTCAACATGAATGGCGGCTTCATTTTCCGTTTGCGCTTGACCTTGCGCATAAAAAACACCGGGATGCAATGTTGTTTTGTTGCGATTAATATATTCCACAAAACTTTTGACGCCACCAGCATAAGAAAAAGTTTCTTCTTTGTTGTTGCGTTTGTCCACCAAAATAATGGTAACGCCATTATTCAAAAATGAGAGTTCACGCAAACGCCGCGCCAAAACATCATAAGAAAAATCAATGTGACCAAAAATGGTGTGGTCGGCCAAAAAATGCACTTCCGTGCCGCGTTTGTCCGTTTCGCCCAAATCACGCATAGGGGAAACTTCAATGCCATTTTCTGAAAAAATTTGGCGGTTGACCGTGGATCCTTTTTCAAATTCCAAAAAATGCTTTTTGCCATCGCGACAAATGGTCAGTTTTAACCATTGCGACAAAGCATTCACACAAGAAACCCCTACGCCATGCAAACCGCCCGAAACTTTATAAGAATTTTGATTAAACTTGCCGCCCGCATGCAATTCCGTCAAAGCAATTTCAGCAGCTGAGCGGCGCGGCTCGTTTTTGTCATCCATTTTGATGCCCACCGGAATGCCGCGCCCATTGTCCGCAATGCTGACCGAATTGTCCGCGTGAATGGTGACCACAATTTTGTCGCAAAAACCAGCAAGCGCTTCGTCAATGGAGTTGTCCACCACTTCAAAAATCAAATGGTGTAAACCTGTGCCATCCGAAGTATCGCCAATATACATGCCGGGGCGCAAGCGCACCGCCTCCAAACCTTCTAATACTTGAATACTATTTTCAGCGTAAAGCGGTGTTTGAACATCTGTCATAGTTTGTCCTTAATGCAGATTAGGCACGAATGGGCATTAAAGCGTATTTGAAATTTTCATCACCTTCGGTTGTAATGACCGCAGTGCTTTTTTCATCGTTAAAAAACAAAGTGACGGTTTTGCCGCCGATATTTTGCAAAACGTCCATATAAGCAATGTTGTAAATCAATTCAATCTCTTTTTCGCCCACGTAAATAACATCCATTTCTTCTTGGGCTTCTTCATTTTTTTGATTAAAGGTTGTCAGTTTTAATTTATTTTGAGACAAATTAAAATGAATGGCACGCGTTGTGCTCACGCCAGCAGTCACCACTGCCACACGTTGCAACGCGGCACTTAATTCTTCACGTTCAAAAATGGCGTTAAATTTTAAATCGGTGGGAATAATGGGACGATAATCCGGATATTCCGTATCCAAAATTTTAGAAATCAATTCTATGCCATCAAAAGCAAAAGAAACTTGACGTTTATCATCGGTGCCGGAAATAGAAATTTGAACCTCTTCGGCTTCTTCTTTATTGGAATGATTGGCAATCAAACGATTTAACTCCAATACTGTTTTGCGCGGCAACACAATTTGTTGTTCTTCAAAATTTTCTTTTAAAGCGGCGCAAGCAAATGCCATTCTGTGGCCATCGGTTGCCACTGTCACCAAACGCTCGCCTTCTAATTTGAACAACAAGCCATTTAAAAATTGACGCGGCTCGGAAATACCCATTGCGTAGTGGTGGCTTAAAATGCGTTTTAATTCTTGTTTGGGCAAACTCAACTGCACATTGGCTTTGACGTTTTCTTTCATGCGCGTAAATTCATCGGCAGGCAAAGTTTGCAAAGTCCAGCGACTTTTGCCGGATTTAACATTCAACTTGTTTTCTTCCAAAACCAATTCCACATTGGCGCCTTGCGGCACAACCGACAAAATATCTTGCAACAATTTGGCATTCACCGTGATGGCATCATCATCGGAAACTTCCACTCCTTTGATATTGGCAGTAACTTGAATTTCTTTATCAGTAGAAATCATCCACAATTGACCATTTTTCTTTTCCAGCAACACATTGGAAAAAATTTCAAAGGTATGTTTTCTATCCACAATGCCTGAAACTATTTTCAAAGAAGCCAACAAATCGTTTCTATTTGCATTTAAAAAAGCCATTTCACTACTCCAAAATCAAAAAATAAAAAGCGCTATTTTAGCCTATTTTCACAAACTATTTTTCAAAAAAATAAAACGTTGACCGTGGATTTTTTAACGATCGCTTGAACCGGTAATGCTCACGCGCAAACGCTCCAAATTGTTGCGCAAACGCTCATCATTTTCCATGTTTTTTTGAATGGTTTGAATGGCGCTCAAAACCGAAGTATGATGCCGCCCGCCAAAACTCGCCGCAATTTCCGGCAAACTTTTGTGCGTGATTTCGCGGCACAACCACATCGCCATATGCCGCGGCAACACCAACGAAGATTTTCGGCTTTTGCCGATTAAATCCGTCATTTTGGTGCCGGTAAAATCCGCAACCGCTTGTTGAATATCACTGATTTGCACATGCACAATCGCGCAAATGGTATCGCGCAAGGCTTCTTTGGTTAAATCCAAATCCACCACTTTTTTCTTCATTAAATTGGAATAAGCTTTGATATTATTTAAAGCACCTTCTAAATCACGCACATTGGTAAACAAATGTTGTGCCACATAAAATGCCGATTCTTCATTTAATTGTATGCGCATATCTTCTGCTTTTTTATTTAAAATCGCAACCCGCATTTCAAATTCTGGCGGATTAACCAAAACGGTTAATCCTTCTGAAAATCGGGTTTTTAAACGATCATCCAAATCTTTTAAATTTTTGGGCACATCATCGCTGGTTAAAATAATTTGTTTTTGATTTTCTCTTAAATGATTAAACAAATAAAAAAACTCTTCTTGCGTGCTGCCTTTTGCCGTAAAAAATTGAATATCATCAATTAACAAAACATCCACATTTTGAAAATCTTTTTTAAAATCATCCGCGGTGCCTTTTTTTAAAGATTCAATCCATTTGTTGGTATATTGTTGCACCAGCATATAACGCACATTTTTTTCCGGCATGGTTTGCACAATTTGGTTGCCAATGGCTTGCATAATGTGCGTTTTGCCCAAACCCGATGCGCCGTAAATAAAAAGCGGATTGTATTCTTTGCCCGGCTCTTCGGCAATGCGCTGTGCGCAAATATAAGCAAATTCGTTGGATTTTCCTTTCACCAATTTTTCAAAAGTATAATTGGCATTCAAATGTGTAAAATCACGCGGTTTTTTAATGGTGTTTTTTAAAACTTTTTCGGCGTTGACCGTGGATTTTTTTATTTTGGGCGGATTGGAATTAACCGCAAATTTAATTATTACATTTTCTTTATCATATTCTTTAAAATGAACAAATATATATTTGCGAATATCTTCAATATATTTATCTCTAATCATATCCAATGAAAATATATTTAAAGCCAATACAATTACTTCTATTTTGTCTTCTTCTTTTTTTATTTTAAAATCCAATGTCATAATCCACGTTTTTAATTCATTATCAGATATATAATTTTTTAAATAATTTACCAAACCTTTTTTTAAATTGTTTTTTAAATCATTTTCAGTCATTATTGATTCCTTTTTTTAAAACAAAAATGAAAAAAGCGGATTTTTCAATCCGCTTTTTTGATTTTGATTTAAGCGGGCGGCATCTCTTCCAAAAGCGCTTTCATTGAAAGTTTGACTCGTCCGCGGTCATCCACGCCAATGGCTTTCACCCGCACACTTTGACCTTCTTTCAAATAATCTTCCACTTTGTTCACACGCTCTTTGGCAATTTGCGAAATATGCAGCAAACCATCTTTGCCCGGCAAAACTTGCACCACCGCACCAAAATCCAAAATTTTGATCACGGTGCCTTCGTAAATTTTGCCCACTTCCACTTCCGCCACCAAATCTTCAATGCGTTTTTTGGCAAGAAGCGCCATTTCATTGTTGGAAGAAGCAATGGTCACTTGCCCATCATCGGTTAAATCAATGGTGGTGCCGGTTTCCTCCGTTAAAGCACGAATGGTAACGCCACCTTTGCCAATCACATCCCGAATTTTTTCTGGATTGATTTTAAAGGTATAAAGGCGCGGCGCATAAACCGACATTTCTTCGCGGCAATCGGAAAGCGCATTTTTCATCAAACCCAAAATGTGCAAACGCGCTTCGTGCGCTTGGGAGAGCGCCACTTGCATAATTTCTTTGGTAATGCCTTGGATTTTGATATCCATTTGCAAAGCGGTAACACCATTTTCCGTGCCAGCCACTTTGAAATCCATATCGCCCAAGTGGTCTTCATCACCCAAAATATCGGTTAAAACCGCAAAGCGATTGTCCTCTTTAATCAAGCCCATTGCCACGCCTGCCACATGCGCTTTCAACGGCACGCCGGCATCCAACAAAGACAAGCAACCGCCGCACACCGATGCCATAGACGATGAACCATTGGATTCGGTAATTTCAGAGACCACGCGCATACTATAAGAAAACTCTTCTTCGCTGGGCAACACCGCCGCCAAGGCACGTTTTGCCAAGCGCCCGTGGCCAATTTCGCGCCGCTTGGGCGAACCTACTCTGCCGCATTCGCCTGTGGCAAAAGGCGGCATATTGTAATGCAACATAAAACGCTCGCGGTATTCGCCCGACAAAGCATCCACAATTTGTTCATCGCGATTGGTGCCAAGCGTTGCCACCGCCAAAGATTGCGTCTCCCCGCGCGTAAACAAAGCCGAGCCATGCGTTCGGGGCAAAACGCCTGTGCGAATTGTAATTGGGCGCACTGTTCGCGTATCGCGCCCGTCAATGCGCGGCTGCCCGGATAAAATGCGACCTCTTACAATTTTGGCTTCCAAATCCATAAACAAATTGGCAAGCGTATTTTCCGCCACGCCCGATTCCTCCGTGCAAAATTCGGCTATTGCCGCATCGCGCAAGGTTTTAAGCGCATTGTTGCGCTCTTGTTTGGCGGTAATTTGAAATGCCTCGGTAATTTTGGATTCATAGTTTGCAGAAAGTTTGGCAAGCAGTTCTTCATCTTTGGGCGGCGCACTCCATTCCCATTCGGGTTTGCCGGCTTCTTCTACCAGTTGATTGATGGCTTCAATGGCTTTTTGCATTTCATTGTGCCCAAAAACCACCGCGCCCAACATCACTTCTTCCGACAATTGTTTGGCTTCTGATTCCACCATCAACACTGCCGATTCAGTGCCTGCCACCACCAAATCCAAAGCCGTTTGTTTTAATTGCGATTGCGTAGGACAAAGCACATATTCATTGTTAATAAAACCCACGCGTGCCGCACCCAAAGGACCATAAAACGGCACGCCAGAAATTGCCAAAGCGGCGGATGCGCCAATCATCGCTGGAATGTCGGGGTCAACCTCGGGGTTTAAAGACAAAACGGTCGCCACAATTTGAATTTCGTTGTAAAAACCTTCGGGGAACAACGGGCGAATCGGGCGGTCAATCAAGCGCGCCGTTAAAATTTCTTTTTCAGAAGGGCGACCTTCGCGCTTAAAAAAGCCGCCCGGAATGCGCCCGGCGGCATACATTTTTTCTTGGTAATCCACCGTGAGCGGAAAAAAATCTTGCCCTTCGCGCACGTCTTTGGCGGCAACAACGCTAACCAACACCACCGTTTCATCCATAGAAACCAAAACGGCGCCTGTGGCTTGCCGCGCAATTTCACCCGTTTCAAGCGTAACGGTGTGTGCGCCATAAGAAAATGTTTTTTTGACTTTGTCAAACATTGAAAAAACCTTTCGTTATTTTTCCACGGTCAACAAAAATTTTTTTTGAAAAAAATTTTTTGTTGACCGTGGAAAATCATTATTTGCGCAAACCCAAACGCGTAATCAAGGTGCGGTAGCGTTCAATGTCTTTGCTTTTTAAATAATCCAACAATTTGCGGCGTTGGGAAACCAAGCGCAACAAACCGCGGCGCGAATGATGATCTTTGATGTGTTCTTTAAAATGCGGCGTCAAATCATTGATGCGTGCTGTTAAAAGCGCCACTTGCACTTCGGGCGAGCCGGTATCGTTTTCGGCACGTTGGTAATCTTTGACCACAGCAGCTTTTTGTTCGGTTGTTAACATTTCAAACTCTCTCTTTCTTTGAAAAATGCCCCAGTTTGATAGAGCGGTTAAAAAAAATGATTTTACAACAAAACTTTAAATTTCGTTTTCCAGCATCCAATCATGGATAAAATCCGCCACTTCTTGCCAACCTTGTTCGTGCGTTAAAGCGTGCCCCATTCCTTCAAAAATATGCACGGGCAAGGAATAATTCTGGCCGGTGGCTTGCACCAAAAAAGGCGGCACAAGGGCGTCTTTTTCCGCACCGATAATGAGCATGGGCGACTTGTGAATCAAGCGCAACTGCGGCAGGCTAAACATAGACATATCCCAAATGGCGCGGTGCGACTCCAAGGTCATTTTGCCCACCCATGAATTCAACAATTTTTTATCCACTTGTGTGGCAAACAAGGCTTCGCGCAAAACGGCAATTTCAGGGTTTTCATGCGTATTTAAAATTTGGTTGATTTCCGCAAACAAATGCGGTTTTTGCAAAATCAAACTCATTTGAGAAGCCACCAAACCTTGCGGCGGCACCGAACACATTAAAACGGCGGCGCGAAGACTCCTTCTTTCCAACACTTTTTGCACCACAAAACCGCCCATAGAATGCCCAACCACCACGGGATTGCAACCTTCTTTTTCATCCAACCACGCCATTGTTTTTTCCACATCATCGGCATAATCGGAAACGGAAACCCAATCAATATCGCCAAAGCCGGTGCTCTCGCCGTGGCAACGCAACGACAAGGCATAACAAGAATGCCCAGCTTTTGCCAAATACGGCATAAAGGTATCTGCCCACATCCAAGCGCCAGCAAAAGCGCCATGAATGAACAAAATCGGCGGCTGGTCGGCAGGAAAATCCGCTTCCACAGACAAAACTTCCAAACCTTCAACCTTGTGCTTTTTCATTAAAAATCCTTTCGTTTTTAAAAAAATCTTCCAATGCCGCAATGCGCACTGCACGAATTTTTTGGGCAATTTCATTGGGTGGCGTATTGTGAACGATTTTTGAAATTTTGGCTGAATGAAACGCCAATGCCGCGCCACGCAAGCGATTCACGTTTAAAGGTTTTAAAACCGCCGCCGCTTGCAAATAATCTTCAAAACGTTTTGGGCGGCGAATAATATCAAAAGCGGTTAAAAAATCGTGCCAATTTTCCGCGGTCAACGCTGAAATTTTTTGATTTTTAAAACGGCACAACAACGCACCAGAAACCGCACAATCTTTGGGCGCGGCAAATTGTTGTGCAATTTTTTTTGCCATTGTTTCATCGCCCAAAATGCCACAAAAAACCGCAAAGCGTTGATTAAGCGCCAAATTTTGTTTGGCGGCATCGTTTAATTTTGAAAATTTTTTGGGGTTGACCGTGGAAAAATCCAAACCTTTAAAAAAATGCTGAAAAATGCCAAATTGCCACCAAAATTCCAACATTTTGGCAGGCGTTTTTTCCATCAAACCTTTGGCAAATTCTTGCCAAACGCGCTCTTTCACCAAAAAATCAATTTCGCCTGTTGCAATCATTTTTTGGCAAAGGTTTTGCGTTTCATCCGCAATTTTAAAATCTGCAAACCTTGCCCAAAAACGCGCCAAGCGCAAAATGCGCACGGGATCTTCACAAAAAGCAAGCGATACGTGGCGCAAAATTTTGTTGTTTAAATCATTTTCGCCGCCAAAAGGGTCAATTTTTTTGCCCGTTGCCACGTTTTCCGCCATTGCGTTGATGGTTAAATCGCGCCGTTTTAAATCTTCTTCAATGGTCACGCTGGGCGCGGTGTAAAAGGTAAAGCCGTGGTAACCTTTGCCGCTTTGGCGCTCGGTTCTGGCAAGCGCGTATTCTTCGTGCGTTTTGGGATGCAAAAAAACGGGAAAATCGCGCCCAACCGGCATAAAACCATTTTTGAGCATTTCTTCTGGCGTGGCGCCGACTACCACAAAATCGCAATCGTGGGCGGGCAAACCCAACATTTTAT
>JBNMHE010000041.1:0-13856 GCA_050872585.1 Rhodocyclales bacterium | reverse complement strand
GCCAGATTTATTTGTTTTGATTTAAATGAAAAAAATAAAGCGTTGACCGTGGATTTTTTTAAAAAAATCCACGGTCAACGCTTTATTTTTTTCATTTAAATCAAAACAAATAAATCTGGCGATTCATCCACCGGCTTGGATTTCCTTCCCCAAAAACGCAAAGTGCGCCCAAATTGTTTGTCCGTTAATTGCATAATGCTCACTTTGCCACCTTCTGGAAGCGATTTTTCAATTTGATGCGCATATTTTTCAATTTGCGCATAACCCGTGCAAAAACGCATATAAACACTTAATTGCTCGCGCATAAAACCCAAATCCAACAAGAATTTGCGAAAATGATTGGCTTCATCACGCTCTTTTTTGGTTTTGACTGGCAAATCAAACATTACTAAAATCCACATAATACGATACCCTGATAGCATTTTTAATCCTTTAAAAACAATTCCATTGGAATTTCCAACGGAAAATCTAATTTTTTAGATTCTTTTAAATAAATTTTAACCAAAGAATATGCCAATTTTTGAATATAAATCATTATAGGAATAACTCCTTCTGGTGATGAAATATCTTTATAAAGCAACATAACAATTTCTTTTTTACTTTGTGCATTTACTTCAAAAATTCCTTTTTGAACAATTTGATAAACAACACAATCCGCAAAAGCACGAAAGGGTTCAATCAAATCATCTATCAATGGCATTGTGTTTTGAGGATGACAATGATGAATGCCCAAACTTGGATTTAACCCGCAACTGATAACAAAGCGCGCAGTAACAGAACGTAAAATGGTATAAGAATAGTTTAACAATGCATTGATACCATCTTGATTTTGATTGCGTCTAAAATCTTTTCCAAATAATTCATGCCAATAATAGCGTGCACCAAGTGCTTCACAATTGTCTGAATCACCGCTTTTAACCTTTTTAGCAAGTTGTTCCAAATAAGCAAAAGGCTTGTTAAGAGCTTTTAAAACGCGAGCGCTGTTTTTTAATTTTGCTTGAACAATTTTTGCCCAAACTTGTTTTTTTAAAGGTAAGGGCGCTTGTGCTTGTGCTGCAATTCTTTTGGATTGCTCAAAATTGCCTTCTATTGGCAAGGCCATACTTTGTGGCAAATGGTTTTTTCCGCAAAACACAACCACCACTTTGTGTTTGGCAAGCGCCACCAACAAATTGTTGGTGTAAGTTAGGTTGTAAGCATTGCCAATCACGGCGATGATGGAATCCAAAGCAATGCGTTGGCATAGTTTTTTGTCTTTTTTTATTTCCAAAAAACCGCGAAAAACAGACAAATAACAACCTTCCATATTGATTTCTATAATTTGACCCAACATTTATTTAATCAAAGTTTTTTAAAACAAAGATGGAGTGAAGCGGTGTTTAAACTTAAAAGGCAAATAATGCACTTTGCCCAAAATAGAAATGCTCAGCGGCCGCGCACAAAGCTGGCGCATTTGATCGGGCGTTTTTGTAAAAGAAATGGTCGCTTCTTTTTGGGGGCAAGAATTGCTTTTTTCCACGGTCAACGCTTGATTTTCTCCATTTTTTTTGAGTATGGCTCTGTTTCGTTTATCCACATTGGCTTCATGTATTTCTGCAAAAGTAATCCTGCCTTCGGTTAATTTAACCACGCGGTAAATTTTTTTGTGGATGCCATCATTTTTATCCAACATTTGCACACAATCGTTAATCATCAAGCGCATTAACAATTTTTTGCCATCTTGCGTTTGATAAGGATTGCGCAAGCGCTTCATTCCTTCTTTTTCTCCAAATTTTCTAATGATTTGGTAAGCATCAAAACGGCGAATCAATTTGCCTTGCCATTTTCCTTGTTCATTTTCAAAAAATTCCATGCAGTAATTGTTTTCACTTTCATATGCTTTGTAAGGTTGGTTGTTTTTATCGCAAATCACAATGGCATTTTGAGAAAGTTTTTTTGTTTTTTTATTTTTTTTATCCCGTTTATTTGTTTCTCCTTGAAGACTGTAAGCCGTCTCTTTCATCATTTCTCCTTGATAATGATGATTGGGTTTGTAACTTACTCTAATGTGTTCAATGGCTTTTTTTACTTGCTCTCTAAAATTAGGATGAGCAATATTTGTTTTCTTTAAAATTTTTTCAAAACTATTGAATTCTTCTATTTCCCCTTGTGCAGAAAGTTTATTGATTTGATTAATCAAGCCAGGTGTAATGATTCCAATTACACACGCATCCACGGCATGATGGCGATGGTCGTTTCTATTTTTTTTGTTTTCTTCGGTATTTAAAATGGTGTTTAAACCCAATAAATGGCGCACAATTGCTGTGATTTTTCCCGATGAAACCAAAACATGTTCCGGGCAAATACACTCCAAATAATCTTTTGCCACACGACTGATATAACGTGTGTCATTCAAAGCACGTGGCAAAAAAAAGTTGTTTTTGTGAAAAGTTTCATGTGCGTGTTCACTAAAACGTTCTTGTTTGGGTTGTGGCAAAGTTTTAATTCTTTCTGTGATGGCTTTCCAACTCCAATTTTCGCCTTCTTTTTCAAATATTTCTTTGGCTTGAAAGGGTGTTTTTGCTCCTTTAATTTGATTGGCTTTTTTGATAACCAAAACTTTGTTGTGGTTAGAATCGTCCAAACTAATTGAAAAAGGAACAATATGGTCAATTTCAGTTTGCGCACTTAATGCCATTTCCGCACTGATTTCTTGCCCAGAATAAACACAAGATTTATTTTGTTCTTCCCAAAGTTTAAAACGCAAAAGATTGTATGCATTGGGTTTTTCATTGAGTTCTTCAATTTTTTTTGCATATTCTTTATTTTTTTCTTTATTTTTTTCATTTTCTTTTTCTATTTTTTTCCTTTGTTTTTTGGAATTTTTTAAATCTCTTGCCAATTCAATCACAATTTCATGAGGATGACCGTATTTTTCAATTAAAGCATTGACCAGTTTTTGCACTTGATTTAAAGCAATATGCACTGTTGGATTATTGATTTTTCCAAAACGTTTTTCAATAGAATCTTGTGGATTTCGGCTTGCAAAACCCACGCAATTAGGCAAAATTTCGCCATAATAAGGCAGTTTTTTATACGGATAAAATTCTTTTGTTTGTATTTCTCTTTCGCCCGTTTCATCATTGGTTTTAATTTTTGTTCTAATTTGCGGATTTTCCACGGTCAACGCATTTTTTTTTGTAAAATCTGGTTTTTTATTTTCATAACCAGCTTTGTTGCACGCTTTATCATAAGTAATCACTTCTTTTTTCAAATGCGGCAAAATGTTTTGAATGGCTTTGTAACTCAAATGAGAATAACCTTCGGGCAAATCCAATTCCAATAATTGTTGCGCCATTTCGTCATCAATTTTGCATTCGTTTTTTAAATAAGAAATCAAATTTTCTTCGTTTTCTTCTTCTAAAATTTTTAAAACAATTTCATCTTGTTTTTTTAATTCAAATTCAAACCATTTGTTTTTTAAAACAGAAACCATTAAACAATTGGTGATATTCCCTTTTAAAGCATCTTTGTGCGCGCTTTTAATTTGCACATTTTCTTTTTGAATATCTTTTTTGATTTGATTAAAACTATAACTTTTTTGTTTGTTTAGTTTGTTAAACAATTGTGCACGTTCTTCTAAACTTAAAATTCCTTCTTCAATTTTTAAATGATTTAAATCTTGTAAAATTCTAAATTCTTGAAAAGAAGGCAAAGCTTTGGGCGCACGAAATTCATATTCTTCAAAAGTGCAATAACCGGGTTTGACTGGTTTTAAAGGACGTTGAAAAAAAATAATATCGTATAAATGTTGTTTGTTTTCATTAGAAAAAACTTGTGGGCATTCAAAATGGAATTTTTTTTGTGTTTCCCAAATGAGTTCAAATTCTTCTTTCATCATTTTTCTATCTCTATAAAAATTATATTCTTTTGTTTCTTTTTCTTTTCCATTTTTGTCTATTTTAATGATTTTAACGTTTTCATTACATTTTGTTGGATGTTTTTCATCCAATTCTGGTTTGAAATTTTGTAATTGATAAAACATAAATTCACCAATTGTTCGGTATTGCATTGTTTGCATTTTTTCTTTTGTTTTTTTAATTGCTCTTTGAATTTTTTTGGTATCGTCTTTTTTAGAACTTGTTGATTTTTTATCTTTGCGATTGCTTTGAAAACCGCGCCTCAAATTCAAATGCAAAAGGGCGCGTCCCAATTCAAACAATGTAATGGATTCATTTAATGCTTTGTAGCGCAAATAAATGGGATTTTGTTGAATAGTTTTTTTGTATTCCTGTTGGTCTTGAGGCAAAAGAGAAAGTTGTAACAAAGCATTGCGAAGTTTTGTTTGACGCCGCAAAAAACGGTCGCGATTGCGCCGCATTGAACGGTGTTTACGTCTTTCTGCCGCTTTGGATGTTTCATCTTTCCTGTCCAATCCATTATCAAAAAGACGACAACCAGTTTTTATAATTGAAGAAACAAACATTTTTTCTTCTTTTTTTTCTAAATTAAGCATTGCCCAACCAATTGATGTTGAACCTAAATCTAATGCCAAACGATATTGATTATTTTTCATAAAAACCCTTTCTTATTAAAAAAAAGTAGTTGACATTATAAATATTTCGTATAGAATGGCAAATAAATAACTTTTTTTGATTGTAAAAAAACATTTGTTGCACAATTTAAGTAGCATGGCAATATAGCAGATTGGAATATGCGCACCAGTGGCAACAAGCAGACAAAGTCTGCAACACATGCGGGTTGGGGAAGTTTGGGCTTTTCAGTTTAAATTTTCCTGCCCATTTTTTGTTAAACAGAAGAAGTAAAAAAGAGTGAAAAAATTTACAGCTTGGTGATGACGGCTTATGACGAAAAGGTGGATGAAACCAAGTTTGTTGAGACTGGCGGAACCCTTGTGGCGTTGATTGAGAGACGCAAATAAACAACTCCCAAAAGTGTTGCTGACATCCTTTGTGATGTCGTTTTTTTGTCCGCTTAATTGATGAAGTGATGATTTTTTTTTGTGAAACAAAAAAATCCACGGTCAACGATAAAAAATTTTTAAAAAAAATTTGTGTTGACCGTGGATTTTTTATTTTTGATTTTTTTCTTCTCGTGCGTTTTGTTCTTTTTGTTTTTTCAGAAAATGCGCCAAATCATCCCGGTCTTTTTTTAAAATGATTTTCAAAGGCAAGGTTGCGCCCCACAACACGCCTGCGCAGAGTAAGAAAATCCAAAATCCAGTCATCATTGGAAAGAATATAAAAAAACAAAACTTTTTGCATTGTAGCGACAAAAAAACTTGAAAACTTTTAAAAAGCCGTTAAAATTTGCGATTTTTTCTAGGCGGTTAGCTCAGTTGGTTAGAGCGCCACGTTGACATCGTGGAGGTCGTTGGTTCGATTCCAATACCGCCTACCATTTTGTTTCATTATTTTTTTATGAAGATTACTTTACCTGATGGTGCCAGTCGTGAATTTGCCGCGCCCGTATCCGTTCAAGATGTGGCGCAAGCAATTGGTGCCGGGCTTGCCCGCGCGGCGCTTGCAGGAAAAGTAGATGGCAAACTCGTTGATTTGAGTTTTGTCATTCAAAACGATTGCAACCTTGCCATTGTTACCGATAAAGATAAGGAAGGTTTGGAAATCATACGCCATTCCACCGCGCATTTGATGGCGTATGCCGTGCAGAATTTGTATCCCGAAGCGCAAGTTACCATTGGCCCGGTTATTGAAAACGGTTTTTATTACGATTTTGATTACAAACGCGCTTTTACGCCCGATGATTTAGAAAAAATTGAAAAAGAGATGGCGCGCTTAGCCAAAGCCGATATTCCTGTAACGCGTGAAGTATGCGCGCGCGATGAAGCGGTGCAGTTTTTTTTAAACAAAGGCGAAAAATACAAAGCGGAGTTGATTGCGGCAATACCTGAAAATGAAGTGGTTTCGCTTTATAAAGAAGGCGAATTTACCGATTTGTGCCGCGGCCCGCACGTGCCATCAACGGGCAAATTAAAAGCCTTTAAACTAATGAAAGTGGCTGGCGCTTATTGGCGTGGGGATTCTAAAAATCCAATGTTGCAACGCATTTATGGCACGGCGTGGGCAAATAAAGAAGATTTAAACAATTATTTAACGCAATTAGAAGAAGCGGAAAAACGCGACCACCGCAAACTTGGTCAACAATTGGATTTGTTCCATTTTGAAGAATACGCGCCCGGCGCTGTTTTTTGGCATCCAAAGGGTTGGCGCTTGTTTCAAACTTTAATTGAATATATGCGCAGCCGCCAAGAAGAAGCGGGTTATGTGGAAGTCAATACGCCGGACGTGATGGACCGCGCCTTGTGGGAAACTTCTGGGCATTGGTTGAATTACCGCGACAATATGTTCACAACAACTACGGAAGATGAGCGCGTTTTTGCCTTAAAACCAATGAATTGCCCGGGCGCTGTGGCATTGTTTGGTTATGGCTTAAAAAGTTACCGCGATTTGCCTTTGCGAATGGCTGAATTTGGCAAGGTTCACCGTTATGAACCTTCGGGTGCGTTGTTGGGTTTGATGCGCGTGCGGCATTTTACGCAAGATGATGCGCATATTTTTTGCACCACCGAACAAATGGAAGATGAATGCAAACGCGTGGTGCAGTTGATTTTGGATATTTACAAAGATTTTGGTTTTGAAAACGTCAAAATCAAACTTTCCACACGGCCGGAAAATCGCATTGGTGATGATGCACTTTGGGATGTTTTGGAAAATGCGTTATCTACTGCGCTCAATCACATGCAAATGCCTTATGAAATATTCCCGGGCGAAGGGGCATTTTATGGGCCAAAATTGGAGTTTGTGTTGCGCGATGCCATCGGGCGCGATTGGCAATGCGGCACTTTGCAAGTGGATATGAATTTGCCCGAGCGCTTTGATATTGAATACGTGGCAGAAGACAATTCCCGAAAACGCCCCGTGATGTTGCATCGTGCTTTGTTTGGGTCTTTGGAGCGCTTTATCGGTATTTTAATTGAGCATTATGCTGGCGCTTTACCGGTTTGGTTATCGCCCATTCCAGTTGTGGTGATGAGCATTTCTCAAAAGCAAGCCGATTACGCAAAAAATGTGGCGCAAAGCCTACAAAATGCAGGCATTCAAGTGCATTTGGATTTGCGCGATGAAAAAATCGGCTATAAAATCCGCGAGCACAGCGCAAAGCGCTTGCCTTATCAAATTGTGGTAGGGGAAAAAGAAAAAGAAAACGCACAAATTGCCGTGCGTTTTCGTGGAAAAGATTTAGGGGGAATGGTTTTAGAAGATTTTATTCAACGCATTCAAGCGCAAATAAAACAGAAAAAAGACCTTTCAAATTAAATTGTTTTTTTAGGGGATTGAATCATCGCACAGAATAAGGCGCATCGCCTCAATGAAGAAATCACGGCACCACAAGTTCGCTTAATTGGTGCTAATGGAGAACAACTTGGAGTCGTCGACATTCGCACGGCGCTGCGCATGGCAGAAGATGCCGAGGTCGACTTGGTTGAAATTGCCCCCAATGCCACGCCGCCCGTTTGCCGCGTGATGGATTATGGCAAATTCAAATACCAAGAAGCCAAACGTGCGCACGAATCGCGTCAAAAGCAAAAGCAGGTGCAATTAAAAGAGATTAAATTGCGCCCGGGCACAGATGAAAACGATTACCAAATCAAATTGCGCAATATGCTGCGTTTTTTGGAAGATGGCGATAAAGTGAAAGTAACCTTGCGTTTTCGTGGGCGCGAAATGGCGCACCAAGAATTTGGCGCACGGCAATTGGAACGCATCAAAGCCGATTTGGAAGAATTTGGCAATGTGGAACAAATGCCCAAAATGGAAGGTCGTCAAATGATTATGGTTGTGGCGCCTGCCAAGAAAAAAACCAGCAAATCGCAAAATAAAGCGAAATCTGAAAAAGCAGAAAAAGCGCAACAGCTTGATTCGGCAGAACAAACCGAAACGGCGAATGCTGTTGCAATGAATTAAACGGCACTTGGGGTTGAAAAAGTGTTGCCGTCGGCAACCACCTTGAAGGCTATTAAAATAGGAGCAAATTATGCCCAAAATGAAGAGCAAAAGCGGCGCCAAAAAACGTTTTTTGGCACGCGCTGGCGGTTCTATCAAACGCGGTCAAGCGTTCAAACGCCATATTTTGACCAAGAAAACCACCAAACAAAAACGCCAATTGCGCGGTGCGGTGGAAGTGTGCGCATCGGATGTGAAAAGCGTGCGCGCGATGTTACCTTATGCTTAACAGGAGAAAATTATGCCAAGAGTCAAACGTGGGGTAACTGCGCATGCCCGTCATAAAAAAGTTTTAGAACAAGCCAAAGGTTACCGCGGCAGACGCAAAAATGTTTACCGCATTGCCAAAGAAGCGGTGATGAAAGCCGGGCAATATCAATACCGCGACCGCCGCCAAAGAAAACGCCAATTCCGTGCGTTGTGGATTGTGCGCATCAACGCGGCAGCGCGTGCATTGGGTTTGAAATACAGCGCTTTGATGGATGGCTTGAAAAAAGCCAACATTGAAATTGACCGCAAAGTTTTGGCAGATTTGGCGGTCAAAGATTCTCAGGCTTTTAATGCGATTGCTATTCAAGCCAAAAACGCTTTGAACATTTAGCCATTTGCTTTTGGACAAAACAGGCAGAAAAGGAAGGCGCTGCCTTCCTTTTTTTTTGAAAAAAATTTTGAGTTGACCGTGGAAAATTGAAAATGCACTCTTTGCAATCTTTGGAATCTTTGGAATCTTTAATTGAAAGTGCCAAAACTTTTTTTGCGCAAGCACAAACGCCCGAAGCTTTGGAAGACAAAAAAGCGCAATTTTTAGGCAAAAACGGCGCCATTACGCAGCATTTGAAAACCTTGGCAAGTTTATCGGTTGAAGAAAAAAAAACCAAAGGCGCAAAAATTAACTCGGCAAAAAAAGAAATTGAACAAGCCTTGGAAAATCGGCGCTTGGCTTTAAAACAAGAAGCTTTAAACGCGCGATTGGCTGCTGAAAAATTAGATGTTACCTTGCCCGGCAGGCGTGAAAATCAAGGCGCTTTGCATCCGGTTTCACAAACTTTATTAAGAATTGAAGCGCTTTTTGGCGCCATGGGTTTTTCGGTTGCCGATGGTCCAGAAATTGAAGAAGATTTTTATAACTTTACCGCCTTAAACACGCCTGAAAATCATCCGGCGCGCTCCATGCACGATACTTTTTATTTAAAAGATGAAAAAGGCCAATTATTAACAAAATACCTTTTGCGCACGCACACCAGCCCCATTCAAGCGCGTTTTATGGAAAAACACGTTCAACATTGCGCCAAAAATAAAAATGGGTTGGTTGAAGAAATGCCCGAAATTCGCATTATTGCGCCCGGGCGCGTTTATCGTGTGGATTCGGATGCCACGCATTCTCCGATGTTTCATCAAGTGGAAGGTTTGTGGATTGGCAAAAATATCAGCTTTGCGGATTTAAAAGGCGTGGTGGCGGATTTTTTGCGCAAGTTTTTTGAAACAGATGATTTGTTGGTGCGTTTTCGCCCGTCTTTTTTTCCTTTTACCGAACCTTCGGCGGAAATTGATGTGGCTTTTGAATCAGGCCCCAACAAAGGCAAATGGTTGGAAATTGCCGGTTGCGGAATGGTGCATCCCAATGTTTTAAAAATTGCCAAAATTGACCCGGAACATTTCACGGGTTTTGCTTTTGGTTTTGGTCCTGATCGTTTAACCATGTTGCGCCACCACGTGGATGATTTGCGGCTCTTTTTTGATGGCGATGTGCGGTTTTTGTCGCAATTTGTGCAGTAAAAGGATTGAATAAAAATGAAATTTTCACAATCGTGGTTGCGTTATTGGGTCGACACCAATTTGAGCGCGGATGCTTTGTCCGAATCGCTAACAATGGCGGGCTTGGAAGTAGAAGAAATAGAGACCGCCGCGCCTTTTTTTAAAGGCGTGGTGATTGCCGAAATTTTGGAAGTTCAAAAACACCCAAATGCCGACAAATTGCACATTTGTTCCGTCAATATTGGTGAAGAAAACCCTTTGCAAATTGTTTGCGGCGCGCCAAACGCCAAAGCAGGCATTCGCGTGCCGTGTGCGCTGATTGGCGCAGAATTACCCGAAAAAATCAAAATTAAAGCCACCAAAATGCGCGGTGTGGAATCGCAAGGAATGCTTTGTTCTGCCAAAGAATTGGGCATTAATGCCGACCACTCGGGCTTATTCGTTTTGCCCGAAGAAGCGCCCATTGGCGCATCAATTCGCGAATATTTGGATTTGGACGATGTTTTATACACCATCAAACTCACGCCCAACCGCGCGGATTGTTTGTCTATTTTGGGCGTGGCGCGCGAAGTGCAAGCCTTAACTGGTGCGCCTTTGCAATGGCCGATGATTCCAGAAAAACCCGCGCAAATTCACGAGTCGCGCGCCATTTTTTTGGATTCGCCACAATCTTGCCCACGTTATTTGGGGCGTATTTTCAAAAATGTCAATGCCCAAGCCGCAACACCCGAATGGATGAAAAATCGTTTGGAGCGTTCGGGTTTGCGCAGCGTGAGCGTTTTGGTGGATATCACCAATTATGTGATGTTGGAATTAGGTCAACCACTTCACGCTTTTGATAACGCCACGTTAAAGGGTGATATTCATGTTCGTTTTGGCGATTCGGGCGAGACTTTAAAACTTTTAAATGGCCAGACTATTGATTTAAACGGCGTTTTGACCATACGCGATGATTCGGGCGCCATTGCCGCAGCAGGTTTGATGGGCGGGGAAAAAACCGCCATTACATTAAACACAACGGAAGTTTTTTTGGAATCCGCCTTTTTTACGCCCGCCGCCTTGGCTGGCAAAGCGCGGCAATTTAATTTAACTTCGGATGCGGCGTATCGTTTTGAGCGCGGCGTGGATTTTGAAGGCTGCATTGCCGCAATGCACCGCGCCAGCGATTTGATTTTGTCCATTTGCGGCGGCAAAGCGGGCGAAATTGTGGAAGCCTTGTCTTTTGATGATTTGCCCATTAAAGAACCCATCACCTTGCGCCATCAACGTTTGGAAAAAATTCTTGGCGTGAAATTTGACGTGGAAGATATTGAAGGCATTTTGGGGCGGCTTAATTTTGAATTTGAAACGGATTATGAAAACGCAAGCTACCAAGTGGAAGTGCCGAGTTTTCGTTTTGATTTGGAAATTGAAGAAGATTTAATTGAAGAGGTTGTGCGCATTTATGGTTATGAAGAAATCCCCTCTGATTCGCCTGTTGCGCCGCTTGTGATGCCGCTTCATCAAGATTTTAATTTTGTGGATTTTTCAAAAAAATTTTTGGTTGACCGTGGATTTTTTGAAGTCATCAATTTTGCTTTTGTTCCCAAAGAAAATGAACAAAATTTTTGCAACAATGCCACGCCCATTGCGTTGATGAATCCAATTGCCAGCCATTTGTCGGTGTTGCGTTCTTCTTTAATTGGCGGTTTGCTTGAAAATTTATCCAAAAATTTAAAACAACAACAAAACCGCGTGCGGCTTTTTGAAGTTGGGCGCGTGTTTTATAAAAAAGAAGAAGAGGGCGAATCGGAAAATTTTGCGCAACCTTGGCATTTGGCGGCGTTAATGTATGGTTCGGCTTTGCCTGAAAATTGGGCAAATTCCAAACGCATGCTTGATTTTTTTGATATGAAGGGCGAAGTGGAATCGCTTTTAAACAAAATTAAAAATCTGCGTTTTGAAGCGCTTGAAAACCATCCTGCTTTGCATCCGGGGCGCGCTGCCCGCATTTTAATCAATGAAAAAAATGTGGGAATCTTGGGCGAATTGCATCCCAAACACGTGCAACATTACGATTTTCCAAATGCGCCGATGCTTTTTGAATTAGACCTTTCGCAAATTCCAAAAAGAACTTTGAACACTTTTGCGCCAATTTCTAAATTCCCCGCCGTTGTGCGCGATTTGGCTGTGGTGGTGGATAAAAACATTTCACTTGATTTTATGCGCAAAAACCTAGAAAATACTTTACCAAAACTGGTGAAAGATATTGTTTTATTTGATGTTTACACCGGTTCGGGCATTCCTGAAAATTGCAAAAGTTTGGCGTTTCGGGTGAGTTTGCAAGATACACAAAAAACATTAAGTGAGGCGGATGTGGAAAAAACTTTGTCGCACATTTTGAATGTTTGGGAAAAAACCTGTTCGGCACAACGCCGTGAGTAGTTGATTATGACAACCTTAACCAAAGCTGATTTGGCAGAACTTCTTTTTGACTCGGTCGGTTTAAACAAACGCGAAGCCAAGGATATGGTGGAAGCGTTTTTTGAAGAAATCAGCGCCGCTTTAATTGCGGGTGATGAGGTGAAGTTATCGGGTTTTGGCAATTTCAAATTGCGCGATAAACCGCAACGTCCGGGCAGAAATCCCAAAACGGGAGAAGCCATTCCCATTAGTGCGCGCCGCGTGGTCACTTTTCATGCCAGTCAAAAGTTAAAAGCCGATGTTGAAGAAAATAACCGCACAAGAGCGGCAGCCGAAGTCTGAAGACGAGGTTGTTTTGCCGCCTATTCCCGCCAAGCGCTATTTTACAATTGGCGAGGTCAGCGAATTGTGCGGCGTTAAACCGCACGTTTTGCGCTATTGGGAACAAGAATTTGCCCAACTGCGGCAGGTGAAGCGCCGCGGCAATCGGCGTTATTACCAACACCACGAAGTTTTGCTTGTGCGGCGCATTCGCGAATTGCTTTATGCCAAAGGCTACACCATCCACGGCGCGCGCAATGTTTTGGCTGAACCTGCTCTTGAAAATGATGTTGCAAAAAATCCAACATTGGAATGGGATGAAAAAAACACATCCAACGCAAATAAGCAAGCGGTTTTGGCAGATTCTGCTTGGCTTGAAAATATAAAAAAAGAATTAAAAAGCATTTTGGTGCTTTTAAAAAATAAAAAATAGCGTATAATTGCGTTTTTTTGTCGGGGCGTGGCGCAGTCTGGTAGCGCACTTGCATGGGGTGCAAGGGGTCGCGAGTTCGAATCCCGCCGCCCCGACCATTTTTCCACGGTCAACGCAAAAAAATTTTCAAAGTTGTTTTTCAAATGAAGAATGCAGCGCACCCACATTCTTTTCAAAATTATTTTTTATTATTTTCCTTATTTTTTTTAAGTGTTTTTATTCGTTTTTATTTTTCTTCTTTTCTAAAAATTATTGAATTTTATCCTGATGAATTGCGTTATTATCAAATTGCCGAAAATTTAATAAATGGTCGTGGTATTTTGCTTTATAACTTACCAACCGATTATCAAAAAATTTTCTATTCTTTATTGATTGCTCCTGCTTTTTTATTTGAAAATAGAGAAATCCAACAACAAATTATAGTTTTAATTAATTCTTTTTTGCTTTCTTCTTCTATTTTTCCCGCATATTTTTTTGCCAAAAAGTTTTTAAATCAAAATATTTCTGTTGTTATTATTTTATTGTTGACAGTAATTTTACCAGATATATCTTATTCGCTTACTTTTATGAGCGAAAATGCTTTTGTTCCGTTGTCTTTATGGTTATTTTATTTTTTCATTTTTTTTATTTATAACATAGAAAGTTTTAAACCTTTTTATAGTTTATTTTTAGGTTTCTTTTGTTATATTCTTTATTTGTGTAAAGAAGTTGCGGCAATTTTTCCCCTTGTTTTGTTGGTTTATCTTTCTTTTTCTTATTATTTTAAATGGATAATTTGTTTTAAAAATCCTTTTAAAAATATTTTAATTTTATTTTCTACTTTTTTTATTTGTTTTGTTGTTGTTAAATATAGTTTATTTTTCGGTTTAGGAAATTCTTATGAACAATCCAGTATAGATGTTTTATTTAAACCTGGTCGT
>JBNMHE010000040.1:0-14006 GCA_050872585.1 Rhodocyclales bacterium | reverse complement strand
TGCAATGACCCAAGCCATGCCCATGCCGGCATCGGGCGTTTCCGTTTCAAATGTTGGCACTGCGCCTGCGCCAACGGAAGAAGCATCTATTCCCGAAGGCCATTTGGTTAAAGCGCCGATGGTGGGCACTTTTTATTCTTCCCCATCGCCCGGGGCAGAATCCTTTGTGCAGTTGGGCGCAAAAGTTAAAAAAGGCGATACGCTTTGCATTATTGAAGCAATGAAATTATTAAACGAAATTGAAGCCGATGCAGACGGCACCATCAAAGCCGTTTTGGTTGAAAACGGCGAACCTGTGGAGTTTGGCGAACCTTTATTTGTGATTGGTTAATTTTATGTTTGACAAAGTCTTAATTGCCAATCGCGGTGAAATTGCCTTGCGCGTGCAACGTGCTTGCCGCGAAATGGGCATTAAAACCGTGGTGGTGCATTCCGAACCCGACCGCGAAGCCACTTACGTTAAATTGGCAGATGAATCCGTTTGCATTGGGCCGGCTTCTTCGGCATTGAGCTATTTGAACGTGCCGGCAATTATCTCCGCAGCCGAAGTCACCGATGCGCAAGCCATTCATCCGGGTTATGGATTTTTGTCTGAAAACGCCGATTTTGCCGAACGCGTGGAGCAATCGGGTTTTGTGTTTATTGGGCCCAAAGCCCAAACCATTCGTTTGATGGGGGACAAAGTTTCTGCCAAACGCGCCATGCAAGAATCAGGCGTGCCGTGTGTGCCCGGTTCAAATGGCGCGCTGCCCAGTGATCCCAAAACCATTTTGAAAATTGCCAAAGAAGTGGGTTATCCGGTGATTATCAAAGCGGCGGGCGGCGGCGGCGGGCGCGGAATGCGCGTGGTGCATACCGAAGCGGCACTTTTAAACGCCGTTCAAATGACGCAACAAGAAGCGCAAACGGCTTTTGGAAATTCCACGGTCTACTTAGAAAAATTTTTAGAAAATCCGCGCCATGTGGAAATTCAAATTTTGTCGGATTCTTTTGGCAATGCCATTTATTTGGGCGAGCGCGATTGTTCTATGCAGCGCCGCAACCAAAAGGTTTTGGAAGAAGCGCCTGCTCCGCTGATTGAGCGCAAACACATTCAAAAAATTGGTGAGCGTTGCGCCAAGGCTTGCCAAAAAATTGGTTACCGCGGCGCGGGCACTTTTGAATTTTTGTATGAAAACGGCGAGTTTTATTTTATAGAAATGAACACGCGTGTGCAGGTGGAACATCCGGTAACCGAACTGATTAGCGGCGTGGATATTGTGCAAGAGCAAATCCGCGTGGCTGCTGGCGAAAAATTGCGCTACACGCAAAAAGATATTGCCTTAAAAGGTCATGCCATAGAATGCCGCATCAATGCGGAAGATCCATTTACATTTGTGCCCAGCCCCGGGCAAATTAGTTTTTATCACCCGCCGGGCGGGCCGGGCATTCGTGTGGATTCGCATATTTACCAAGGTTACACCGTGCCGCCGTATTATGATTCTATGGTTGCCAAAGTGATCGCTTATGGCGACACACGCAAACAAGCCATACGCCGCATGCGCATTGCTTTGTCGGAAATGCACATTCAAGGCATTAAAACCAACATTCCTTTGCACCAAGAATTGATGTCGGATGCACGCTTTTTGGAAGGCGGCGCCAGCATTCATTATTTGGAGCAAAAACTAGCCGAAAAAAATGAAGTGAAATCTTAAAATGTGGCAGCAAATTCGTTTTTTAACTTGTGCCCAAAAGGCGGATTGGATTAGCGATTTTCTTTTGGAAAATGGCGCTTTGTCGGTGGAATTGTTGGATGCCGATGCCAATACGCCTTTGGAAGCGCCGCAGTTTGATGAACCCGGCGAAGTAGCGCAGTTGTGGAAAAACATCGCCATTTTAAGTTTGTGGAACAACACCGAAGATTTTTCCAACGCCATCAAGCAAGCACCCGAAGGTGTTTTTGAAAAAAAATTTTCGTTTACCGTGGAAAATTTACCAAACGAAAATTGGGTAGAAAAAACGCAAGCGCAATTCCAACCCATTGAAATCACAAAAGATTTTTGGATTGTGCCCACTTGGTGCAACGCTGTGCCCAACGCCAAAATTTTGCTTACACTTAATCCCGGAATGGCATTTGGCACGGGTTCGCATCCAACCACGCATCTTTGTTTGGAATGGTTGGCGCAAAA
Source organism: Rhodocyclales bacterium (assembly GCA_050872585.1). Taxonomy (GTDB): domain Bacteria; phylum Pseudomonadota; class Gammaproteobacteria; order Burkholderiales; family Rhodocyclaceae; genus SFHR01. The sequence continues at coordinate 11,838 of JBNMHE010000040.1, read as the reverse complement.
TGTGAAAGAAAATGACCGCATTTTGGATTACGGCACAGGTTCGGGCATTTTGGCAATTGCCGCTGCCAAAATGAAGGCAGGTGAAATTATTGCCGTAGACATTGATGAAAACGCTTTAATCGCTGCCCGCCAAAATGCCATGCAAAATCACATCAACAACATTACTTTTTTGAATGCCAACCAAAAAATTGACGGACAATTTGACATTGTTGTTGCCAACATTTTGGCGAATCCTTTGCGCTTATTGGCGCCTGTTTTGTGTTCGCACGTGAAAGAAAACGGCGGCGCTTTGATTTTAAGCGGCATATTAGAATCCCAAGCCGATGAACTGATTGGCATTTATGCACCATTTGTTGCGCTTTCACGGGAAAAAGCCCAACAATCTTGGGCAATTTTAGCGGGAAGAAAGTCTTAAAATGCAAACCCGTTGTCCTTTTTGTCAAACGCGCTTTAATGTTACCCCTGAGCAACTCAAAATGTATGCCGGCAAAGTGCGTTGCGGGCATTGTCGCAATGTGTTTAATGCTTTTGAAACACTTGTCAATCAACAAACAACGCCCAACCCCATTGAACAAGCGCCTTCTTTAAACGATATTGCGCCCAAGTTGGAAATTCAATTTGCGCATTCGGCAAGCGATGAATCTTTGCAAGTCAAATTGGATGACGATGAATTGGAATCACTGCAAGCCAAACCTTTCCAAGAGGCAACGTTAAACGATACTGATTTAATTGTGGAAGAGGTGGAAGATTTTTCCAATCACATTGCACCGCCTTCATACACGCCGCATTTTCAAGCGGTGCCAACGGAAAAAGCAACGCCTCGCCCAACTTTTTTAGAACCCGATGTGCCGCATTTTCCAAAAGCGCAAAGTTTGGAACAAAAACAATATGTTTCAGAGCCTGTTTCTATTGCGCCAGAAGACTTGCAATTGGATATTGAACTTGCGCCTTCTATTGTTCCAGAATCTTTGGTGATGGATATTCCCGAATCCATCATGCCGCAAATTGAAGTAGAGCCGCTTTTCCCAGAAGAAAACAAAGTTGTTGAACATTTGAATGCGCCTTCACAAGCACCATCTGGTTTTGAAGAAGCGTTACCGGAAATTAATCCTAATTTTGATATTCAAACACCATCGCAACTTCCTCAAGAAGAAGTGCCAATCGATGCGCCACTTGAAGAAAAACCAGATTTGTCCAACTTGCAACTTGCCGCCAAAGAACCTTTAACAACACCCATTCCAGCGCATTCAAACTTACCCAAACAAATGGCGCTGCCTAAAAAATCACAAAGCGATGCCTTAATTGACAAAATTGCTGCTTTGGAATCGGAATTTGAAAAAGAAGAAAAAGAAGCACGCCGCCAAGCCCAAAAAGCAAAGGAAATGCTTGCGGCTCAAGAACTTGAAAAAGAACAAACAGAAAACAAAGAAGCAATCAAAGAAGAAGAACAAGAATCTGCGCAAAATCAAGAATCATCTTTACCGGCGCCAAGTATTCCCAGCATTCAAGAAGAAAACAAACCATCCCAACCGACAATTGAAAACAAAAGTCCAGCGCCACAGCACACAAGCAATGTGCATGTGGATATTGACCAAGCGCTTTTTTCCACGGTCAACGCCAATTATTTTTCAAAATTGGATTTGTTGGTGGACAAATCCGATTTGTTGGTGGATGACCCCATTTACAATCCCAGCACAACCATTGCCGAACACAAAGAAAATTTGGATTCTTTTGCCAGCGAAGAACCATCGGAAAATCAAGATACTTTGGCTGGTTTGGGCGATCCTTCTTCCGCTTGGTATGCGCCACCCGATTTTTTAGACCAAGGCGATGAATTAACTTTTGCCAAACAACCCAAAGGTTTGCGCGCCATTGGCAAAGATGTTTTTGCGCTTGGCATTTTAAGCATTGTGTTGTTGGTGCAAATTTTGTTTTTCTTTAAAAACAGCATTGTGGAAAATGTGCCAGCCTTGCGCGCGCTTTATCAAAGTGTGGGCATTGCCTTGCCTTTGCCGCGCGACTTAAAACATTTGACGGTGGAATCTTCTGATTTAAACATAGACAATGAAAACGGCATTTTTAAATTGCAAGCCACATTGGGCAACCGCGCACATTTTCATCAAGCATGGCCTAATTTAGAATTGGTTTTAACCGATACTTTTGACCAAGCCATTTTGAAGCGCGTGTTGCGCCCGCAAGATTATTTAAAAAATCCACAAACACCTTTTTTTAAAGCGCAAAGCGAAAACCACATTCAATTGTGGTTGAAAGCGCAAAATATAGAAGCAGTGGGTTATCGTTTGTCTGTTTTTTATCCAAAGGAAAGTAAATGAACATTTTGGTAAGCGGCTCTTTGGCTTTTGACCGTGTGATGCGTTTTGCGGATCATTTTCAACACCATTTGTTGCCAGAAGAATTGCATCGCGTCAATGTGTGTTTTGTTACGCCGGAAATGCGCGTGGATTTTGGCGGTTGTGCCGGCAACATTGCCTACAATTTAAACTTGCTCCATGAAGCCAAAAACACGTTTATTGTTGCGGCTTTGGGCAAAGATGGTAAAGAATACCGCCATTATTTAAAAAAATTAGGTTTAAGCGACCAATATATTTTTGAAGATTCCACATTATTTAGCGCCCAAGCTTTTATTACCAATGACAATGCCGGCAACCAAATTACTACTTTTCATCCGGGCGCATTGGTTTGCACACAAAATGTGCACATTGATTCTGCAATGAATGCTGGTGTTGGCATTGTTTCTCCCAGCGAATACCGCACGATGTTGCAACATGCGCAAGAATTCCACAAATTAAACATTCCTTTCTTTTTTGATCCCGGTCAAAACTTGCCGTTGTTTAGTCAAGATCATTTAAAAGAAATGCTCAACATCGCGCCGTGGTTGATTCTCAATGATTACGAATGTTCTTTGTTTTGCGAGCGCACCCAGCTTTCTATTGAAGATTTATCCCAACAATTGGATTTGCTCATCATCACGCATGGCGAAAAAGGTTCCACGCTTTATGAACAACAAAACATCATTGAAATTGACCCGGTTGCCGCCCAAACCACACATGATCCAACCGGTTGTGGCGATGCTTACCGCGCCGGTTTGCTTTATGGTTATGCGCACAATTTAAGCTGGCAAAAATCGGCACAATTGGCCAGCGTTTTGGGTGCATTTAAAATTGAATCGCACGGCGGACAAAATCACCATCCCTCTTTGGAAGAAATTTTGTTGCGCTATGAAAACACTTTTCATGACAAACTTTTTTAAAAAGAAAGGATATTCTGTGTTCAAAAAAACTGTTCTTTTGCTAAGCGCTGCTTTGCTTTTGCCGGCTTGCGCTTTGGTGCCCAGTCAATCGGGTGATTCATACAACCGCAATGAAGCGCGCCAATTACAAACCGTTTTGGATGGCACCATTGTCTCCATTCGCGCAGTTAAAATTGACGGCACGCGTTCAGGCACAGGCGCATTAACCGGCGCGGCAGTTGGCGGCGTTGCAGGCGGCGCCATCGGAAGAGGATATGGTTCGCTTGCCAGCGCAGTAGCTGGCGCAGTGGCTGGTGGTTTATTGGGTTCCGCCGCCGAGCAAGGCATCACCAGCAAAGAAGGTTTGGAAATTACCGTTCGCCTTGCGCGCGGAGACACCGTTTCCGTTGTGCAAGAAGCCGGCAATGACAAATTCCGTGCGGGCGATCGCGTGCGCGTGATGTATTCTGCCAACGGCTCAGCGCGTGTAACGCCAGCTTATTAAAAAAACAAAAAAATCCACGGTCAACGGCAAATTTTTTTGAAAAAATTTTTGCGTTGACCGTGGATTTTTTTAAATTCTTATTTTTTTATTTTTTATTCTTCATCTTCATCTTCATCTTCGTATTCGTATTCATCATCTTCATCGTCTTCATCATCATCGCGTTCAAAAAACTTCACCACCACCAGCGAAACATTATCGCCACAACCTTTGGCGCGTTGGCGTGCCAAGCTGATAAAATGCTGGCACGCATTTTTTGCCGTTTGTGTGCCGCAAATCACGCCAATTTCTTCATCGCTAAAATACGCCCACAAACCATCGGAAGTGAGCATAAAAGTCAAACCTGGATAAAGTTCATCTTGATGGTCTAAATCAAAAGTTGGCGCCTCTTTGCCGCCCAAAGAAGTAGTCAACATACTGCGTTGTGGATGCGTTTTGGCGCCTTCTTGCGTCAAACGTCCTTGGTCAATCATGCGCTGCACATAAGAATGGTCAACGGTGCGCTTGATGGTTTGAATGCCGCGACAAAAATACAATCGGCTATCACCACAATGTCCCCACGTTGCGCGCCCAGGTTGCAACAACAAAAAAACCGCCGTGCTGTGTGGGTCTTTTTCGTTGATAAAGCGCGAAGATTTAATCATCGTGTGCACATCATTAAAAAGCGTTTCCAAAAAATGTTCGGGCGTTTCTTCTTCCGGATCATATTGAGAAAGCGCAATGCGGCTGGTGTAAATAACTTGTTCGGCAGCCAAGGCGCCGCCTTCGTGCCCGCCCATACCATCCGCCAACACGCATAAAGTAACATTGGGAATGTTGGGATGCGCAAACACCGCAATGCGGTCTTGTTGTTCTTTGCGGTCGCCCAAATTTTGCGCCATGCAAATATCTATTGCCAAACTCATAGCTGAATAAATTTCAAAAATGGTCAAAAATAAGCACTTATTTTCACACAAATTCAGGCAAAAATGCGAATCACCACAATTACCACACGCCAAGGCGACTCTGGCAAAACCCTTTTAAACGGCAAAAAATTGCCCAAAAATCACCCGCAAATTGTGGCTTTGGGCGAAATAGATGAGTTGAACGCTTTTGTCGGTTTGTTGCGCACCGAAGCGCCTCTTCCTTTTTTAGAAAAAATTCAACACGCTTTGTTTTCATTGGGGCGTGATGTGGCATTGCCCGATTCCGCACCGATTTTCCCCGATGATTTGGTTGGGATTTTGGAAAAAGAAATGGAAATTTTGCGCCACAACCAACAACCTTTAAAAGAATTTATTTTGCCAAGCGGCACAAAAGCATCGGTATTGGCACACGTTTGCCGTGCGGTTTGTCGCCGTGCGGAGCGCGCAATGGTTGGATTGCAATTACCCAACGTTTTTTTAAATCGCTTATCGGATTATTTTTTTGTGTTGGCGCGGCATTTGAATAAAGAAACGGAAATTTTGTGGAATAAGGATTTTTTAAAATGACAAAAAATGACACCATTGCCGCCATTGCCACAGCCGCAGGCGGCGGCGTTGGCGTGGTGCGGGCATCGGGCGAAAATTTAAAAGAATGGGCAGAAAAAATTGTTGGCAAAACCTTAAAACCCCGCGTGGCTACGCTTGCCAACATTACAGACGAAAAAGGCGAAATCATTGACCAAGCGCTGGTTTTGTTTTTTCCTGCGCCCGCTTCTTTTACCGGTGAAGATGTTTTGGAAATTCAAGGCCACGGCGGGCGCGTGGTTTTGCAAATGGTTTTAAAACGCTTGTTATCCAACGGGGCGCGCTTGGCAGAACCCGGAGAATTTACGCGCCGCGCTTTTTTGAACGACAAAATGAGTTTGAATGAAGCGGAATCTTTAATAGATTTAATCAACGCCACAACCGAGCGTGCCGCGCAAAGTGCCGCCAAAAGTTTGTCGTGCGTTTTTCAAAAAAAAATTGCGTTGACCGTGGAAAAATTGATTCAAACGCGCGCCTTGTTGGAAACTACCTTGGATTTTTCCGATGAAGATTTGGATTTTTCAAATGTGGCAGAAATTAAAAAACGCACCGCCGAAGTTTTTGCCGAATTGTTGGCTTTAAAACAATCGGTGGAAAAGGGCATTCTTTTGCAATCAGGCATTCACGTTGCTTTGGTTGGCGCGCCCAATGTTGGAAAATCTTCACTTTTAAATGCTTTATCGGGCGAAGATGTGGCGCTGGTTACGGATATTGCCGGCACCACGCGCGATGCTTTAAAAAGCACTTTGCAAATTGATGGTTTTCCGTTGCATATTATTGACACCGCAGGGCTGCGCGATGATTCGCTTGACCCAATAGAAAATTTAGGCATTGCCAAAACCCACCAAATTTTGGAAAAAGCGGATGTTGTTGCTTTGGTGGCGGATGCCAGAGATTTTCCAACTTTGCCAAACTTTGCAAAAAAATGTCCGCCAACTGCCAAAATTTTGCAAGTGTTCAACAAATGCGACTTGCGCAACAATTTGCCCGAAGATTCCAATTCAGCCATTTTCATCAGCGCCAAAACGGGTTTTGGTTTAGAAAATCTTAAAAAAACACTTTTAAAAACAATGGGCGTGGATTCGGCAGAAAATGACGTGTTTATCGCACGCGAGCGCCATTTAATGGCTTTAAAAAAGGCGATTTTGCATTTAGAAAATGCGCAAGTGTTAAATGAATCGGAATTGATTGCCGAAGAATTGCGCCTTTGCCAACATGCGCTTTTTGAAATTACCGGCGAAGTCACCACCGAAGATTTGTTGGATAAAATTTTCGGTCAATTTTGCATCGGCAAATAAAAAACAAAAAAATGTAAAATAAAAAAATACCAACCAAAAGGAAAAAACCATGAGCCAATCCGTTGAAGTTGTTTTAGGCAAAGAACCTTATGAAGTGTTGATTCAAGCCGGTCAATTTTCTTTAATCGGCGATGAACCACCCACAATGGGCGGCAAAGATACCGGCCCGGCACCGTATGATTTTTTATTAATGGCTTTGGGTTCATGCACGGCCATTACTTTGCGCCTTTATGCCGAAAGAAAAGGCTATACCATCAGCCATTTGAAAGTGGTTTTAACCCATGAAAAAACGCCTTCTCGGCAAGACAAAATCACACGCAGAATTGACATTGATGGTGATTTTGATGGAGCAGTGGTGCAACGCTTGTTGGATATTGCCTCCAAATGCCCGGTGGCACGCACTTTAATGAGCAATGTGGAAATTGCCAATTATATTGAATCGCCCAAAAATCCCATTGAATTTTCCGCAACAGAAAAAAAATGATTTTATTCAATCCTGTTTTAATCGGCGTATTGTTAATGTGCGCCTTGTGCTTGGCGCGTTTTAATGTGTTGTTAGCCATTTTGGTCTCAGCACTTTTAACCGGCGTTTTGGGCGGCATTGAATTATCCGAGTCGCTTAAAATTTTAATTGGCGGTATGGCAGGCAATTTGGAAACCGCATTGAGTTACGTTTTATTAGGCGCTTTGGCAGCGGCGGTTTCGCAATCCAATTTAACCGCCGTTTTGGTGGAAAAAATCAGCCACACTTTGGCAAAAGGGCGCCAATTGTTGATTTTTTCCATTGCTTTTTTGGCTTGTTTTAGCCAAAACTTAATTCCCATCCACATTGCCTTTATTCCCATTTTGATTCCACCTTTATTAACCGTGATGAATCAACTCAAAATTGACCGAAGAGCCGTTGCCTGCGCTTTAACTTTCGGTTTAAAAGCACCGTATGTGAGTTTTTCTGTTGGTTTTGGTTTGATTTTCCATGGCATTTTGGTTAAAGAAATCAGCGCCAACGGCATGGAAATTGCCTTATCCGATGTCAGTCAAGTGATGTGGATTGGCGGGGCGGCCATGTTGATTGGATTAATTCTTGCGGTGTTTTATTACAGAAAACCCAGAGAATACCTCACCTTGCAACATTTTGAACGCCAAACACGCGGTGCCAAATTGCACCGCAAAGAATGGGTGATTTTGGCAGGCATTTTCCTTGCCTTCATTGTGCAATTAAAATTTTCTTCTTTGCCTTTGGGTGCTTTATTTGGTTTGCTTTTGATGATTTTTTTGGGTGGCATTCCTTGGCAAGAAATGGACAAAACCATTGAACAAGGTTTGCATATGATGGCATTTATTGCTTTTGTCATGCTGGTTGCCGCAGGTTTTGCCGCGGTCATTCGCGCAACCGGCGGCATCAATGAATTGGTCAATGCCGTTTCATCCATTGCCGGCGGAAAAATCGGCGGCGCCTTGATTATGCTTTTGATTGGCTTACTCATCACAATGGGCATTGGCACCAGCTTTGGCACCATTCCCATTTTGGCAACCATTTATGTGCCGCTTTGCCTATCATTAGGATTTGGCATTTCTGCCACCATTTTGCTCATTGGCATTGCCGCTGCGCTGGGCGATGCGGGTTCGCCTGCCTCTGACAGCACTTTGGGTCCAACTTCCGGTTTGAATGCCGACAACCAACACAACCACATTTTTGACACATGCGTGCCCACTTTTGTGTTTTTCAACATTCCACTTTTTGTGGCCGCCATTTTGTTTTCTCTTTTTCTTTAAAAAAATCCACGGTCAACGCTTTTTATTTTTCAAAAATTTTTCAAGGTTGACCGTGGATTTTTTGCATTTTTTGTTTTTCATCCAAAACCAACAAACCGAATGCAAAAAATCAATTGACAAAACGGCTTTTTTAAGGCATTTTTTAATTTAAAAAAAACGGTGAAAAAATAACAATTAAAAAACCAACTCAATCCCCATTATTTAAAGCACTTATTTAAAATTATTTTCACATTTTAAATAAAATATTTAAATAATTTTCCCAACAAACCTTTTTTCAAAGGATGGCAAAAAAATGCAAGCCGGTGTTTATAGTTTTTCTTTTATGATTAACGGAAATTCTATTGAAATTCCATTATTACAACGAGCTTATTCTTGGAATAAAAACAATTGGGAACGTTTTTTAAATGATTTAAAACATGCATTTGATCACAATTCTGCGCATTTTTTGGGCACATTGTTATTTAAAACCGTTCAAAATCATCCCCAAAAATCGCCTTTTCGTTTGTTATTGGATGGCGAACAACGTTTAACCACTTTTACCATTTTATTAAAAAGTGTTTTTGATTATCTTGATGAAACCGAAGATGCAGATTTAATTGAAGAAGTTAAAAACATGTTGTTTTCTTCTTATGATAATCGCACACCCAAAATTCATCATTCTCGGCATGACAAACACGCATTTGAAATTGTTTTTAATGTTTCCAATGCGCAAAATATCGTGGAAAATGAAACCAATCAAAAACCCATTATTGAATGTTATCGTTATTTTTCCAATCAAATCAAAGATTTAGACGCTTTTTATTTTCGGCATTTTTTAAATTATTTGCTCAACAGCCAAATTTGGGTCATGTTGGATTTGGAAGAAACCGATAATGACCAAATTGTGTTTGATACAGTCAATTTTTTAAATAAAACTTCCGCTTGCACGCAAATGATTAAAAACGCTTTGTTTGACCAAAGCATTGTCTTATGCGGTAAGGATCGTTTTGAAGAATTGTTTGTGGAGTTTTGGCAAAATTTATTTGAAAAAGACCCCGACACTTTAAAATTTTGGAAAAGCAAAAACAAACAAAATCATCCCAGAATTGAAGAGTTTTTAAAAACATTTGCCATTATTGAAAACTTTTTTAATCCACAAGAACACGTTTTAAATGATTTAAACGCACGTTATCATTTCAAATTAAATCAAATCAAAAACGAAGAAGAATTATTAACTTTTTTTAATTCTTTTAAAGAATATGCTTTATTGTGGAAAGAATGGGAAAGTTTAAATCATTCAGGCAAAGGTTTTGATGATTATGAATGTCGTTTGTATCAAATTGCACAATTAACCGAATTTTCATTATCACCCTTAATTTTAAAATTAAAATATCTTTTAAAAGAAAACCCCGAAGAATTAAAACGCATTTTTGATTTGTTTTCTATTACTTTATGCCAAACTTATATCAATGAAAATATTATTCCCACCACCAATGCGGAATACTTTGATTTAATGCAAAATTTAGATGAAAAAGAACCTTTTGAATATCTTAAAAATCATTTTGCCAACAAAAGAAAGGCAGGTGCGCCCGCTGTAAAAAAGACCGTGGTTCGCCGTGTGTTTCGGTAAGTTCGCAAGAGTGGGAAAATGAAGCCACAAAAAATCCACGGTGAACGTTATTTTTTTTCAAAAAACAAATTAAAAAAAACCGCTTTTTAATCAAAGCGGTTTTGTTTTATCTGGCAATTTGCTTTTCTTTGACTTCATCCAAGGTTTTGCAATCAATGCACAAGGATGCCGTTGGGCGCGCTTCCAAACGCGAAATGCCGATTTCTTCACCGCATTTGTCGCAATAACCGTATTCTTCGGCATCAATGCGGGCGATGGTTTCATCAATTTTTTTGATGAGTTTGCGCTCCCTATCGCGATTGCGCAATTCCAAAGCAATATCGGTTTCTTGGCTGGCGCGGTCATTTGGGTCGGCAAAAACGGTGGCTTCATCTTGCATGGTGTGCACCGTTTTGGAAATGCCTTCGGTTAAGTCGGTTTTTTGTTGCAACAAAATGTTGCGAAAATAATCGCGTTGTTTTTTGCACATATATTCTTCGCCTTTGCTCGCTTTATAACGTGCTGGCGCAGTGTTTGCCGTTTTTTTCATAAGAATCCACAAAAAATTAAAAAGTGTGGCAATTTTCGCAAATTTTTGGCATTTTCAAAAGAAAAAAAATTTTCCACGGTCAACGTTCAAAAATTTTTAAAATTTTTTTGGCGTTGACCGTGGATTTTTTTAATTCTTTTTTTTAACACGGGCATTTTTTAATATTGCCCGATTTGCCCGGATAACGCGCATCAATCGCGCGGCGGTGAAACTGCGCTTCCGACATCACTGGATGTTCCGGGTGTTTTTCGTGCATATGCGCAACATATTGGGCGTAATCCGGCACGCCCACCATCAAGCGTGCCGTTTGCGCCAAGCGTGTGCAAAAGTTTGCAATTTTTTGCATTTCTTCGCTCCCTTTTTAACGGTAAACCGGCGCCAATTCGCAGGAACTATCTTGCGGCACGCCCTTCATTTTGAAAATGATTTGTGCGCCGACTACCAACATCAACACCACAACCAACATAAACAAGCCGGTTAAAGTGGCATTGACGCGGTCGTTAAAGACAATTTGCGCCATTTGGTCCATATTTTTGGCAGGTGCCAACAACACGCCGTTTTGCAAGGCTTCGGAATATTTTTTGGCGTGCGCCAAAAAGCCGATTTTGACATCCGCATCAAAAACCTTTTGCCAACCGGCATAAAGCGTGGTGATTAAAACCCAAGCGCAAGGCACCATCACCACCCACGCCAAATTGCCTTTTTTCTTTTTGAACAAAACCACAATGGCAAAAATCAGCGCCATTCCCGCCAACATTTGGTTGGCAATGCCAAACAAAGGCCACAAGGTGTTAATGCCGCCCAGAGGATCCACCACGCCTTGGTATAAAAAATAACCCCAAGCGCCAACGGACAAAAAGGTTGCCAACAAATTCGCCGGCAAAAATTCGGTGTTGCCCAAGGGTTTGTAAAAATTGCCCAAAATGTCTTGAATCATAAAACGGCAAACGCGCGTGCCGGCATCCACCGTGGTTAAAATGAACAAGGCTTCAAACAAAATGGCAAAGTGATACCAAAACGCCATCATAGAAGAATCGGTGTGCAGCAAATCGGTGATGATTTTTGCCATTCCCACGGCAAAGGTTGGCGCACCACCTGTGCGCGCCAAAATGCTGTTTTCACCCACATTTTGCGCCATTTGAGAAAGCGCTTCGGGTGTAACCACAAACCCCCAAGAAGAAATGGTTTGCGCCACTTGTTCCACTGTTGAACCGACCACGGCGGCAGGCGCATTCATTGCAAAATAAACGCCCGGCTCCAAAATGCAAGCCATCACCATTGCCATCATCGCCACAAAAGATTCCATCAACATAGCGCCATAACCAATCATGCGAATATCGCGCTCGTTTTCAACCATTTTGGGCGTGGTGCCGCTGGAAACCAAGCT
>JBNMHE010000039.1:0-14278 GCA_050872585.1 Rhodocyclales bacterium | reverse complement strand
TGTGCGACCAGCGCATCGCTTGGTGGTGATGTTGGATGATGAAATTTTGCCCATTACTTTATTGGGTTTAACTGCGGGGAACAAAACCCAAGGGCATCGCTTTGCGGCAAAAACGCTTGAAATTGTGTTTAAAAACGCCAAGGAATACGAAGAACGCTTGCAAACCGATGGCGCGGTGATTGCTAATTTTGAAAAACGCCGCGCGGTGATTGCCGAAGCGCTTATCCAAGTTGCCGATGAATGTTCCCAAAAAATCGGAAAAGTCTTAAAACCATTAGACGACCCCGAACTTTTGGATGAAACCACGGCTTTGGTTGAAAATCCTGCGATTTTTTTAGGCACATTTGATGAAAATTTTTTAAAAGTGCCGCAAGAATGCTTGATTTTAACGATGAAAGCCAATCAAAAATACTTTCCTTTGTTGCAAGAAAACGGCGCGCTTTTTCATCAATTTTTGATGGTTGCCAATTTGTCGCCTGAAAACCCTGCCGCCATTATTCACGGCAATGAACGTGTTTTGCGCGCGCGCTTGTCCGATGCGGCATTTTTCTTTGAAGAAGACAAAAAAACGCCTTTGGCGGCACGTTTGCCTATGCTGGAAAAAATCCGTTATCACCACGCGCTGGGTTCGCAGTCTGAACGTTGCAAAAGGGTTTTAAACATTGCCGAATTTGCCGCAGCCGCCATTTTGCCCGAAGAAAAAGAAAACCTTTGCCAAGCGGCGCGCTTATTTAAAGCCGATTTGGCAAGCGAAATGGTGGGCGAATTCCCCGAATTGCAAGGCATTATGGGGCGTTATTACGCTTTAAACGATGGCTTGACGCAAAACATTGCCTTTGCCATTGAAGACCATTATCGCCCACGCTTTGCCGGCGATAATTTGCCACGCAATGCAATTGGCAAAATTTTGGCGCTTTCCGACAAATTAGAAAGTTTGGTGGGTTTATTTGGCATTAACCAAATGCCCACGGGCGAAAAAGATCCTTTTGGTTTGCGCCGCGCGGCAATTGGCGTGGTGCGGCTTTTAACCGAAGGCGGTTTAAAACTCTCGCTTGAAAGTTTGTTGGAAAACGCCACGCAAAATTTTTTAGGCATTGCCAACTTCAAAAATCCACGGTCAACGCTGAAAAATTTTCTATTAGAACGTTATTCACAAATCTTGCAAAAAGACGGCTGGGAATTGTGCGAAATTGAAGCGGTGTTGGCAGTGGAATCTGAAAATTTATGCGAAGTTCTGCCGCGTTTGGCAGCACTTCGCGCGTTTTTAAAATTGCCTGAATCGCAAGATTTAATCCAAATCCACAAACGTGTTTACAACATTTTAAAAAAATCCAACTCTGAAAAAACGCATTTTTCCATTGCCTTGTTAAAAGATGCGGCGGAAAAAAATTTGTTTAACGCACAAGAACAACTGCAACCCAAAATGCAAATGGCTTTTGAAGAAAAAAATTACGCCCAATGTTTGCATTTGTTGTTGGCATTAAAAAATCCGCTTCATACTTTTTTTGAAGAAGTGTTGGTCAATGCCGAAGAAGAAAATGTGCGCCAAAACCGCCACGCTTTGCTTTTTGCCATTGCCAAAATGCTCAAACAAGTGGCTGATTTGTCCAAACTTTGAAAATCCACGGTGAACTGCAAATTTTTTTCAAAATCAACAATGCGCCAACCGATTTTTTCACGCGCTGGCATTTTGTTCATTGCTTTGTTGTTGGATAGCCTGTTTTTAATTTGGCTTTATTTTCCGGGTTACAACTCTTACCCGGATTTTTTTGATAGCCTTGCCGTTTTAAAGCGTGATGGCTGGCACGCCGTTTTTCCCGCTTGGCTTTTGGGAATTTTTTATTCCCTTTTTGGCAAACATACTTTTTATTTGTATATCGGCAACATTGTGGTTTTTCACGCCGCATTGTTTTTGATTTTGCTTGCCGTTTTGCGCCATTCCAAAATGTTGGCGTTTTTCATTTTGTTGTGCGTGCCCACTGCCAATTTGTATTTGTTGAATGTGTTTTCATGGTCAACTCAAAACCTAGCCAATGGCTTGTTGTTGCTTTATGCCTTTGTGCTTTATTTTGTTTTAACCCCCCCATCAAATAAAATCCGATTCATTTTTTGGGGCGCTTTTGTTCTTGTTTATACTGTTGCGCTTTTGTGGCGGCATTCCGCCATTTTTGCGGTTTTTCCGGCGTTGTTTTTGCCGCTTTTTTATTGGGCGCAACAAAACAAAAAAACTTTTGCCAAACTGCTTGTTGTTGCCGCTGTTGGCTCCATTGTTGTTGCCGTTTTGATTCCCAAACTTTTGCAAGAAGGCGAAAAAACATATCCTGCCAATCATATTTTTTTGCACCAAATGGCTGGCGCTTGCGTGCCTGCTGATGATTCTGCTTGTTTTCCAAAAGAATGGTTTGCAAAAAACCGCAATTTTGAAGATGTCAAAGCCATTTACGATTATTTTCCACTTTTTGCCGATCCTTTAACGCATCCCATTTATTTGCTTGATTCTCAAGGGCTGGCATATTCCGCTTTCAAAATAAAAAAATTGCATCACGGCGTGCATTTGGAAAATCTTTATACATTGTGGTTTCGCGCCATCACCCAACATCCGCAACATTTTTTGGCGCACCAATGGCGGTTTTTCAAAGGTTTTTGGTTGAATGATTTTTCCATCAACATACACAATGCTGATTCTCTTTATTTTTACCAAAACACCCAATACGATTCTTTTAACGTTCAAATGGTGCTCAATTCCAAGAATTTGAATCTTTTTCCTGTGGAAGAGCGTTTTATTCATTTTTCACCTTTGCGCCTGCAAATCTACCAAACGCTGGTTGAACATTTGCCTTTTTTTGACCGCACAGCAATGGGCGTAGCCACACTTTTGGGTTTGGTTATCAGCACTTTGTTGCTTTTGAGAACAAACGCAACGCCCATTTTGTTTTTCACTTGGTGTGTTTTTTTGGCTTGTTTTGTTTATGCCTTTGTGTTAACTATTTTTTCACCTGTGCCGGATTTTCGCTATCTTGCGCCTGTTTTTGCTTTAAATTGGTTGGGCATAATCAGCGCATTGATTACGCTTTATTTGCATATTCAGCAAAAAAATAAAAAAAGTTGGCGTTGACCGTGGATTTTGTTATTTTTCCACGGTCGACTAAAATTTTTTTCAAAAAAATGCAACAACTCATTATTTTGGATCGCGATGGCGTCATCAACGAAGACTCCGACCAATTTATTAAAAGCGCCGAAGAATTCAAAGCCATTCCCGGTTCATTGGAAGCCATTGCACGCTTGTCGCAAAATGGTTACCGCGTGGTGATTGCCACCAATCAATCGGGTTTGGGGCGCGGTTTGTTTGATATGGATGCGCTCAATAAAATTCACAACAAAATGCACCAAGCCTTAGCCAATTTGGGCGGACAAATCAGCGCAATTTTTTTCTGCCCGCACACGCCCGATGACCAATGTTCATGCCGCAAACCCAAGGATGGTATGTTCAAAGAAATTGCCTCAACGTTTAATGTTTCTTTAAAAGATGTGCCGTCGGTTGGCGATTCTTTGCGAGATTTGCAAGCATCTTTTGGCGCAGGTTGTCGCCCTATTTTGGTTTTAACCGGCAAAGGACAAACAACATTGAGCGAAAATCATCTTCCACAACACACTTTGGTTTTTGCCGATTTGGCAGCGGTTGTGGATTTTTTGCTTGCGCCAGAAGGCAAAGAAGAAATCATTGCCGTCAATTATGCCCAAGACACGTTGTTGTAAAAAATTAACCGTTTCGTTTTAAAAAATCCTGCATAAAATCACACAACACTTGCACCGATTCCAAATTGGTTGCGTTGTAAAGCGATGCCCGAAAACCACCCACCGATTGATGCCCTTTCAAACCCAAACAATCGGCTTTCAAACTTTCTTTTAAAAATTTTTCATTCAAATTTTCATCGCTTAAAAAAAACGGCACATTCATTCTTGAACGGCAATCTTTTTGCACGCGATTCATATAAAACCCATCGGATTCATCAATGACGGCATACAATTTTTGTGCTTTGGCGATGTTTTCTTTTTCTATTGCCGCAAGGCCACCTTTTTCTTTGAGCCATTCAAAAACCAAATTGGCAACATAAATGGCAAATGTGGGCGGCGTGTTAACCATGGAATGATTTTCAAAAACTTGCGCATAATCCAAAACACTTGGCGTTGAAAGCGGCGCCAAGCCTAACAAATCACGGCGAATAATCACAATGGTCAAACCGGAAGGACCAATATTTTTTTGCGCTCCCGCATAAATGGCGCCAAATTGTTGCATATCCAAAGGGCGCGACAAAATATGCGAAGACATATCGCAAACAATCGGCATAGGCACACTGGCAATGCGTTCGGGCGCAATTTCCACACCATGAATGGTTTCATTGGTGCACAAATGCAAATAAGCCGCATGAGGATTCATTTGAATGGCACTGCCTTCTGGCAATGTGGTAAAACCCGAATTTTCGGTGCTGGCGGCAATGCGCACTTTTTCGTTTATTTTTTTGGCCGCCAAAAAGGCTTTTTGCGACCAAGCACCAGTAATCACATAATCTGCCGAACGATTGGACAGCAAATTCATCGGCAAAATTGAAAACTGCAACAGCGCTCCGCCTTGCATCAACAAAACCGCATAATCTTGTGGAATGTTCAACAAGGTGCGCAAATTGTTTTCACAATCATTCAAAACTTTTTCAAAATCACTGCCGCGATGGCTGAGTTCCATCACGCTTGCGCCCAAATTTTGCCATTCGGGCAAATCGTTTTTAATTTGTTCCAAAACCGGCAAAGGCAAAGCGGCAGGGCCTGCGGTAAAATTATGTTTGCGCATTGTCCACATCCAATTTATTTTAAAAAACGCATTTTAAACTTAAAAAATCATGGAAAATTAAAAAAATCCACGGTAAACTCAAAAAAAATTTTTAAAAAAATAAAATAATTTTTTTTATTTAATATTTAAATTCATTTCCATTTTTTAATTTTATTATTTTATTTTTGATGATTTTTTTTAATGTAAAAAAACATGTTTTTGCCGCTTTCCCAATTATTTGAAAAAACCTTGCCGCATTTGTCTGTGCATTTGGTTTTGTTAAATCAAATGAACATTGCGCTTCAAACGGTTTTGCCCAAAAATTTGCATTCTATTTGTTTGGTTGCCAATTTTAATGAAGAAACGGCATTTATTGTTGTTCCCAATGCGCCGGTTAAAAACAAAGTTCATCAATTAAAAATGCGTATTTTGTCTATTTTAAAACGGGTGGAACCCAATTTACAAAATGTGCAAATCAGCGTGGCCATTGATTTTTTTAATCGTCCCAAAACGCACACACAACTTCCGCAAAAACAATGCAAAGGCATTGATAAAAAAATAGCCGATTGCATTCGCCAAAACAATCAAAACAAAACCCCAGAATACCAAACCATGTGGAATGATTTATTAAACAAATTGGAAGATTTAAAAAAATCCACGGTAAACTAAAAAAAATTTTTAAAAATTATTTTGGGTTGACCGTGGAAAACTTAAAATAATGTTTTTTTTAAAGGAGTTGTTATGAGTTTTAAAAATGTGTCGGCGGGCAAAAATCTGCCCGAAGATTTTAACGTCATCATTGAAATTGGCGCGGAAAAAGAACCGGTTAAATTTGAAGTGGATAAAGAATCCGATGCCATTTTTGTGGATCGTTTTTTGGGCACTTCTATGCTTTATCCCACCAATTATGGTTTTATCAACAACACCTTGGCTGGCGATGGCGACCCGGTTGATGTTTTGGTGATTGCGCCTTTTTCTTTGCCAAGCGGCGTGGTGATTCGTTGCCGCGCTTTGGGCATGCTGGAAATGGAAGATGAAAGCGGAGAAGATGCCAAAATTTTGGCGGTTCCGGTTTCCAAACTCACCACGCTTTATGATTCTTACCAAACCTTAGACGATGTACCGCAAAATTTAAAAGACCGTTTGCAACATTTTTTTGAACATTACAAAGATTTGGAAAAAGGCAAATGGGTCAAAGTAAAAGGCTGGAGCGGCATTGATGCCGCGCATAAAGAAATTTTAGAAGGCGTTGAGCGTTTTAAAAAATGAATACACGTTTGGCCGTTTTTCAAATGGAAAGCGTTTTGGGCAACATTGCCCAAAACGCGCAAAAAATTTTAGATGCATGTGAAAAATCCGCCGATGCGGAAATTTTAATCACGCCGGAATTGGCGCTCACGGGCAATGTGGGCGATGATTTTTTCAATGCGGATTTTTTAAATCAAGTGCAATGCGTTTTGAATCAAATGGCACAAGAAGTGCATCAAAATCTTCCGCATTTGTCGCTGATTGTGGGCACGCCCATTTTAAAAAACAATGCTTTGTTGAATGCCGCAGTTTTGCTTCAAAACGGAAAAATTGCCAAAATTCACGCCAAAAAACCAGAACATTGGGAAAAACGCTATTTTAGCGGCATCGAACATGCGGATTTTTACGCGCCTATTTTTGTCAAAGATTTAATCATTAGTTTTTCGCCACCCCCTTTAAAAGCCAGTGTGGTTTTGAAAGCGCAAGCCCTCAATTACGCCCAAAGTTTGAAAATTGCGCCCAATCAAATTTTTTTAAACCGCTTGGGGTTGGATTTGCCTTTTATTTTTGAAGGACAATCCACCGCTTTGGATGAAAACGCGCAATGCATTTGGCGCGCCCCTGCTTTTGAAGAAAATTTGGCTTTGTTAAGTCTACAAAACGGCAAGTTTTTTTACGAAGGCGATGACCCGATGTTGTTAGAAGAAAATACCGAACAACGCATCTGGCAAGCTCTTGTTTTTGCTTTAAAACGTTATTTTGAACGCAATGGTTTTCAATATGCGGTTTTGGGTTTGTCCGGCGGCATTGATTCAGGCGTGGTTTTGGCTTTGGCGGTGCAAGCTTTGGGCAAAGACAAAGTCAAGGCATTGATTTTGCCATCACCCTTTACTTCCCCAGAAAGTTTGGAAGATGCCCATCAACTTGCGCAAAATTTAAACATCACGCCCATTGAAATTCCCATTTTGCCGTTGATGAATGCTTATGAAAAAGCGCTAGCCAAAACCTTTAAAAAAATTCCAGAACCGGCTATGGATACCACGTTTGAAAATCTGCAAGCCAGAATCAGAGGGCAGCTGATTATGGCTTATGCCAATCGCACCAATGCTTTGGTGTTAAACACCAGCAACAAATCCGAATGCGCAGTTGGTTATTCCACGCTTTATGGCGATTTAATCGGCGGAATCAGCCCCATTAAAGATGTTTTGAAAACACAAATTTTTGCCTTGGCGCGTTATTGCAACCAAAAAAAAGAAATCATTCCATTGAGAATGATTGAAAAAGCGCCTTCTGCAGAATTGAAACCCAATCAAAAAGATGAAGATTCTTTGCCGCCTTATCCCCTTTTGGATGCTTTTTTAAAAAGCTATATAGAAGAATCTCAGCCTTTTTCCGCCATTGTTCAAAACGGAATCAACCCAAAAACGGCAGGCGAGATTTTAAACAAAATCAAAAAAGCAGAATTCAAACGCCGCCAGGCGCCCTCAGGCTTTTTGGTGAGTTTGCGCGGTTTTGATTACAATTTTAATTTTCCCATTGAGAATGCTTATGGCCACAATGAACAAAATTGAAGCAATCATCAAACCTTTCAAACTGGATGAAGTGCGCGAAGCCTTGTTTGAAGTGGGCATTACAGGTTTGACGGTAACCGAAGTCAAAGGTTTTGGCAGACAAAAAGGCCACACGGAACTCTACCGCGGGGCTGAATACGTGGTGGATTTTTTGCCTAAGGTCAAAATTGAAGTGGTTGTTTCTAAGGAAAACACCGAATCCGCCATTGATGCCATTATCAAAGCCGCGCACACGGGCAAAATTGGCGATGGCAAAATTTTTGTGGTGCCCATTGAAGATGTGATTCGCATTCGCACCAACGAACACGGCGTGGATGCCATTTGATTTTTCAAAAAAATTTTGGGTTGACCGTGGAAAAATGAACAAAACACTGACACTGCGCAACAAAGTGACTTTGTTTTTTGCCATCAACGCCACTTTTTTGATGTTCTTTTTAATTGGCGTGGCGTGGTATGCGTTTAATGCCATCACAATGGAAACATCCCGCACGCATTTGTTAAGCGTGGCGGAAGTGGTGCGTTTGCATTTAACAGAATCCATGATGAATGGCACCATTGATGAGCGCCGCCGCTTTTTAAAACGTTTAGAAGAAAACAAGCACTTGCGCTCCGTTCACATTGCGCGCGCCCAAAGCATAGACAAACAATATGGCGAACGCGATAAAGAATCCATTCCCTCACAAGCCGAGACGGAAGTTTTGCGCGAAGGCAAACCCATTTTTGTGCGCGAAAATTTAAACAATGAACGCACCATGCGCGCGGTTGTGCCCTATATTGCAACGCCTGCAACGACGACTTCACCCAATTGTTTGGATTGCCATTTGAATGCCAAACACGGCGATGTTTTGGGCGCCATCAGCTTAACCATTTCCACCGACGAAGTGGAAAAAACTTCCCAAGAAATTGTGTTGTTGATTGTGACATTGGTGTTGTTGTTTGTGTTGATATCCGTTGCGGTGATTTACGTTTGGCTCTCGCCCATTAACAAAATGAGCAAAGAGATTCAACAAGCGGTGGAAAAAGCGATTAAAGGCAATTTTGATAGTTCCATCACCAACGACAACCGCAAAGATGAATTTGGCAGCATTGCACGTTATTTGAATACGCTTTTTGGCGTTTTGCATGAAGGTTTAACGCATATTTGCAACCAAATTTTGCATTTAACGTATATTTCCACCGGGGACAATCCCAATTTGTTCAAAGATGCGATGGAAAAAGTCAATCATTTGGTGGAAATGTATGATTTTAAACAAACCATTGAAGATGACCCGATCTCACACGATATTTACATTCGCTTAATCCGCGTGATTAAAGAACGCTTTCATTTTACACAAGGCGCCATTTATGAAATCAACGCCAAAGGTTCGCGCTTAACCTTTATTCCTTTTGACGAACAAAGCGAATCGCTTTTGTGTGCGCCCAAAATTCTCAAAGCACCAGAAAATTGTCGGCTTTTTCGCACCAAACATGAAGTCAATAGCATCAAACGTCCGGGCGTTTGCACGGTGTTTAGTCAATTTGTAGAAAACAATGCCGCACCCAAACATTGCCATTTGTGTTTGCCCATCACCACTTCTTCTGGCGTTGTGGCGTGCGTGCAACTCATTGCCCCCATTGAAAACGCCAAACAAGCCCGCAAAGATGCACGTTTTATCCGCATTTATCTCAAAGAATTGGCACCCGTTTTGGAAAGCAAACGTTTGTTTGAAGATTTAAAACGCACTTCGTTGCATGATCCTTTAACAGGTTTAAAAAATCGCCGATTCTTGGAAGAATATACGGAAACAATTACCGCTAATTTGTTGCGCAAAAATCAATATTTAACGATTTTAATGTTGGATTTAGACCACTTTAAAGCCGTTAATGATACTTATGGCCACGATGCAGGCGACATTGTTTTGCGCCATTTGGCCAACACCATTAAGAAAATTTTGCGTGCATCGGACTTAATCATCCGTTTGGGCGGTGAAGAATTTTTGGTTTTGTTGTTGGATACCCCCATTCATCACGGCATGCGCGTGGCTGAAAACATCCGTAAAACATTAGAAGGCAGTGCCATTAAAATTAGCGAACAAATCATTTTGCACAAAACAGTTTCCATTGGTGCAGCAGAATTTCCCAACGCGGAAAACGATTTTTGGCAAGCCGTTAAAAACAGCGATTTGGCTTTGTATGACGCCAAAGAAACAGGCAGAAACAAAGTGGTTTGTTATGATCCCAATGTGCACAACAAAGAAGAAGAAAATTTTAATGATTCTGCTCCCAGTGTGTTTCCCTAATCCATTTTCCACGGTCAACGCTTTATTTTTTTGAAAAAAGGATTTTTCTATGCGCTATGTTCTTTTTTTAAGTTTGTTATTCAGCAATATTTGTTTTGCCGATGCCATTTCTTCTTTGCGCACGTTTTTAAACCAAACACAAACTTGGCAAGCCGAATTTGAACAAGTGCAACCGATGGCGCCCAACTCCAATCAAAAAATCAAAATTCGCCGTTTGGATACCAAAGAAGGTGAAGTGTATATGGCCAAACCCAACAAATTGCGTTGGGAAACCAAAGGCAGCAATGCGCGCCTTGTTGTCAGCGATGGCAAAACCTTGTGGCATTTTGACAAAACCTTAAAACAAGTGGTGCGCCAAAAACTAAGCAATACGCCAGAAGCCACGCCCAGCGCTATTTTTAGAGGGGCGCAATCCTTAGAAGAAAACTTTAACTTGGAAAACGAAACCCGTGCGGATGGTTTGCTGGGAGTGAAATTAACGCCCAAAGATGAAAATTCGCCTTTTTTTGAAATTCATTTGGGGCTGGAAGATGGCGCGCCCAAAGCCTTGGAATTCAGCGATGCTTATGGCTTTGAATCGCGCATTACGTTTTACAAAAGCAAACACAACAAAAAAATGAACCCGAACTTGTTTTCCTTTACGCCGCCCAAAAATGTGGAAGTCATCAATTTAGACGAAACGCCAGAAGGTTAAAACGCATGCGCCATCCGCCCTTTTCCCACAATTTAAAAGTTGCCACTTTGGCACTGGAAAACGTGATTAAAGGACATTCTTTAAACGGCAAAACTTTTTTGCCCGCGGTGCATTATTTGCTTTATGAAACCTTGCGTGATTTTGCTTGGGGCGATTTTCATTTGAAACATTTGCTGCACCAACCTTTGAAAAATCAACGCATCCGCGCTTTGTTGTTGATTGCTTTAACCTTTTTAAAAAACAATCCACAGCGCGCATTTATGTTGGTTGACCAAGCGGTTGGCTTAGCCAAACAATTGGCACCCAAAACCGCAGGTTTATGCAATGCCGTTTTGCGCCAATTTTTGCGCGAAGAATCCAACTTGCCTTTGAATCAAGAAGCGCAATTCAAACATCCGCAATGGTGGATTGAAACTTTGCAAAACGATTATCCGCAGCAATGGCAAGAAATCTTACAAGCTGGCAACCGTGCTGCGCCGATGACTTTGCGAATCAATCCTTTAAAAACCACCAAAGAACATTATCAACAATTGTTAATTGAAAAAAATTTTTCGTTGACCGTGGATTTTTTAAACCATTCCCATCACCAAGCCATTTTTTTGGAAAATGCCGTTCCCAGCGAAACGCTGCCTTTTTTTGAAGAAGGTTTTGTGCATATTCAAGATTTTGGTGCGCAAATGGCTTTGGATTTTTTAAAAACCATGCCGTTTGACCATGCTTTGGATGCTTGCGCGGCGCCGGGCGGAAAATCGGCATTGTGGTTGGAAAATATCCCGCATTTAAAATTGATCGCCTTAGACAAAAACCCCAAACGCTGTGCGCAACTGAAAACTTTTTTAAAACATTACCAACTGCAAGCACAAGTTCAATGCCAAGATTGTTGCACTTTTGAATCGCCCAAATTGTTTAGCGCCATTTTGGCAGATTGCCCTTGCACGGGTTCAGGCGTTGCGGGAAGACATCCTGATTCCAAATGGCTCAAAAAACCAAGCGATATTGTTCAATTTGCCCAAATGCAACAACATATTTTGCAAAGTTTGTGGAAAAATTTAGCCCCAAACGGAAAAATGCTTTTTGCCACTTGCTCTGTTTTCAAAACCGAAAATGAAAAAAACGTGCAACTTTTTTTAAAAAACAACACCAATGCCGTTTGTTTGAATCAAAAAACCATTTTGCCTACTTCCAACAATGATGGATTTTTTTATGCTTTGTTTTTAAAAAAATGAAAAAATTCGCTATTGTTCTTCTCTTTTTTATCATCGCTTTACCTTTGAAAGCGCAAATTCATGTTCCTTTTTTGGAATTGAAAACCGACAACACGCATTATGTTTTGAATGCACATTTGAAAATCAATTGGAATGAACGCTTAAAAGAAACTTTGCATTATGGCATTCCACTTTTTTTTGTGGCAGATGCGCAAATCACACAAAAACGTTTTTACATTTGGAATACCCAAATTGCGCATGCGCAAAAAAAATGGCAAATTTCTTTTCATCCGATTACCCGCGAATATCGTTTGCATTATGGTAGTTTGTATCAATCATTTGTGCATTTTGAAAATTTAGAACAAGCACTTTCCAACATCAAAAATTGGAAAATTTCCACCAAAAACAATTTTAATTTTGATGAAAATACCACGCTTTCTTTTCGTTTTTATTTGGATACCAGCGCACTGCCGCAAACTTTTCAAATTGGCATTTGGGGAAACAAAGAATGGTTGTTGGATTCAGGTTGGATTTTTCAAAAAAATTTGGCGTTGACCGTGGAAAATCTTCCCAGCGCGCAAAATAATCTGGAAAACAAAATGGAACAAACCCAATGAAACACGCGCTGCCCACCAGTTTAACCTTGTTTGCCGCCATCATTGCCATGTTGTGGATATTGCTTTTGTTAAGCAGTGCGCATTCGGATTTTTTTGCGCAATACTCCGCACTGGTTTTGGTTGCCACCAGCATTTTGGCATTGTTGTTGTTGATTTTGGTAGGCTGGCAATTGTTTTCCTTGTGGCAAGATTATAAAAATCGCGTGTTTGGTGCGCGTTTGAAATGGCGCTTGTTGTTGATTTTCGGCGCCATTGCCATTTTGCCCGGCGTATTGGTTTATGGCACTTCCATTCAATTTATCAATCGCGCCATTGAAAATTGGTTTGATGTGCGCGTGGAAAAAGCGCTTGATTCTGGCGTGCAGTTGGGACAAACCGCTTTGGATTCTTTATTGGATGAACAAAGCGAAAAAACGCGCACAATGGCACAAACATTAAGCACCGCCAATGCCACGCAACAGCGCTTTATGCTTTTAAACTTAATTGAAACACACAGCGTGCAATCGGCAGGCATTTTCAACAGCAATGGCAATTTAATCAGCAGTGCGGATTCTGGCGTTTTAACGCAAAAAACCTTAAACAAATTGCCGGATTTAACCGATTTGCGACTGGCCAAAAACCAAACCATCAAACGCATTGAATCTTTTGAAAATGCTTTGTTTTTAAGAGTTTTATCCCCCATTAAAACGCATTCTGCCAATTTTTTAGGTGAAACTTATATTTTGCAAACCCTGCAAAATGTGCCTTTGTTGTTGTTGGACAACATAGACGAAGTGCAGGTTGCTTACCGCGATTACAAAGAATTGCAAACCGCCCGCATCGGGCTTAATCGCATTTATATGATGACTTTAACTTTAACCGTATTGGTTGCCCTTTTTTCTGCTTTTACCATGGCTTATTACATGGCACGGCGCTTAATCGCGCCTTTGCACATTTTGGCAGAAGGCACCAAAGCCGTGGCACAAGGCGATTTTTCACCGCGCAAAACGGTAAAAAGCGGCGATGAATTTGGCATTTTGACGCAATCTTTTCAAAGAATGACTTCACAACTGAAAGAAGCGCGTTTTGAAACCGAGCGCCACCGCACAGAAGTTGAAAACGCCAGGGCTTATTTGGAAAGCATTTTGGCGCATGTTTCCACCGGTGTTTTGGTTTTTGATTCGCAATTTATGTTAAGAAAAACAAACGGCGCGGCATCCAGTATTTTGAAAGACGATTTTTTGCAACTTTGCCACACGCCTTTGTCCAACTGGGCGCGCCAAAATGAACTTGCCCAAACCATTATTCAAGAATTTAAAAATCAAAATGCACAAGAAACTTGGCAAGAGCAATTGGAAATGAATCAAAAAGTATTGCTTTTGCGTGGTTCTTCTTTGCCAGACAATATGGGTTATGTGGTTGTTTTTGATGATATCACCCGCTTAATTGCAAGCGAGCGCGATGCCGCTTGGGGCGAAGTGGCGCGCCGATTAGCCCATGAAATTAAAAATCCTTTAACTCCCATCCAACTTTCTGCCGAACGTTTGCAACTTAAACTCAGCGCACATTTGAATGAACAAGACTCCAAAATATTGCAACGCAGCACGCAAACCATTATCAATCAAGTGGAAGCGATGAAAGCCATGGTGAATGATTTTCGCGATTACGCCAAATTACCTGCGCCCAAATTGCAAAATTTAAATTTAAACGCCTTAATTGAAGAAATTTTGGGCTTGTATGAAAACACGCATGCGCAAATCTTCTGCCAGTTGGAAGAAAATTTACCGGAAATTTTGGGTGATGCCACGCAAATTCGGCAAGTGATTCACAATTTGTTAAACAATGCCGAAGATGCTTTGG
>JBNMHE010000038.1:0-14631 GCA_050872585.1 Rhodocyclales bacterium | reverse complement strand
AACGGAATCATCATAAACAAAATGCAACTGCGGCAAAGTATGCGCGTGCCAATTTTTGCCTAACAAAGAACGCAAAAAAGCGGCGCTGTGATTCAATGCTTGGGCAATTTCCGCGGAATCTTGCGCATTTAAGGTGCTGAAAAAAACTTTGGCGTGCGCGTAATCGGCGGTGAGTTGCACTTCGGTTAAACTCACCCACAACACGCGCGGATCCTTTAATTCCCGAGCGATAAGTTGCGACAAATCGCGCCGAATTTGCGCAGATAAGCGCGCGGTGCGGTGCGGATTTTTTTGCTTTTTCATCGCTTTACAACTGCCGCGCAATTTCTTGGATTTCGTAAATTTCCAATCGGTCGCCTTCTTTTAAATCATTGTTGCCTTTTAAAGACAAACCGCATTCAAAATTGGCGCGCACTTCTTTAACATCGTCTTTAAAACGTTTTAAAGAATCCAATTCGCCATCCCAAGCCACGATATTGTCGCGCAACAAACGCGCGCGCGCGTGTCGGCGCACAATGCCTTCCAACACATAACAACCCGCCACCGTGCCAACTTTGGAAATGTGAAACACTTGCCGCACTTCAATTAAACCAGTGATTTGCTCGCGTTTTTCAGGCGCCAACATACCAGACAATGCGGCTTTGACATCATCAACCGCATCGTAAATTACGTTGTAATAACGAATATCAATGCCAAAATTTTCCGACAATTTGCGCGCTTGCGCATCGGCTCTCACATTAAAACCAATCACCACCGCGCTGGATGCTTGCGCCAAGTTGATATCCGATTCGCTAATGGCGCCCACGCCCGCGTGAATCACATTCACGCGCACTTCTTCGTTGGTTAGTTTTAACAAAGATTGCACCAAAGCTTCTTGCGAACCTTGCACATCGGCTTTCACAATCAACGCCAAGGTTTTAATCTCGCCTTCATTCATATGGTCAAACATATTTTCCAAATTGGCGGCTTGTTGGCGCGCCAATTTCACATCGCGGTATTTGCCTTGGCGGAAAAGCGCAATTTCGCGCGCTTTCTTTTCATCGTTTAAAGAGAGAACTTCTTCGCCTGCTTGCGGCACATCGGACAAACCCAAAATTTCAACAGGAATAGATGGACCAGCTTCATTCAATGCCTTGCCGCTTTCATCCAACATGGCGCGCACTCTACCAAAAACAGGCCCTGCAAGCAGAACATCGCCGCGTTTTAAAGTGCCCGATTGCACCAACATTGTGGCAACCGCGCCTCTGCCTTTGTCCAAACGCGCTTCAATAATCAACCCTTTGGCGGGCGCATCTTTGGGCGCTTTCAATTCCAAAATTTCGGCTTGCAACAAAATGTTGTCTAACAAATCATCAATGCCCAAACCTTTTTTGGCAGAAACCGACACAAAAGGCGAATCGCCGCCGTATTCTTCTGGAATCACGCCCTCAGCCACCAATTCTTGCTTCACGCGCTCGGGGTTGGCTTCGGGTTTGTCAATTTTATTGACCGCCACCACCAAAGGCACATTGGCGGCTTTGGCGTGGTGAATGGCTTCTTTGGTTTGCGGCATCACGCCATCATCGGCGGCAACAACCAACACCACAATATCCGTGGCTTTGGCACCGCGCGCACGCATTGCGGTAAAAGCCTCGTGCCCGGGCGTATCCAAAAATGTGATGCTGCCTTTGTCGGTTTTCACGTGGTAAGCGCCGATGTGTTGCGTAATGCCGCCTGCTTCACCCGAGGCAATGCGCGTGCGGCGAATATAATCCAAAAGCGAGGTTTTGCCGTGGTCGACGTGCCCCATTACGGTGACCACCGGCGCACGCGGCAACAACGGCGCATCGCTTGTTTTTTCGTTTTCTTCTAAAAAAGCGGCAGGATCATCCAATTTTGCGGCAAAAGCGTGGTGTCCCATTTCTTCTACCACAATCATTGCGGTATCTTGGTCTAAAACTTGATTGATGGTGACCATAGAACCCATTTTCATCAAGGTTTTAATCACTTCCACGGCTTTAACCGCCATTTTGTGCGCCAATTCGGCAACGGTGATGGTCTCTGGCACATGAATATCGCGCACAATCGGCTCAGTTGGCGCTTGGAATGAACCTTGACCATCGTCTTTTGCCACGTGTTTTTTCTTGCCAAAGCGTTCGGTTTCTTTCCACTCGCCGCCTTTGGTTTTCATCGCTTTTTTAACGCGACCTTCGCCTTTTTCGCGGGAATCTTTATCCGCTTTGCCGCCTTTTTTGGATTTTGATTCGGTTTTTTTATCCGCTGATTTTTCAGCAACTTTGGCAGGCGATTTTGCGGCGTTTTTATCCGCGGTTTTTTCAAGAGGTTTGGCGGTTTTCGCCTCTAATTTTTTCTGCGCTTCTTCGGCTTGTTTTTTAAGACGCGCCTCTTCTTTGGCGCGTTTTTCGGCAATTTCTTGGTTTTGGATTTCTCTCAAACGCGTATAACGTTGTTCCTCTTCGGCGCGGGCTTGCAATTCCTCGGCGCTAATAATCGGCGCAGGTACCGCACGCACCGCGCGGCGGCGTTTTTGCTCAACCGGTTTTTCAGTGGATTTTTCAGCAGTTTTTTCAACTGCTTTTTCAGCTATTTTTTCAGCGGGTTTTTCCGATTCTTTTTTAGGCGATTTTTTGCGCGATGCGGGTTTCTCCGCTTTTTCGGTTTTTTCCACGGTAGACGTGGATTTTTTTTCAAATTTTTTATCCGATTCTTTGGCAACTTTTTCAGCCGATTTTTCAACGGGTTTTTCAACCGATTTTTCAACAACCGGCTCGGCTTTCTTTTCTTTTGGAATAGTTGCCGATTCAGCAGAAACAGCAGAATCGCCTGCAACCTTGGCTTTTAATTCTTCCGCTTGTGCCAAAAGTTTAGCGCGCTCTGCTGCCATCAAAGCGGCATCGCGTTTGATAAGCGTTCTTTTTTTGCGCACTTCTACCGACACCGTGCGCGCTCTGCCCGAAGCATCGGTTGCGCGAATTTCAGAAGTTTCTTTGCGCCGCAAAGTGATTTTGGTTGCTCCACCTTCGCCACGTTTGCCGCGCAAATAATCCAAAAGTTGCGTTTTGTCTTGGTCGGTTAATACATCTCCGGCATGCGTTTTAGGAATGCCCGCCTTTGCCAGTTGTGCCTGCAAAGTGGCAACGGGCATTTTTAATTCAATCGCAAATTCTGAAACCGTCATTGCCATTGTTTTCTCCCTTTATTCAAACCAAGGGGCGCGCGCGGTCATAATCATTTCTTTGGCGCTTTCTTCATCCAAACCGCTTAACTCCACTAATTCATCTACCGCCAAATCCGCCACATCTTCGCGCGTTTTGATTTTGTGCGTTGCCAACTGCGCCGCCAAAACATCGGTCATATGCGGAAGACTGAGCAAATCATCGTCCACACTTTCTAGTTTTTCCTCGGTTGCAATGGCATCAGTGAGCAAAACATTGCGCGCGCGGTTTCTTAATTCTGTAATGGTTTCTTCGTCCAAACCTTCAATTTCCAACATTTCGGCAACCGGCAAATAAGCAATTTCTTCAATGGTGGAAATGCCTTCCAAAATGAACAAATTGGCAACTTCTTCATCCACATCCAATTTGTCCATAAAGGTTTGCAAAATGCTATCGTATTCGGCTTGGGCTTTTTCCTGCGCATCGTTTTCGGTCATCAAATTGATTGTCCAACCGGTTAAATCCGAGGCTAATCGCACATTTTGGCCATTTCTGCCGATGGCAATGGCCAGATTGTCTTCATCCACCACCACATCCATGGCGTGTTTTTCTTCATCCACCACAATGGATGAAACATCCGCTGGCGCCAAAGCCTTAATCACAAATTGCGCAGGGTCAGCCGACCACAACACAATGTCAATGTTTTCGCCACAAATTTCATTGCGAACGGCGGTCACGCGCGAGCCGCGCAAACCCACACACGTGCCAATCGGTTCAATTCTGGGATCATTGCTTTTCACGGCAATTTTGGCGCGCAAACCCGGGTCCCGCGCGCAGGCTTTTAATTCAATTAAACCATCGCCCACTTCTGGTACTTCTAATTTAAAAAGTTGAATCACAAAATTCGGGTCGGTGCGCGACAAAATGATTTGCGGACCGCGTGCGCCGCGCTCCACTTTTTGCAAATAGGCTTTGATTCTATCGCCCGAGCGCAAGTTTTCTTTGGGAATCAACTGGTCGCGCGGCATAAAAGCCTCTACTTTACCAGATTCAATAATGGCACCACCGCGCTCCATTCTTTTCACCACGCCCGAAATCACGTGTTCGCCGCGCTCTAAAAAATCGTTGAAAACTTGTTCGCGTTCGGCATCGCGAATTTTTTGCAAAATAACTTGCTTGGCGGCTTGTGCGCCGATTCTGCCAAAATCTACTTTTTCAATGGGTTCTTCAATGGTATCGCCCACTTCACATTCTGGATTGATTTTGCGCGCCTCGGAAAGCGGAATTTCTTGGAATTCATGCACATATTCTTCATCGGATACCACATGCCAGCAACGAAAAGAATCGTATTCGCCGCTTGCACGGTCAATGTTAATGCGAATATCGGCATCTTCATTCAAACGTTTTCTGGTGGCTTGCGCCAAAGCTTGTTCCAAAGCGCCGAACACAATTTCTTTTTTTACATTTTTTTCTTTGGATAACACATCCACCAAAACCAACATTTCCCGACTCATTTTATTCCCCTGAAAACGAAATCACCGGCACCAAGCGCGCTTTTTCAATGTTGGCAAAATCCAACAACAGCGTTTTTCCATCTGTTACCAGCAACACTTGACCGTTTTCCACACCATTCAAAATGCCTTGAAAATGTCTGCGATTTTCAAAATCGGCTAGTGCGGTTTTTAATTTAATTTGTATAGGCTTGTTTTTAAAACGCGCAAAATCGTCTATTTTTTTCACAATGCGGTCTAATCCCGGGCTGGAAATTTCCAAGCGGTCAAAATCCACGTTTTCCACAATTAAAACACGAGAGAGTTGATTGGAAACCAATGCGCAATCGTCCGTGCTGATAGGTTTTTCATGTTTTAAATCATCCATAAAAACGCGAATCAAACGGCCGCGGCTTGTGCTTTCCAAATCAACCAACTCAAAGCCCAAGTCGTTTAAAACACTTTCCACCAAGTTTTCTAACGATTTTTTATCCATACAAACAAAAAATGGGCAAACTTGCCCATCACAGAAAAACTTCTTTAAAAAAGAAAGCATTATATAAAAAAATATAAAAAAATCCACGGTCTACGCCACTTTTTTTGAAAAAAATTTTGCGTTGACCGTGGAAAATCCGTTTTTCTCTAAATGTATAATGGTTTTATTTTTCCCAAAAGGATTTTTCTTTGATTCGCCTTGCCATTGTTCGCCAACGCTACACGCCTTTTGGCGGCGCTGAACGTTTTATTGAAGAAGCGCTCAAAATTTTGGCGCAATCGCAAGGTTTGGCGCTTTCCATTTACGCGCGAAAGTGGTCGGGGCAACCGCCAAATTGCACGGCAATTCAATGTAATCCGTTTTATGTTGGCAGTTTGTGGCGCGATTTTTCTTTTATCCAATCGGTTGAAAAACACCTAAAAACCGATGCGCCAGATTTAATCCAAAGCCACGAGCGCATGGCTTTTTGCGATATTTTCCGCGCGGGCGATGGCGTGCATCGCAAATGGTTGCAACTGCGCTTAAAAAACGCCAAGCTCCTTCAAAAACTTTCTATTTTTTTGAACCCAACGCAACATTTTCGGCTGTATGCGGAAAAAAAAATGTTTGAAAGCACACGCTTAAAAGCGGTGATTTGTATTTCAGAGATGGTCAAAAACGACATTTTGGAATTTTTCCCCAACGCCAAAGAAAAACTCCACGTGATTTACAACGCCGTGGATTGCCAAGGTTTTTCACCCGCTTTAAAAAATCACCGACAAAATGTTTTAAGCCAACGCAACATTCCCCAAAATGCGCGCGTTTTTTTGTTTGTGGGTTCGGGTTTTTGGCGCAAAGGTTTGAAAACCGCCATTTTGGCATTGCCTGAAAATGCGCATTTGATTGTGGTAGGCAAAGATAAAAAAATGGATTTTTATCAAAGGCTTGCGCAAGGCAAAAACGTGCATTTTTTGGGCGCGCAAAATGACCCGCGCCCGTTTTATGGTGCGGCGGATGTTTTTGTGTTGCCCACACTTTATGATCCTTTATCCAATGCGGTTTTGGAAGCGCTTGCCGCGGGTTTGCCGGTTTTAACCACGCACCAATGCGGCGCTGGCGAAATTGTGGAAAAGTTTTCCGCAGGCAAGCGTTTTGAAGCCGAAGATGTTTTTGCTCTTCAAAACCTGATGCAACAAATGGCAACGCAAAATTTAAGCGAACTTGCCGCCAACGCCCGCAATGCCTCACTTTCTTTATCTCCCGACAAAATGCAAGGCGATTTGCTCGCCCTTTACCAAAACCTTTTGAACAATGAAAATCCTGCACACTGAATCTTCCATCGGCTGGGGCGGGCAAGAACACCGCACCTTAAAAGAAATGCGCGTTTTGCGCGCGCGCGGCCACCAAATGTTTTTGTTGGTGCGCCCGCAAGCCGATTTTATTAAACGCGCCGAAGAAGAAGGCTTTACCGTTTTCAAAATTCCTGCCCGCAACGCGTGGGACCCTGTGGCTTTTTGCAAAACCTTGGCACTTTTAAAACGCGAAAATTTTGATATCGTCAACACCCACAGCGGTCACGATTCCATTTTGGCGGGTTTGGCCGCGCGCGTAGCAGGCGTGCCGCTTGTTATTCGCACGCGGCATTTGGCGCTGCCTGTTACTTCGCTTTTTAGTTACAAACACATCGCGCATCGCGTCATCACCGTGAGCCATTGGGTTGAAAAATATTTGGTGGAACGCGGTTTGCCGCATAACCGCGTTGCCACCATTTACACCGCCATTGAACCACCGCCCAATATTCAACAATCCACTTTGCGTGCCGAACTCGGCTTAAAAGACGATGATGTGTTGGTTGCTACTGTCGCCATTTTGCGCCACGAAAAAGGCCACAAAGATTTGATTGAAGCCGCTCGCCCGCTTTTTGAACGCTACCCCAAACTGCATTTGATTTTTGCAGGCGATGGCCCCATTTTTGAAGAATTAAAAGCCTTTATCGCCGCCTTCAATTTGCAAAAGCGCATTCATTTGTTGGGGTTGCGGCGCGATATTCCTAATGTTTTAAAGGGTTGCGATTTTTTTGCGCTTGCCACGCACCAAGAAGCGCTCGGCACTTCTTTTATTGAAGCCATGGCAATGGGTTTGCCAGCAATTGGCACAGCGGTTGACGGTGTGCCAGAAGTCATCACCAATGGCAAAACCGGTTTGCTCGTTGCCGCGCACCATCCAGAATCCTTGCGCAATGCTTTGATTCGCCTAATAGAATCGCCAGACGAAAGAAATAAAATGGGCGAATCCGCCCAACAAGATGTGTTATCGCGTTTTGGTTTGGATACGATGGCAACCAATTTGGAAAATTTTTATACGCAACATCTCCCGCCCAAATGAAACGCTTAAAATCCTTGCCTGTTTTAATGTATCACCACGTCTCGCCCAACGCCGGCTTGGTTACCATTTCGCCCGAATGTTTTGCAGCGCAAATGTTGGCGTTAAAAAAAGCAGGTTACCAAACGCTTTCTACGCTTGATTTGGAAAATTTTTTTAAAGACGAAACCTTACCGCCCAAAAGCGTGCTGATCACCTTTGATGATGGTTATTTGGACAACCGCGTTTTTGCCTACCCCGTTTTAAAAGCCTTAAAAATGCGTGCGGTGATTTTTGTTGTAACGGATTGGATTAAAAACGGCAACAAACGTCCTTTTGCAAAATTTGAAAATTTTAAAACGTTTACCGTGGAAAATTGCCCAAAAACGCCAGAACACAACGCTTGCAAAGCAGAAATTGCGCAAGGTCGCGCCGATTCGGTGATTTTGAATTTGAACGAACTTTTGGCAATGCAAGACGTTTTTGAATACCACCCGCACACGCACACACACCAACGCTTTGACCAAATTTTTGCCAACAATGTCGCGCAAAAACGCACCGAATTGTTCAACGATTTAAACGCTTGCCAAGCATTTTTTTTGCAAAATTTTGGGCAAAAAAGCACGCATCTTTGCTGGCCACAAGGCTATTTTGATGACGATTATGTTGAAATTGCAACACAAGCGGGTTTTCAATTTTTATACACCACCAAACCGGGCGCCAACCGAATAAACCACTCGCCGCGCCGCATTCACCGCTTTGTAACCAAAGAAAAAAGCGGGCAATGGTTAAAACACCGCGCATGGCTTTATTCCATGCCGTGGCTGGCGGATTTTTACGCAAAAGGCAAATAACGATGTGCGGCATTGCAGGTTTTTTTTATCACCAAGCCATTGATTCTGATGCGCGCGCAAAAAGTCTTGCCGCCTTGAAACCGCGCGGTCCCGACCGCCAAAATGAAATTGCTTGGCATAACAACAAAAAAGTTTTGCCTAATGAAGCCGCCGATTCCGCTTTGATTCACACGCGGCTTGCCATTCGCGATTTGAGCGATTCTGCCGACCAACCGATGGCAAACGCGGAAAATAACGTTTTTTTACTTTTTAATGGCGAGGTTTTTGATTGGGAATCGCACAAAAAAACATTGGAAAATCAAGGTTTTGTCTTCAAAACAACATCGGATACCGAATTTATTTTGAATGCTTATTTGGCATACGGTTTTCCTAAAATGTTGGATTTTTTGCGCGGATTTTTTGCCATTGTGATTGTGGATTTTCGCGTGCAAAAAATCTTTTTGGCGCGCGATCGCTTGGGTTTAAAACCTTTAATTTACGGGCAAACGGATGAAGGTTTTTTATTTTCTTCCACCGTTCGCGGCGCTTTGCCGTTTTTAAAACAGCGCACGCTTTCACAAAAAGCGCTGGATGCTTTTTTGGCGCATCGCTATATTCCTGCGCCTTTGACGATTTTTAAAGAATTAAAACGCTTAGAAAACGCGCATTTTGTGGTTTTTGATTTAAAAACCCAACAGCTAAGCACACCGCAAAAATATTGGACTCCCACCGATTTTCAAAAAAATTCTGCGTTCACCGTGGAAAATGAGATTCAAAAAAGCGTGGCAATGCGCCTTGTTTCTGATCGACCATTGGGTTTGTTTTTATCTAGCGGAATCGATTCATCTGCCATCGCCGGCGTTCTAAACACCATTGGCAAACACCCGCAAACCTTCACCGCCGCCTTTGATTCGCCCGAATTTGATGAAAGCGTTTTGGCAGAAAAAATCGCCCAAACGCTGGGGTTTTCCAACCAAAAAATCGCTATTCCCAACCACATTGCCAACGATTTTGCGCAAATTGTGGCGGATTTGGACGAACCCTTTGCCGACCCTTCCGCTTTCCCAACGTGGTTTTTGGCACGCCAAACATCGCAACACGTGCGCGTGGTGTTGGGTGGCGATGGCGGTGACGAATTATTTGCAGGCTACAAACGCTACGCCAAACATTTGCGAACCAAACTTCGCCCACAATTTTCTTTTTTGCCAGCCATCGCATCGCTTCATAAAAAAGCAAAAATTTTGGACGAGTGGCGCGCCACGTGGCGCGTTGCTTATGCTTTGCGTTTTTCGGGTTTTGCACCGCACGAGCGCCGATTTTTAACGGCTGAAAAAAACTTGCCACCGATTTATTGGCGAGCACCCGATTTTGAAGCTACTTCGCCCATCAATCAACTAATCGCCCTTGATTTTGCCAACACCTTGCCCGAATACATTTTGAAAAAAACCGATTTATGCACAATGGCGCACGGCTTAGAAATGCGCGCACCATTGCTGGACCACGTTTTGGTATCCACAATTTTTGCACTGCCCGATTCTGTTCGTTTTACAAAACCGCCCAAAAAAATCTTGGCGCCGTGTTTGAAAAAATTAGAATCATTGAATCTTTTTGCCCAAAAAAAACGCGGCTTCAACCCGCCTTTAAAACATTGGCTAAGCAATGATTTGCGCGAACGTTTTGATGGCTTAGGCGAACGATTAGAAAAATTATCGGGCGGATTTTTGCAAAAATCCGCCGTTGATATTTACACCGAGCGCTTTCAACAAGGTGAAACCTTTCGCGCCGAGCGGGTTTTGCAACTTTTCATCGCGGATGAAAGCCTTTCGCAATTAACACAATGAACAGCAAATTTTGGATGCGCCTTTTTGTTTTTGTTTTTTTAAGTCTGCAATTATTTTTAGGACTTTTTAAAAAACGAAAATGCCCCAACCATATCCGCAAATGTTTGGTTTTGCACACGCTTTTGTTGGGCGATTCAATGATGTTGGTCGCACTTTTAAAAACCTTGCGCAAGCGTTTTCCACAAAGCCAAATTGTTTTGGCTTTGCCACCATTAATGGTGGATTTTTTTAAAACCAATCCTTATGGCATCACGTGTTTGCCTTTTGACCCCAAAAATTTAAACACTTTTTTAAATTTAAAAAAAATAGCGCCCTTTGATTTAACCATTTTGCCGGCGGAAAATCGTTATTCTTGGCACGCCCGCGTATTAAAAAGTGCTTGGATTATCGGCTTTGAAAAAGACAAAAAACCTTGGCACAATTTTTTTGTGGATGAAAAAATCCCTTTTCCCAAAACGCCTGCCGCCTTTGTGGATTTTTGCACGCAGCTTTGCCCGGCACCCATTCCAAAAGTGCTTTATGAAAACGAATGGCAAAAAACCATCGGCACGCTCAAAAATTTGCCGCCTTTGCCCAAAAAACCTTTTGCCGTGTTGCACGTTGGCGCAAGTTCGCCCACTCGTTTTTGGAATCCCCAAAATTGGCAAATTGTGGCGCAAACGCTCACCCAAAACGGCTTTGCTATTTTGTTTACAGGCACAAACAATGAAATTCCGTTGATTCAAGCCGTTGACCCCGATTCCCGTTATTTGTCGCTTGCTGGTCAATGTTCGCTTTTGCAATTAAAAGAAGTGTTGGAAAACGCCGCGGTTTTAATTTCAACGGATACGGGTGTGGCGCATTTGGTCAAACTCACCGGCACGCCAAGTGTGGCGTTGTTTGGTCCGGGTTCGCCTGAAATTTACGGCTCGGGCGAATTTTTTAAAAATCACCCGTGCCGCATCATCAATGCCAAGCCGCCGTGCCGCACAGGAAAACTTCTTTTTGAGCGCCGTCACGTTTTGTGGGTGCGGCATTGCGCTTTAAAAATTCAAAATTGTCCCACGCCGCATTGTTGCATGGATAAAATAACGCCTGAAATGGTTCACAACGCCATTGATACAATTTTCCACGGTCAACGCCAAATTTTTTTAAAAAAATGAAACGCCATTTGCTTTTTTTGAATCCGATTTTAATTTTTTGTTTTTGGGCCAGCGCTTTAAACATCAAAGGCGCTTCCAATGCTTTGATTTTTATTTTATTTTTGTGTTCGGCTTTTTTTTGGCGCGCCATCCAAAACAATTCTTTGCGCCATTGGGCGCTTTTGTTTGCCTTGCCTTTTCTTTTTGCCTTAACGCAAAAATTTTTGGGATTTAATTTTAAAATCAACGCATTGGATGCACCATCACGCTTTTTGTTGGCAAGCGCTTGCATTTTTATGTTTTACCAATGCAATGCCCAACATTTGTCAAAAAGCATTGCGGGCGCCATTATTGGCGCATTGGGCGTTGGCATTTGGGCTTATCTTTCTACACATATTCCATCTTTTTTTTGGATTGATGGCCAGCGCGCATGGAATGGTTTTTCCAATCCCATTCCTTTTGGTTTGCTCTCTCTTTTATTGGGTTTTTTGGCCATCAATGTGCCGCATGCTTTTTTTCCCAAAGTGCCTGTTAAACTTTTTGTGTTCATCAAATTGCTTGCGCTTTATGCTGCTTTTTATGCGGCGTATTTGTCTTTATCGCGCATTGCTTTGCTGGTTTTGCCTTTTTTGGCAATCGTTCTCATTTTGCAACACGCTCAACACTCCAAAAAAATTTATTGGCATATTTTTTTAAGCGGCGTTGTTTTATCCACCATATTGTTTTTTACCGACAATCCTTATCAAACTCGTGTAGAAAGCAGTTTTAGCGAAATCACCGAGTTTGAAAAAAATCCCAATACTTCAATGGGATTGCGTTTGTCAATGTGGCAAGACGCCATTGAATTGATTCAACAACATCCTTGGGGAATGGGCAAAAATGGTTTTATCAATGAAATGCGCCGCCGCCATCCTTTCAAGCCCAAACCAGCACCGCATCCGCACAATGAATACCTTAATTTTGGCGTAGAATTTGGCATTCCCGGCATTGTGTTGGCTTTTTTAATTTATTTTGTGCCTTTGATTTTTTTCTATCAACATTTAAAAAAACAACCCAATTTAATCATCCAAAATGCCGCTGCCAATGGCTTGATGGTTACTTTAAGTTTTTCCATTGGCGGTTTGTTGGATTGCTATTTTTGGATTACCAACCAATGCGTTTTTTATGGTTTGAGCGTCATGTTGTTTGTCGCCATAATTTTAAAAGAAAAAAACAACGTTCACTTGTAAAACATTTTTGAATTTTTTCAAAATTTTTTACCGTTGACCGTGGATTTTTTATTTTTTTTATATTGATTTTGATTTAAAAATTCATTCCAAACATCCCACAACATTTTTTCAAAATTTTGTGCAAATAAAACATTATCACACAAAGGACTATTCAACATTTTATTGCGCAAAGAAAAACGCAATTCATTTAATTGTTGCGGATTATTTTTAAAATAAGAATTAAAACAAACGGCTTTTTCTACAAATTCATTTTCATCGTGCGCAATCCATTCATCTAAATTTAAAACATGCATACACAATGCGGACAATCGTGAAGCCATTAAATCACCTGCCAAACATAAAGTAGGCAAACCCATCAATAACGATTCACAAGTGGTGGTCATTCCACCAACCGGAAAAGAATCCAAAATAATATCCACTTTTTCAAAAGAATTTTTGTATTCTTCTAAATTGTCAATTCCCACAATTTCTATTCTATTTTGACTAATTCCATAATTTAAAAAACGTTGAATATATTCTTCTTTTAAAGCATTTTCTTTAAAATTGGTTCGCAAATAAAACAAATGAGATTCTGGAATTTTATTTAAAATTTTTGCCCATAATTCAATGGTTTTTTCATTCACTTTATTGGGATTGGCAAAAGAGCCAAAAGTTAAATAATTATTTTTTAAAAGTGGGGCGTTTTTTATATTCTGTTTTTTTAAATCAAAAGGCGGCGTATAACATTCCCAAACATCGGGCAACAAATAAACTTTTTCAGTGAATTGTTTTTTGGTTTCTTCTTTTTGAATAATAAAAGAATCTGCCAAAAAATAATCCATATTAGGCATTGCCGTTGAACCCAAAAATCCCATCCAAGAAATCTGCACTGGCGCAGGTTTTAAAGCAAATATACCCAAACGATTATGCAAAGTGTGCCCGCTTAAATCAAACAAAATATGAATACCATCGTTTTGAATTGTTTTTGATGCTTCTTCATCGCTGCAATTTTCAATATTTTTCCAAGAATAAAATAAAGGTTGAATCACTTCTTGTGTGTTGTCTTTTTGTTCAAAACTTAAATAAGCATAAAAATTAAATTGTTCTTTGTTTAAATGTTTTAATAATCCAAAAATAAAAAAAGAAACAGCATGTTTTTTTAAATCGCCAGAAACAAAACCTATTTTTAATTTTTTCAATTTTTCTTTTGGTGGAAAATGTTTGTATTTTGTTTTTATTTTTTTGCTTAAAATTTGTTTTATTTCATTTAAAACTTTTCCTATTTTTTCAGGCGTCATTTTTGAAGAATAAATCAATACAGAAGGCAGGCGCATTAATAATTCAAATTCATTTTTATTTTCTTTAAATAATTCCAACATTC
Organism: Rhodocyclales bacterium; assembly: GCA_050872585.1. Classification (GTDB taxonomy): domain Bacteria; phylum Pseudomonadota; class Gammaproteobacteria; order Burkholderiales; family Rhodocyclaceae; genus SFHR01. The sequence continues at coordinate 766 of JBNMHE010000038.1, read as the reverse complement.
TAGAAGCACTTTCATCGGATTTTCCTATTTCATTTGAAAACACATTAAAAAAACATTTGTTTTTAATATTTTTTCCATCCAACAAAATACATTCTTTTGCAGCTTCATAAGCTTTTATTTTTTCACCTTTTAAATGGCTGACATTCATTTTTAAATAATAAAATTTTATCTTTTCATCTTTATTCATTAAATTTAATTTAAATTTTAATTTATTTAAAATTATTTCACCTTTTTCTAAATTATTTTGCGCCAAAAAAGACGATGCCAAATTTAAATATGCCGACAAATAATTTTGGTTTAATTTTAAACTTTTTTGTGCATATTCTCCGGCATCTTTAAATTTTTTCAAATACAATGCATTGCCAGCCAAATTATTCAAAACAACAAAACTTTGAGAATTTAAATTCAAAGCGCGTTTTAAAAATTGTTGTGCTTTTAATAATTCTGCTTGATTTTGCGCACATTCATTTAAACAATAACCCAAATTAGAAAGCGCCTCAGAATCACGCGCATCCAACAAAACGGCTTTTTCCATAAAAGGAATGGCTTGCCGTTTTTGATTCAATGAAAAAAGCGCAACGCCTGCCGCTTTAAAACCCAAGGTTATTGTTGGAAAAAGCTTGATGCAAGTTTTGGCTATTTGAAGCAATTCTTCAAAATTTTGTGCGGCAAAATGCACATTGATTTGCGCTTGCATGGCATCCAATGTGCTTTGCGTGGGTTTTAATTTTTTATTTTTTTCGGGGGGGGGGGGGGTGGGGGGGTT
>JBNMHE010000037.1:0-14704 GCA_050872585.1 Rhodocyclales bacterium | reverse complement strand
CCTACTTGCACGCGCGTTTCCATCACCGCCGGAATGCCGGCATCCACAATTTTTTGATACAACGCGCGCGCTCTTGCATTTTCCAAAAAAATGCCCGCTTGCACGCGATAGCGATGATTGGGCATGCGGTTATTTGAAAGCATTTCTGTATTCCCTTGCGCAGTGGGCGGCGCATAACGTTGATTGGATTCAATGGGCAAGGGGTTGGTTTCTTCGGGTGTGATTTTTAAAGAATCCTTTTCTTGTGTTTTTTGTGCCGTTTTTTCTTTTGTCAAAGTTTGTGTTGGCTGTGTTTTTTGCGTTTTTTGTGGCGTGATTTTTAAAATGGTTTCGCCATTTTCGGTGATGCGTTGCTCTATTTTCGGCGCATTGTGTTGTGCTGGTTCTACAAAATTCAAATCATCAAAAGGTGTGCGCGCCGGTGCATCGCTTGGCACTGGATTGGTATTTTGGTTTTCTTGATTTTCCAAAGTTGGGGCAACATCTTGCGTTTTTTCTTCCGGCACATCGGGCGCATGGTTGGAATCATTGGAGGTTTTTTTTTCTTCTTCTTTTAAAGTTTCTTCCAAAATATCCAAATTCACAGCGGGCATATTGTTATCCGGCACAACTTGTGTTGACAAAGCTGGTTGGATGCGACGTTTGTTTTCCATATTTTTTTTAGAAAAAAATTCCAACGCCAACAAAATACCCAAAAGCACCAACACAATCACAATCACCATCATCATGCGCTTAAACAATGATTTTTTATTTTCTTTTTGCACATTGTTTTGATTCAAGCTATCCATGCCGCCGGAAGTTCTACGGCTGACTGTGCGCACCGTGTGCGTTTGTTTATTCGCCATAATCATCCTCTTGATTGCGCGCCAAAGCGCTGACCAATTCTGCTTCTGCCAAAGCGATGCCACAACGTTGTGCAATATCATGCGCGCCATAACCAGCCGATGCCAAACGCATGGCCTCACTATACATTGGCGAGACCGTTTGCATATTACGCAAACGCTCAATTTCTTGATTGGTATTTTCTGTTAAATGCGTCAAATCACCCCGCAACTCCAAGATAGATTGACGCATGGTAATCAATTGTTTTTCCAAAGAATCAATGCGCTCCAACAAAGCAAAAGTATGGGTTTGCGATTCAGGCGGTTCATAAACATAAGAAGACGAACGTTTGGGGCGCGGATTAACAATTGGGCGTTCGTTTTTTTCTTCTTTAAAAGGTGTTTTGTTGTCTTCACTTAAAACAGGTTCGTAAAAATTATTGTTTTTTTCTTCACGCGGCATAGAAAAAATTTTCCACGCCAAAAAAATGCCATAGCCTATTGCCAAGGCGATTAAAACAACAAGTGCTTCACGAACGCCGCCCATCATGTCCTAAAAATGTATGGAATACTGCATGCCCCACCAATGCGCACGATTGTAATAACTGCCACTTAATCCTAATTTGGGCAAATGCACATCGCTTCTGGATTCATAAACATAACTATAAGCCAAATCCACATAGGCCTTGTTTTGAACTTTCCAACGCAAACCCGTTGAAAGCCACCATTGATTGTGGTGCGGCAAAACAGGCGTGCGTTCAGTGGCTTTTAAAGGCGAAATATCATACGCAATGCCCCATTTGAATTTTAAAGAAGGCGAAAACGCATAAGCCGTTCCCCAAGCAAAACGCAAAGCCGAACCGGTGCTGATGATGGGTTGGGCAAGCAAAGAAGGTTCATCAATCCACAAATTGGCATTGTTTTTCCATTTTGTCCAAGAAACCGATGCCATTAATTCCCATTGTTTGTTTAATTGTTGCCACGTGCTTATGGCAAAACGTGGCGGTGTTTTGAAATGCCAATTTTGCGCTTTAAACCAAATGGGCGATTGATAAGAAAGACTCACATTCATGGAATCAGAAGGTGTTAGCAAAATTCCCGCCTGCCAACCCCATGCATTTTTTTGATTTTTTTGTGCAAATGAAGCATTTTTCCATTGCCATTTCAAGCGCGCAAAAGAAAAACCCAAACCCACACGCCATTTTTCATGCGCGCGCCAAGCCAAATTGGAATTGAAATTTTCTATTTGCATTTGCGAATGAATCAACCAATTTTGGGCTTGCCAACTGGCAGGATAGTGATTTTTCCAAGAGGCTTGATGGTTATAAGCCAAGCCCAATGTCAAATCATCATCAAGCGGCGCACTCCAATAAATATGCGGCAAATTGCGCCACATGCCGCCATTTTGTTGTTTGTTGAATTTTAAGTTTTCAGAAACGCCCACCCAACCCAAAGACAAATGCATGCCTTTTAAACGCGACAAACTTGCAGGATTAAACGCTTGTGCGCTGGCATTTTCAATGGCAGAACCACTTCCAGCATCAGCGCTACCCAAATCCGATGCAGACAATGCCGCATTTTGATAAGCAGCGGAAAAAGCCAAAGTAGGCACAAAAAAAACGATAAGAAAAAAGCGTTTCATAATGAAGTTTCAGTAAAATGATGAAAATCCACGGTCAACGTTTAATTTTTTTAAAATTTTCAAAAAAAATTTGGGGTTGACCGTGGAAAAATGCTTATTTTAACAGGAATCTTCTGCAATGCCCGCACGTTTTGCCGCACTTGATTTGGGTTCAAATAGTTTCCGTCTGCAAATTGCCAAATGGCAAAACAACAAAATGCAACTGGAAAAACGCATTCGTGCGCCGGTGCGTTTGGCGGCATTTTTAGACGAAAACAAAAATTTAAAATTGGAAGGTTTTTATCAAGCTGTTCAAGCGCTGAATGCCTTTGCTCAAAAATTAAAAAATTTTCATGCGCAACAAGTCATGGCAACAGGAACCTTTGCCTTGCGCAGTGCGCAAAACAAATCAGAATTTTTGCCTTTGTTGGAAGATGCCTTGGGTTTTCCCATTCGTGTTTTATCGGGCGAAGAAGAAGCGCGCTATATTTTTCAAGGAATGCAAGCCAGTTTGCCCGCCCACAATGTGATGCGCCTTTTTATTGATATTGGCGGCGGCTCAACCGAAATTATTTGCGGCAAAAATCAAAAAATTGAAACGCTTTTTTCTATTCCCATTGGTTGTGTTACGCAAAGCGCGCGTTTTTTCCAACATTCCCACATTTCCCATCAGGCCTTTCAAAATGCGGTTGATTTTGCCAAAAATGCGTTTTTGCCTTTCAAAAACAAAATTGCAAAAAGCCATTGGCAAACCGCTTATGGCAGTTCGGGCAGTGTGCGCGCCAGCATAGAATTTTTAAAATTGAATCAATACACCAAAAAAAGACAAATCTCTTTTAACAATTTACAAACAATAATGCCTTTGTTTTTTAAAACAGGAGATTTTTCCGCATTCCAAATGGGCGCCATCCGTGAAGACCGTCGCGCCATTATGCCGGCCGGCTTTTCTATTTTGTGGGCGCTTTTTGAAGTTTTTGAAATCAAAAACTTGCTTTATGCCAAAGGCGCACTTTGTCAAGGATTATTAGAAGAAATGCGGAATAATTCAAATTCGTTTTATAATCTTTAAAATGTTTTTTTATCAAAACCAAGGAGAATAGCGTGAAAGTTCTTGTTCCAATCAAACGGTGTATTGATTCCAACGTCCGCGTGCGTGTGAAAGCCGACAACACCGATGTGGATTTGGCAAATGTCAAAATGAGCATGAATCCTTTTGATGAAATCGCCGTGGAAGAAGCCGTGCGTTTGAAAGAAAAAGGCGTGGCAACCGAAGTTGTGGCGGTAAGTTGCGGTGTTAGCGCTTGCCAAGAAACCTTGCGCACAGCGCTTGCCATTGGTGCTGACCGTGCCATTTTGGTGGATGCACCGGCTGATATTCAACCCTTAGCCATTGCCAAACTCTTAAAAGCCGTGTGCGACAAAGAAAATCCAGATTTGGTGGTTTTGGGTCGCCAAGCCATTGATGACGATTCTGCACAAACGGGGCAAATGTTGGCGGCGTTAAAAGGCTGGCCACAAGCCACTTTTGCTTCCAAAGTGGATGTGGAAGGCGGCAAAGCCACCGTCACGCGCGAAATTGACGGCGGTTTGGAAACTGTTGCTTTAACCATGCCTGCTGTGGTGACCACCGATTTGCGTTTGAATGAACCGCGTTACCCCACTTTGCCCAACATTATGAAAGCCAAGAAAAAACCCTTGGAAACTTTAAAAGCCGCTGATTTGGGCGTAGATGTTGGCAATCGTTTGACCATCACCAAAGTAACCGAACCGCCCAAACGTTCGGCAGGCACCATTGTGCCGGATGTGGCAAGCTTGATTGACAAACTCAAAAACGAAGCCAAAGTCATTTAAAAAGGAGGAAAAATTATGACTATTCTTGTTATTGCCGAACACGACAACGCTTCTTTAAAAGCCTCCACTTTGAATACCATCACAGCGGCACAAAAAATTGGCGGTGAAATTCACGTTTTGGTGGCAGGTGAAAACTGCGCCGCCGTTGTGGATGCGGTTAAAGCCATCAATGGTGTTGCCAAAGTTAAATCGGTTGATTCGCCTATTTACCAAGCGCAAGGTCCTGAAAATTTAAGCGTTTTGATTAAAGACAATGCCGCAGGCTATGATGTTTTCATTGCGCCGGCTTCGCCTTTTGGCAAAAGTTTGATGCCGCGTGTTGCCGCTTTGTTGGATGTGGCGCAAATCTCCGACATTGTGGGTGTAGAAAGTGCGGATACGTTTGTGCGCCCCATTTACGCCGGCAATGCCTTGGCAACGGTAAAAACTGCGGACTCTGTTAAAGTGCTCACCGCGCGCCCCACGGCTTTTGATGCGGCTGGCACAGGCGGCGCAGCAGCAGTTGAAACGATTAACGCCTCGGCTGATTTGGGCGTGAGCACCTTGGTTTCTCGCGAATTAACCAAATCCGCTCGGCCGGAATTGGGCGCTGCCAAAATCATTTGTTCGGGCGGCCGCGGTTTGGGCAGTGGCGACAATTACAAAAAAATCATGGAACCCTTGGCAGACAAGCTCGGTGCCGCACTTGGCGCTTCGCGCGCGGCGGTTGATGCTGGTTTTGTGCCCAACGATTACCAAGTTGGTCAAACCGGCAAAATTGTGGCACCTCAACTCTACATTGCCGTGGGCATCTCAGGCGCCATTCAACATTTGGCAGGGATGAAAGATTCCAAAGTCATTGTGGCAATCAACAAAGATCCCGAAGCGCCAATTTTCCAAGTGGCAGATTACGGCTTGGTGGCAGATTTATTTGAAGCCGTTCCGCAAATGGTGGATGCGCTTTAAAGTTTTGCAATAATTGGTGTGATTTTTTTGCAAAATCCACTTTAAAAATTTAAAAGGGTTTGCTTCAAAAGCAAGCCTTTTTTATTTTGCGCTGATTTTATGCGCTGTAACATTTTGTTAAAAATGTTGCAAAGGAATTTTTTTTTCAGTATTGTTACGTTTTCTTTAACCTTTTTTGAATGGAGTCGACTATGAGCGAATATATCGCGCCATTGCAAGAAATCCGCTTTGCGCAAGAAATGGCAGGCTTAGACCAAGTGTTGTCGTTGCCGGATTTTAAAGAAATTGAATTGACCAAAGACGACGTTTACGCCATGCAAGAAGCCGCCGCCACTTTTGCCAATGAAGTGATTTCTCCCATCAATGTGGTGGGCGATGTGGAAGGGCACAAATGGGCAAACAATGCGGTAACGGCCAATCCCAAATTTAAAACGGCTTACAAACAATTTGCAGAAAATGGTTTCAACAGCGTGGTGGGTGAAACCGAATTTGGCGGTTTGGGACAACCTATTACCGTTGCCACGGCTTTGAATGAAATGTGGAAAGCGGCAAACCACGCTTTTTCGCTTTGCCCAATGCTGACCAACGGCGCGATTGAAGCCATCAAAATTGCCGGCTCTCAAGAATTAAAAGAAATGTTCTTGCCGAAGATGATTTCTGGCGAATGGACTGGCACGATGAACTTGACCGAACCCAATGCTGGCTCTGACTTGGCGGCGATTGTCTCTACTTCCAAACCGCGTGGCGATGGAACTTGGGATATTTTTGGTGAAAAAATCTTCATCACTTGGGGCGACCACGATATGACGGACAACGTCATTCACTTGGTTTTGGCAAGAACGCCAAACTCCCCAGCAGGTGTGAAAGGCATTTCGCTTTTCTTGGTGCCGAAGTTTTGGGTTGAAAAAGACGGCACTTTGACCGACCAAAGAAACGATGCTTATTGCATTAAATTGGAACACAAATTAGGCATTCATGGTTCCCCCACCGCAGTGATGAAATACGGCGAAAACGGCGGCGCTCGCGGTTATATGGTTGGTGAAGAAAATCGCGGCGTGGAATATATGTTCATTATGATGAACGAAGCCCGCTTCAATGTTGGCTTGGAAGGTTTGGGTGATTCAGAACGTGCTTATCAGCGCGCCCGCGATTACGCCAAAGAACGCATTCAAGGCCCAGAATTGGGTGTGAAAGGCGGTCCCAAAGTGGCGATTATCAAACACCCCGATATTCGCAGAATGTTGATGTCTATGCGTTCCCGCACGGAAGCCATGCGTGCCACGGCTTATGTTTGTGCCGCCGCGCAAGACAACGCCAAACACAACCCCGATGCCGATGCCCAAGCCAAAGCCCGCGCATTTGCCGATTTGTTGGTGCCAATTGTTAAAGGTTGGAGCACGGAAAGTTCTATTGATATCACCTCTTTGGGTGTGCAATGCCACGGCGGCATGGGCTTTATTGAAGAAACGGGTGCTGCGCAACATTATCGCGATTCCCGCATTACCGCAATTTACGAAGGCACCACGGCCATTCAAGCCAACGACTTAATCGGGCGCAAAATGGCGCGTGAAAATGCCGTAACCATCAACGCTTGCATTGCCGAAATCAAAAAAGACGTGGAAAAATTAAAAGCCACTGATGGCTTAAAAGACTACGGCGACAATTTGGAACGCGCTGTTGCCTGCGTTGAAAAAGCCGTTGCGTTCTTCTTGGCAAACTTTAAAGATAACCCCAAAGAAGCGCACGCCGGCTCGGTGCCTTTCTTGTATTTGTTTGCAATTACGGTGGGCGGCTGGCAGTTGGGTCGTCAAGCCTTGGTTGCCAAATCCAAGGTTGAAGGCGGCGATTCGGATCCGTTCTGGAAAGCCAAACTCTGCACGGTGAAATTCTTCGGTGCGCATTCTTTGCCGCAAGCGCCCGCTTATTGTGAAGCGATTTTGTCGGCTGGTGTTGGCGCATTGTGCATGGCAGAAGATTCTTTTTAAATTTCAAAAAAAATGGTCGGTTGACCGTGGATTTTTGCAAGTTGTGAAAATTTTCCACGGTCAACGCCAAAAAAATTTGAAAAAACTTGAAAAACCCGCCTTTTTCATTAAAATGGCGGGTTTTTATCACCTTGCTCTACCGTCAAGCGCAAACGGAGGGCTTTGAACCACAAGGAGAAACTATGCGCCATTATGAAATTGTTTTTATTGTGCATCCCGACCAAAGCGAACAAGTGCCCGGGATGATTGATCGCTACCGTGCGATTGTAACCGCCAAAGGCGGCGCTATTCACCGCTTGGAAGATTGGGGTCGGCGCCAGTTGGCTTACTCCATCCAAAAAATCCACAAAGCGCATTATGTGTTGATGAACATTGAATGTGATAATGAGGCGTTATCCGAATTAGAACACGCTTTTAAATTTAATGATGCCGTGTTGCGCCATTTGACCATCAAAACCAAAAATGCCATTACTTCGCCATCGCCGATGATGAAAGAAGAAAAAGCCAAATCTTTGGTGGGCGAGCCCGTTGTGGCTGTTGAAGTAACCCAAACCACAATTGTGGAAAGCGCTTAAAAAAAGTGCATTCTGTTCTTCTTTCTGGTGTTTTGCTGGAAAAAGAATCGCGGCGTTATTCTCCTGCTGGTGTTGCATTTTTGTCCGCGCAAATGCGGCATGAAGATGAAGTCATAGAAAACAACATTGTGCGCAAAATTGCTTTTGAATTGCCTATTTTGGCAGCCGGCGAAATGGCTTTTCGCTTGGAAAGCTTACCTTTGGGCGAAAAAGTAATTTTTAAAGGATTTTTAGCGCCACGCCAAAAAAAACAGAAACGCTTGGTTTTTCATATTCAATCCATTGAACTTTTAAAAGGAATTTAAAAATGGCACGTTTTTTTAAGAAAAAAGACGACGACAAGAAAAAACGCCGCGGCGCTTCGCTTTTCAAACGGCGCAAATTCTGCCGTTTTACTGCGGAAAAGGTCGTTGAAATTGATTACAAAGATATTGACGTTTTGAAGGAATATATCCAAGAAAACGCCAAAATTATGCCCGCGCGCTTAACCGGCACCAAAGCCGGTTACCAACGTCAATTAAGCACCGCGATTAAACGCGCGCGCTTTTTGGCTTTGTTGCCTTATACCGACAACCACAAATAAAGGGGACGACAATGCAAATCATTTTGTTAGAAAAAGTCACCAATTTGGGCAATTTGGGCGATATCGTCAAAGTCAAAGATGGCTACGCGCGCAATTTTTTGATTCCGCAAAAAAAAGCACGCCGCGCCACGCCCGCTGTTTTAAAGGAATTTGAAGAGCGCCGCGCCGAGTTGGAAAAATTGGCAGCGGAAAAACTTGCCGCCGCGCAACTCATTTTTGAAAAATTAAATGGGTTGACCGTGGAAATTGCGCGCAAAACCAGTATGGATGGGCGTTTGTTTGGTTCGGTTGGCAATGCCGACATTGCCGAAGCGCTCAATGCCGCAGGTTTTGATATTCACCGCGCGAATATTCGTTTGTCTGACGGGCCATTGAAATCCGTTGGTGAATACGCCATTCCAGTGGTGTTGCACACGGACGTTTTGGCAACGGTCAACGTTGCGGTTGCCTCGCTTTAAATGGTTATTGCGGATATTTTTGCCTTTGCCCGCGAAAAACGTGTTGTAAAAGCGCACATTGCCTTAAAAGATTGCGAACGTTTATCTGATGTTTTGGCAAATTCAAATGGCAGCGTGGCTTTTGAAGTGGCAGGCGTTCTAGGCAAAAACCGCAAAATTGCCATTGCGCTGACTTTAAACGGTATGGTGCCTTTGATTTGTCAGCGTTGTTTGGAAACAATGGATTACCACTTGGCGCATTCGGTGATTTTGGAATTGGCGTGTGAAAACGCCGAAATTGCAGAAGATGAGATTTTTGAAGAGAATTACGAAGTCTATCCCACGCCCAAAATCGTTGACCTAGCGCAGTTGGTAGAAGACGAAATTATTTTGGCGCTACCGAATTTTCCGCGCCACGATTCTTGTAGGAGTTTTGATTATGGCCGTTCAACAGAATAAAAAATCGCCCAGCAAACGCGGTATGCACCGCGCGCATGATTTTTTAAAAAATCCGCCTTTGGCAGTAGAGCCGGAAAGCGGTGAAATCCATTTGCGCCATCATATTTCACCCAATGGTTTTTACCGCGGCAAAAAAGTTTTGAAAAACAAAAAAGAAGATTGATTTTTCTTTTTGGGCGCAACAATGTCTATAACCTTAGCCATTGATTGTATGGGCGGTGATGTTGGCGTTGCCGTCACCGTGCCTGCGGCGCTTGATTTTTTAAAAGAAGCCTCGGATGCGCATTTGATTTTGGTTGGACTAAAAGACAAAATCACTCCCTTTTTGGAAAATATTGAAGCTGATTTAAAAAACCGCATTGAGTTGCTTCACGCTTCTGAAATCGTGGATATGGACGAACCGCCCGCCCATGTTTTGCGGCACAAAAAGGATTCATCCATGCGGCGCGCCATTGATTGTGTGAAAGACGGCAAAGCCGATGCCGTGGTTTCCGCAGGCAACACCGGCGCTTTGATGGCAACCTCTTATTTGGTTTTAAGAATGCTTCCGGGCATTGAGCGCCCCGCCATTTGCACAACGCTACCAACGCAAAATGGGCACGTTTTGATGTTGGATTTGGGCGCGAATGTGGATTGCGACCCGCAACACCTTTTTCAGTTTGCCTTGATGGGTTCTTCCTTGGTTGCCACAATGGAACAAAAGGACTCACCCAAGGTTGGACTTTTGAACATTGGTGAAGAAGCGATGAAAGGCAATTTGGTCGTCAAAACCGCTGCCGATTTGTTGCGCGATTCTTCTTTGCATTTCATCGGCAATGTGGAAGGCGATGGCATTTTCAAAAGCGATGTGGATGTAATTGTGTGCGATGGCTTTGTTGGCAATGTGGCTTTAAAATCTGCCGAAGGCGTTGCCCAAATGATTAGCGATGCTTTAAAAAGAGAATTTGGCAGAAACATTTTGACCAAAGCGGTGGCGCTTTTGGCAATTCCCATTTTAAAACGCATCAAAGCGCGTTTTGACCATCGGCAATACAACGGCGCGGTTTTGCTTGGTTTAAAAGGCGTTTGTGTGAAGAGTCACGGTTCTGCCGATGTTTTTTCTTTTATTCAAGCCTTAAATTACGCCCACAAAATGGTGCACAATCGCGTTTTGGAACGCATTCAACAACAAATGAGCGCTTTTGAAGAGCAGGAACATTTATGACAACACGCATCATCGCAACTGGCAGCGCCCTGCCCGACCAAGCAGTCAGCAATGATGATTTAGTCCAACGCGGAATCAACACCAGCCACAATTGGATTATTGAACGCACAGGCATTCGCGCGCGCCATTTGGCAGAAAACGAAACCAGCGGTGATTTGGGTTTTTTGGCAGCGCAAAATGCTTTAAAAATGGCAAAACTTTCTGCCGCTGATATTGATTTAATTATCGTTGCCACTTCCACGCCTGATTTTATTTTTCCCAGCACCGCGTGCTTGATTCAAAATCGCTTAGAAAATCACACCGCCACCGCTTTTGATGTGCAGGCGGTTTGTTGCGGATTTATTTACGCCTTAACCATTGCGGAAAAATTTTTGGCAAGCGGTTCGCACCAAACGGCGCTGGTGATTGGCGCTGAGGTTTTTTCCCGCATTATGGATTGGAATGAGCGCTCCACTTGCGTTTTGTTTGGCGATGGCGCAGGCGCAGTGGTTTTAAAAGCGGACAATTCTGCCCAAAGCGGCGGAATTTTGGCTTCATCTTTGCATGCCGATGGCGCTTACAGCAACATTTTGAATGTGCCCGGACAAATCAAAAACGGCAACATTTTGGGCGATCCTTTTTTGAGAATGGATGGTCAAGCGGTTTTTCGTTTTGCCGTGAAAGCCTTATCATCCGTTGCCCAAGAGGTTTGCGAAAAAGCGGGCATTACCACCGAACAAATTGACTATCTTATTCCACACCAAGCCAATATTCGCATTATTGAAGCGGTTGGCAAACGCTTGAAACTTCCCGCTGAAAAGGTGATTGTAACGCTTGAAAATCACGGCAACACCTCTGCGGCTTCTGTGCCTTTGGCGCTGGATGTTGCGGTGCGAAGCGGCAAAATCCAAACGGGCGACAAAGTGCTTTTGCAAGCCGTTGGCGGTGGAATGACTTGGGGTGCGGTTTTATTAGAATGGTAAAGTATTGATTTTTTCCACGGTCAACCGATTTTTTTTTTGAAAAAAATAATTGGTTGACCGTGGAAATTTGAAAAAGGAAGATTGATGGCTTTGGCGTTTCTTTTTCCCGGACAGGGTTCGCAAAGTGTGGCAATGATGGCGGAATACGGCGATGCGCCCGTTTTAAAAGCAACCTTTGATGAAGCAAGCGAATATTTGGGTGAAGACTTGTGGCAAATGGTGGCAGAAGGTCCCGCTGAAAAACTCGCCCAAACCCGCAATACGCAACCCGTGATGCTCACCGCTTCCATTGCCTTGTGGCGTTTGTGGAACGACATAGGCGGAAAACAACCTGATTTTGTTGCCGGCCACAGCTTAGGCGAATATTCCGCATTGGTTGCCGCAGGCGTTATTGGTTTTAAAGATGCCGTGCCATTAACACGATTTCGTGCCGAAGCGATGCAAAACGCCGTGCCCGATGGAATCGGCGCCATGGCGGCGGTGATGGGTTTGGCTGATGATTGGGTGATTGAAGTTTGTCAAGAAGCCGCGCAATCCGAAGTGTTAGAAGCTGTGAATTTCAACGCAAACGGGCAAGTTGTGGTTGCTGGCCACAAAGCGGCAATTGAGCGGGCATTGCCTTTGTTTAAAGCCAAAGGTGCCAAAATCTGCAAAATGCTGCCTGTGTCTGCCCCGTTTCATTCGTCTTTGATGCAAAGCGCTGCTGAACGTTTAAAAGAACGTTTGGAAAATGTGGCGTTTTCCAAACCGCAAATTCCCGTTGTCAATAACGTGGATGTGCGCATTGAAACCGAACCTGAAACAATCAAAAATGCTTTATACCGCCAAGCTTTTCATCCGGTGCAGTGGGTCAAAACCATGCAGTTTTTGGAAGAAAAAGGCGTGAATTGCGCGCTAGAATGCGGCCCTGGCAAAGTTTTAACGGGTTTGGTTAAACGTTGCGTCAAAGGCATTGCGGCGCACGCTTTTGCAGCGGATTTGGCAGGAGAACTCCAATGAAAAAAATAGCTTTAATTACCGGGGCAAGTCGCGGCATTGGTGCGGCAATTTTGCAAAAATTCTCAGAGGATTTTTTTGTTATTGGCACGGCAACAACTGAATCGGGCGCTGAAAAAATCGCCGAATTGATCAAAAGCATCCATGCCGAAGGCGCTGGCGAGGTTTTGGATTTTTCAAAAGATAACGCCGCTGAAAATCTCATTCAAAACGTTCAAAAAAAATACGGCGAGGTTGCGGTTTTAATCAACAATGCTGGCTTAACGCGCGACAACTTGGCGATGCGAATGAACGATGCCGATTGGGATGCCGTTTTAAACGCTAATCTCAAAGGCGCTTTTCAGCTTTGCCGTTTGGTGATGCGCCCGATGATGAAAGCACGTTGGGGCAGAATCATCAACATTGCTTCGGTTGTGGGCGTTTTGGGTAACGCCGGACAAGCCAATTATTGCGCATCCAAAGCGGGTTTAATTGGTTTGACCAAAGCCTTGGCAAGAGAATTGGGTTCCAGAAATATCACGGTCAATGCTGTTGCACCCGGCTTTATTCAAACCGATATGACGCACGCTTTAACCGAAGAACAACAAAAAGAAATGCTCAAAAATATTCCGCTTGCTCGCGCAGGCACGCCCGATGACGTGGCAAATGCCGTTTATTTTTTGGCAACTGACGCGGCAAGTTATATTACGGGCAATACTTTGCACATCAATGGTGGAATGTTGATGGCATAACTTTTGAATTTTTTGCTAAAATTGCACAATTTTTAAAACACAAGGAGTTTTTAAGATGGACAACATCATTGAACGTGTGAAGAAAATAGTCGCCGAGCAGTTGGGTGTGAATGAGGCGGACGTGAAGGACGATTCTTCCTTTGTGGAAGATTTGGGCGCAGATTCTTTGGACACCGTGGAATTGGTGATGGCATTGGAAGAACATTTTGGTTGCGAAATTCCGGATGAAGATGCCGAAAAAATCAAAACCGTGCAACAAGCTGTGGATTACATCAATAGCCACAAGTAAAAATCCACGGTAAACAGAAACTTTTTTTTGCAGGGGGTTTAATCTTGGCACGTCGTCGCGTTGTGGTAACAGGGCTGGGGCTCATTTGCCCCTTGGGCAATACGGTTGAAGAAAGCTGGCAAGCCGCTCTTGCTGGCAAATCTGGCATTGCGCCGATTACGCGCTTTGATTCAAGCGTTTTGTCGGTGCATTTTGCAGGCGAGGTTAAAAATTTTAATATCGCCGATTATTTGTCGCCCAAAGAAGCACGCAGAATGGACACTTTTATTCATTACGGTATGGCGGCAGGCATTCAAGCCGTGCGCGATGCTGGTTTGGATAAAGAAAACGCAGTTGATAAGCTGCGCGTGGGTGTTGCCATTGGTTCTGGCATTGGCGGTTTGCCTTTTATTGAAGCCACGCAAAAGGAATATTTGCAACACGGCGCGCGCAAAATTTCGCCCTTTTTTGTGCCGGGCTCTATTATCAATATGATTTCGGGCAATTTATCCATTCTTTATGGTTTTCAAGGACCCAACATTGCCATTGTCACGGCTTGTTCCACTGGCACGCATTCTATTGGCGAGGCGGCGCGTTTAATTGAATACGGCGATGCAGATGTGATGGTTGCAGGCGGTGCAGAATCCACTGTTTCTCCTTTGGGAATGGGCGGTTTTTGTGCGGCAAGGGCGTTATCCACCCGCAATGATTCCCCTGAAACGGCATCGCGCCCGTGGGACAAAGACCGCGATGGCTTTGTGCTGGGCGAAGGCGCGGGCGTTTTGGTTTTGGAAGAATTGGAACACGCCAAAGCGCGCGGCGCCAAAATTTACGCCGAAGTGGCTGGTTTTGGAATGAGTTCTGACGCGCACCACATCACCGCACCACTGGATGATGGTTCAGGCGCGGCGCGTTGCATGGAAATTGCTTTAAAAAATGCCCATTTAACGCCAGATTCAGTGCAATACATCAATGCGCACGGCACATCAACGCCATTGGGCGATATTGCCGAAACCAAGGCTATTCACCGCGCTTTTGGCGCGCACGCGCAAAATTTGGTGGTCAATTCCACCAAATCTATGACGGGGCATCTGCTGGGTGCCGCAGGTGGCGCGGAGGCGGTTTTCACTGTTTTGGCGATTAAAAACCAAATCTCACCGCCAACAATTAACATTTTTAACCTTGACCCGCAATGTGATTTGGATTATTGCGCCAACCAAGCGCGTCCAATCAAAATTGAAGCGGCGCTTTCCAATTCTTTTGGTT
>JBNMHE010000036.1:0-14845 GCA_050872585.1 Rhodocyclales bacterium | reverse complement strand
TTTTTTAACGTTGACCGTGGATTTTTTTAAATAAAAACCTATCCATTTAATTTAAAAATTCAAAATCGTCTATCATTTTTAAAACCGCTTCTTTTTCATTAAACATTAAAACATCAATGATGGATAATCCTTTTTCAAAATTTTCCACTCCTCTTCGTTGAGAATAAAAAGGCAAATGGTGTTTTAAAAATCGCAATTTTATATTTTCTTTTTTGTATTTGTTTTTATCAAAAAAATCAATACCACCTTCGGGGTTGATGTATTCTTTTATATTGATATTATACCCCCCCCCCCGCAAACTTTTGCAGATATTCAAAGCCCATTCATCAGGTTGTTGGGGTTCTTCTATATCTAAATTCATATTTGAAAAAACAAACATATTCAAATGGATATTTAAATAATCACAAATTGTTTTCAAACAATGCGCATTCCATTGCGTGATATTATCCGTTGTAAATAAAAACGCATGTTGAATCAATTTGATTGTTTCATAATAAAATGGGGCTTTCTTTTTATAATGTGTGAGTTGCGCCAAAATTTTATTTTTCCAATCTTCATTATTTTTTATTTTAATATCTTTTATTTTGGTATTAAACAAATGTTTTTCCAAAGAAACTTGAATATATTGCGTGCCATTTTGTGGTTTTAAAATGCGATTGCGCTCAATCCAGCCGTGACGCATAAATTGCACTTCATCCAATAAAATAAAAAAATCCGTATTTTTAATTAAACTAAAATAACCCAAATAAGGAAAAAAATAAGGTTGCATAATGGCAATTTTCATTTGTTTTTCCTTGTCTTCTTTTTTTCAAAAAACACTTTGAATGCACCATAAAAAAAAGCCATCTGCTACAAAAAAACAGATGGCGGGAAAAATGGTGGGTCGGCCGAGATTCGAACTCGGGACCAACGGATTAAAAGTCCGCTGCTCTACCGGCTGAGCTACCGACCCGGTAAAAAGAGCGCATTTTATAGCGTTTTGTTTTTTTGTCAAGTGTTTTTCCACGGTCAACGCCCAATTTTTTTGAAAAAACATGCACGTTCACCGCGGATTTTTTACCTCAACTGACTGATAAATTCAGCCAAATCCGCAATGTCTTGATCTTTCAAAGATTTGGTGGAAGCGGCCATTAATTTGTCTTGGCGCTCACCTGTGCCATCGCGGTAGCGTTTTAAGGAAATCTCCACATACGGCGCAGGTTGTCCGGCAATGCGCGCAATTTTAACATTGCCCAATTTTTTGCTATCCACCCCATCGCCCATGCCGTGAGCGCCGTGACAACGCTGACAAACTTGTGCGTAAATTTTGTTGCCACGCGCGCGATTTTCCGCTTTTTTGGGATCATTCGGACGATATTTGACTTTGGATTGATTGTAAAAAACCGCAATTTGCAAAATTTCTTCTTGCGTTAATAATTTAATCAAACCTTCCATAAAGTCGTCTTTGCGCTCTCCAGTGGCAAATTTTCGGGTTTGCACAAACAAGTAATCGGCATGTTGCCCGGACAAATTGGGCACATCATCCGACAAAGAAGTTCCGGTTTCGCCATGGCAGTTGGCACAAAAAAACGAAGCACGCCTGCCTTTTTCCATGGTTTCTTTTAACAATTGGGGATCTTTTAAAATGGCTTGCATTTGTGCTTCCAAAGAAGCTTGTGCCCAAAGTTGAAAACTGGCACAACAAGCCAAAAAACCTAAAAAAGTTTGGATTTTTTTATTCATTTGTTTTCCTCCAAATTGTTTTTTCCCTGCCTAAAAAGGCATTGTGCCAAAATTTCAAAAAAAAACACGTCTACCGTGGATTTTTTAAAATTTTTATATTGCGGTGCCGCCCACAGTCAAACCTTCAATGCGCAAAGTTGGCATTCCCACGCCAACTGGCACACTTTGCCCATCTTTGCCGCATACACCAACACCAGAATCAAGCGACAAATCATTGCCCACTAACGAAACGCCCAAAAGCGCATCGGCACCATTGCCAATTAAAGTAGCACCTTTAATGGGATGCGTGATTTTGCCGTTTTCAATTAAATAAGCTTCATTCATAGAAAACACAAATTTTCCATTGGTAATATCCACTTGGCCGCCGCCAAAATTAACGGCATAAATGCCTTTTTGAACGGATGCGATAATTTCATCTTTGGTGTATTTGCCGCCAAGCATAAAAGTATTGGTCATGCGCGGAATCGGCGCATAAGCATAAGATTCACGCCTGCCATTGCCCGTTGATTTTCTACCGGTCAATTGTGCGTTTAAATAATCCCACAAATAACCTTTTAAAATGCCGTTTTCAATTAACACTTGGCGCGAAGTGGGCGTGCCTTCATCATCAATGCTGAGCGAACCACGGCGATTCAAAATGGTGCCATCGTCAATCACGGTGACACCATCGGCCGCCACTTTCTCGCCCAAACGATTGGCAAAAACAGAAGTACCTTTGCGGTTAAAATCTCCTTCTAATCCATGTCCGACCGCTTCATGCAACAAAATGCCCGGCCAACCATTGCCCAAAACCACACTCATTTGCCCGGCCGGCGCAGCTTTGGCATTCAAATTCAACAAGGCTTGATGAACCGCTTCATTGGCGTATTTTTCAAGTTGCGCTTGGGTTAAAAAAGAATAATCAACGCGCGCACCGCCGCCGGATGAACCCATTTCACGCTTGCCATTTTCTTGCGCAATCACTTGAATGGAACAACGAATCAAAGGGCGCACATCGGCGGACATTTTGCCTTGATGATTCACCATCAACACCACTTCAAAAACGCCCGACAAACTGGCCATGACTTCTTGAATGCGCGGGTCAATGGAGCGGGCATAGTGTTCTAAATTTTCCAACAATGCCACTTTTTGTTCGGCGGGCAAAGATTTTAAAGGATGAAGAGCCGAATAAATTTTTTCCGCTTGAAAAGGCGCAATCGTTGGCAAAGCAATGCGTTTGTTTTGTCCCGCCGAAGCAATGGCGCGCACATTTTGCGCAGCTTTCATCAGCGTTGATGCGCTGATTTCATCGGCATACGCATAAGCAGTTTTGTCAAATGAAATAGCCCGCACGCCCACGCCTTGATCAATAGAAAAAGAGCCTCTTTTAACAATGCCTTCTTCCAAAAACCAGCATTCCGATGCTTCGTATTGAAAATACAAATCTGCGTAATCCACACGGTGCTTCAAAATTTCAGAAAAACATTGTTGCAAATGCGATTCATCAATTCCAAAAGGATTGAGCAAATAATCTTGTGCCGTTTTCAATGGATTTTCAAACACACTCATAAAGCAACCTTTTTGTGCGCAATGTTGCCCAAAACACGTTGCGAGAGCGCCGGCAACATTCGCCGCACTTCATTCAAACGTTCATGGTCTAAATTGCCAACCACAATGCCTTCGCCTTTGTGTTTGCAATCCAACACTTGCCCCCAAGGATCAATAAAAATACTATGTCCAAAAGTTTGGCGCTTGCCTTCATGCAAACCGCCTTGTGCGGCAGCCAACACATAACATTGATTTTCAATGGCGCGCGCACGCAACAAAATTTCCCAATGCGCTTTACCGGTTGTTTGCGTGAAAGCGGCAGGCAAAACCATTAAATCTACCGCTTCTTCTTCGTTTAAAGCGCGGAAAAATTCCGGAAAACGCAAATCGTAACAAATTGCCAAACCCACTTTGCCAAAAGGTGTATCAATGGCAAACCATTTTTTTCCAGGCATAATGGAATGCGCTTCGTCATAATGTTCAGGGCCATTTTGGTAAGAAAACAAATGAATTTTGTCGTAACGCGCTACGCAATCGCCATCGGGGTTGTAGACCAACATACTATTAAAAACCCGCGTTTCATCCGGTGCCATCAAAGGAATAGACCCTGAAAACAACCAAATTTGATGCGTTTTGGCCGTTTTTTGTAAAAATTCCTGCACTTTACCCTTACCAAAAGGTTCACGCACCGCCAAACGAATGCGATTTTCCACGGTCAACGTTGAAAAAAATTCAGGCAACAAAACCATTTGCGCACCTTGCCGAACGGAATCGGCAATTAAGCGCTCGGCCACTTTTAAATTTTCATCCACATTGCTGCTGGAAACCATTTGCACGGCGGAAAGTCGGATATTGTGTTTTTTGCGCATCATTCTCTCTCTATTGTTTTAAAGGATTGTAAGGCAAAACGGCGGCGGATTTTTCCGCATTTTTTAAAATTTGTGGATTTTGCCAAGTGCCGCCAACTTCATAATGGTAATAAAAAATTTTATCCAAAGGATTTTTTCCAATGGTGCTGGCCAAAGCGGAAGCAGCCCCCGCAATGGGATTAACCAATGCCAAACCAAGCGCCGTCACAAAACCCAATTCCGGGCGAATGTCTATAGTTAAATTTAAGGTTTCTTCTTTTAATTGTGTTGCGCCATTAAACTCTATTTGTGCCGCCGGCGCATTGATTTTCAAAGGAATTCTGGTTTTAAGCACGCCGTTTTCTATAATCATATCGCCCGAAACACGATGAAAAACCAAACCGGAAGAAATCACATCGGCAAAATTAAAACGCATGCGCTCCATCAAAGACTGCAAAGACAGCAAACCCAACAAACGCCCGGCGCCCGGCGCAATTTTTTTAAAACTGCCCTTGTGCACATCAAACACAAAATTGCCAGACAAACCTGAAAAATCCGCATTCTGCCAATTTTGCCAATTCAATGTGCCTGCAAAAAGCGCCTTGCCGTCTGCCATTTGCCCGGGAAACCCTAATTTATTCAACAAATTGCCCGCATTTTCACTGGAAAAATCAAAACGCAAATGCGCAATCGGCAAACGAGAATCCAAAATGGCACCATCGCCTTTTAAGCGATCGCTTTGATTTTCAAGAGAAAAATGCGCAATACGCCACAAATTCGGCTCTTTGAGCGCCGCTTTCAATTGCAATTTTCCCCAATTTTGATTATTCCAAATCAATTCATCGCTGAACAATTCCAAATGCGGCAAATTTTTAAAAACAAATTCTCGTTTTAAATTATTTTTATAATTATTATTATTTTCCTTATTTTCTTTTAATTTTAATTGCGGAATCACCAAACGTTTAAAATGTGCTTTGGTTTCTTTTGTATTTCTATTATTTTTATTTTCTTTAATCAAAACATCTCCCGATAAAAATGGATTTTCTATTATAATTTTCTCTTCATTTTCTTTGTTTTCCATTTTCAAAGACAATGCGCCAAAATCATTTTCATTCCACAATAGTTTTGGTGTTGAAAAAAATAATCGGTTGACCGTGGATTTTTTTATAGCGTTATTTTTTTTGTTGTTTTCTTTTTGATTAAAATTATAATAAATATTTTCCCATTCATTTGTATTCAATGCAAATAAAAAATGAATTGCCAATTCTATTTGATTTTTAAAAATCAACCCGCCTTTCAAATGATTATTCAAAATAAATTGTGCATTTTGATTATTAGCATTTAAATTAAAACTCCATTTCTCGCCCAACTTTTTATTTAAAGGTTGAGGCAAAGTGCTGATTATATTTTTAAAATCACTTTTTAAATTTAAATTAAAATTTTTGCCATCTGTCGTGATATTGGCTTGCCATGGAATGTTGCCTTTTAAATAATCATTCAAAGGCAAATGATTCATTTTTAAAAGTTCAACAATTGGTGTTTGCGATTCCAAGTCAATTTTTAAATTGCTTTTTTGATTTTTAAATTTTCCTTTTATCACACCATTTAACCATTTTCCATCAATAGAAGGCGAAAAAACAGAATTTTCAGTAAAAATAATTTTACCTTTTGCAAAAGATAATTCGGGGAAATCAGGCAACAAATGAAAAAAATTATTTTCAAAATTAAATTGACCATTAACCTTTGAATCTTCTAAATGCCTAACTGGTAAATCCAAATTTAATTTTAAAATACCCGAACCTTTTGCTTGAATAGAAGAAGTAAAAGAATCTATTTTTTCTTTAATTTCACTTTGCTCAATAAAATTTAAAAATTCTTGCGTTTTCCCTTTTGCAACACCTTCTGCAAAAATATGTTCGTCTGGCGAGGTAAAATCGGGCAAAATAATGGTGGCATTTTCTATTTTGTTATTTAAAATAGTTGCCGATTGACTTTTAATTTCCATTCCCAAACCAAAAGACAAATCCGCATTAATATTTTCTATTTTTGGCCAATTGGGTGCATATTGTAAAACCGCATTTTTACTTTTTGCTTGAATTAAAAAAACACCTTCTTTATTTTTAAAAGGAAAATCATCCAAATTACCTTTTAAAACCAATTTTCCATCGTAACCTTCACCAGATAAAATGGCATTTTTTAACCAAATGCGCACATCTTTTTCTATAACATTGGGCAAATATTTCCAAACTTGATTGCCCTTTGCTTTTTCAATAGAAGCTTTTAAATCAATAAACCCTTTTGTTTTTCCATCGTATTGATAAAAACCATTTAATTTTGCATTTTGCACATCTTCATTAAAAAATGAAAAATTTTTAAAGTTGACCGTGGATTTTTGATTATTTTTTTCCCATTCTAAAAGACCTTTTACATCATTCAAAACAATAGGCGCATTTTCAAAAACATTTTTTAAATCTAAATGCACATTTTGAGAATCAATTAAAAAAGAAGAAGATTGCGGCGTAAAAACAAAATTTCCATTTAAATTTTTCACATCCAACAATTTGGGTAAACCAACTGAAACTTGATTAAAATAAGTTTTAAATGCAAATTTTTTATTTTGATTATTTTGATTATTTTGATTATTTTGATTATTTTGATTATTTTGATTATTTTGATTATTTTGATTATTTTGATTATTTTCATTTTCTGTCTCTTCCTCTTTTATCCAAATTAAATGCGTATTTTCCAAATGGCCATCTCCATCCAATTCTTTTATATGATCAGGTAATTGCGAAAAAAAAGAAAATAATTTTGCATTTTTTAAAAATGTTTTTAAATTTATTTTTTCAACAAAAAAATGTTCTTTGTCTTTAAAATGATTCCAAGCGATATTTTGTAAATCAAAATTTTCATTTTGTTCAATTTTAATATTTGCATTTTTTAAATAAAGTTGAAATTGTTCTTTTTGCCAAGCACCCAGAATTTTGGCTTGACTCTGCATGTTTTTATTTTCAAAATGAAGATGATTTAAATTAAAATCAATCAAAAAATGTCCATCATACAAATGCGAAAAATTACCAACAATGTTTAAATCAAAAACAGCTTCTTTGGGCAACTCAAAATTGTTTTTTTCTTTATTTTCTATATTTTCTATTTCTTTTAATTTTATTTTTTTTAAATTTAATTCTTTTAAAATAGAAGCCAAATTGGCTTGATTGATTTTTAAATAAAAATTAGAATCTTGATTATTATTAAAATTATTTTCCCAATTACCATTTAATTCTGCTCTAAAATCCAATAATTGTGCAAAAGAAGATTCCGCAGTTAACTGTAAACGATGAATATCATTTTGATTATCCATTGAAAATTGCACATTTTGAAAAACTTGTTTTTGATTATTTTCAACATACGCGATGCTTATATTTTTAAAACGCATATGCGGTTGTGCAAAAAACCAATCTAAAAAATTGCTGTTTTTATTTTCATTTGAAAATAAAAAACCTGCAATCCACAATCCTTTTTCATCTTTTTCAATTTTTAAATTTAAATTATGAATTTGAAGTTTTGAAAAAGAAGGCAAGTCATGTTTAAAAACACGAAGTAAACTTTGCCAAGAAAAAACAACCAATGCTTCATTTAAAACCACTGCTTTTTCATTTTGTTTTTTGGAATGATTAAAATAAACATTTTGAAAACGCATTCCGGGTTCAATTCCATTCCAAAAAGGTTCGGCTTTTTCAATGACAACTTTCGTATTTAATTGCGTGCTTAAAAATTGAGAAAATTGTTCTACTTCTTTGGACAAATAAGGCAAAATATAAAAGCGCAAAGCACAAATAAAAATAGCAAATAAAAGCCAAAAAATTAAAGAAAACCAATAAATAATTTTAAATAAACGTTTCATTGTTTTCTCTAATAAAATTAACCAAACGCACATAATCGGCAACATGCAAATTTTCGGCTCTTTGGTTTAAATCAATTTCACATTTTTTGGCAATTTCTTCATTAACAAAATCTTTTAAAGTGTTTTTTAACATTTTGCGCCGTTGTTGAAATGCAGAAAAAACAATTTTTTCAAATAAAATATCATTTTCCACGGTCAACCGATTATTTTTTTCATTTTTGGGCGTTATTTTAATTAAAGCAGAAGTCACTTTTGGTGCAGGATAAAAACATTCTGGTGGAATTTCAAAACATTTTTCACAATTAAAATCATATTGCATCATCACCGATAATCTGCCATAACTTTTAGAATGCGGCAAAGCCGCCAAACGCTCCACAACTTCTTTTTGCAAAACAAAATATCCATTTAAAAAAAGTGGTTTGTATTTTTTTAATAATAATAAAAAAGGAGAAGAAATGTTATAAGGCAAATTGCCCACAAAGCGATGCGGTTTTTGATTGAATTCTTTTTCAAAATCTACATTTAAAACATCGCCTTCAATGAGTTTTAAATGTGGATAATTTTTTTTTAAGAATAAAATTAAATCTTTATCAATTTCAACCGCGCACAAATGATTGGTCTTTTGAATTAAATAATGTGTTAAAGCGCCGCGCCCGGGACCAATTTCAACCATCCAATCTTCTTTTTGCGGCGCAATGTATTCCATTAAGGATTCCAACACATTTGAATCCATTAAAAAATTTTGACCAAAACGCCGGCGTGCGGTGATTTTAATTTTTGTTCTCCAAAATGGCTTGAACAAAATCTTGCGCCACAAAAGGACGCAAATCGTCAATGCCTTCGCCCACGCCAATAAAACGCACGGGTTTGGGGCAACATTTGGCAATGGCCGCCAACACGCCGCCTTTTGCCGTGCCGTCTAGTTTGGTAATCACCAAACCCGTCACGCCAATCATATGGTCAAAAGCCAAAACTTGTTGCAAAGCATTTTGGCCAATGTGCGCATCCAAAACCAGCAGAGTTTCGTGCGGACCTTCGGGGATGATTTTTTGAATCACACGTTTGACCTTGGCAATTTCTTCCATCAAATGCCCTTGGGATGGCAAGCGCCCGGCGGTATCCGCCAACACAATATCAATGCCGCGCGCGCGTGCGGCGGCAATGGCGTCATAAATCACCGCGGCGGGGTCGGCAGATTCTTGCGCAATCACGGTCACTTCATTTTTTTCGCCCCATTTTGCCAACTGTTCGCGTGCTGCCGCGCGAAAAGTATCGCCCGCCGCCAACAAAACCTTTTTGCCTTGCGCTTGGTAATATTTTGCCAACTTGCCGATGGAAGTGGTTTTGCCCGCGCCATTCACACCCGCCAGCATAATCACAAAAGGTTTTGCACCATCCACATTTAAAGCTTGTTCCAATGGTTTTAAAAAATCGGTCAAAACTTCTTCTAATGCTTTTTGTAAAGCGGCTTCACCTTCTAATTTTTCGCGTTTGACTTTTTCTTTTAAAGTTTGCAAAAGGTGCGTTGTGGCATCAATGCCAACATCGCTGCTTAACAACAAATCTTCCAATTCTTCGGCAAGTTCGGCATCCCATTTGCCGCGTTTGAAAATATGATGAATTTGCCCGCTCCATTGTGCGCGCGTTTTTTTTAAGCCAGAAAACAAACGTTCGCGCCACGTTTTTTTGGGCGTATTACTTTGGA
The DNA here is from genome assembly GCA_050872585.1 of Rhodocyclales bacterium. Taxonomy (GTDB): domain Bacteria; phylum Pseudomonadota; class Gammaproteobacteria; order Burkholderiales; family Rhodocyclaceae; genus SFHR01. The sequence continues at coordinate 5,139 of JBNMHE010000036.1, read as the reverse complement.
TTTCTTGTGGCGTATTTTCAATATTTTTTGCATTGTCCAATTTTTCTAAATTTTCCGTTTGTTTGGGATCGGCTTGCAAAAAATCCACGGTCAACGCAGAATTTTTTTCAAAACTTTGAAGCGATTCATTGTTTTGAGCCAAAGAATCCTCTTGTTCAGAATGCTTTTTGGACGCATCCGATTCTGTTTTTTTAGAAAATTTATTTTTCAAAAATTCAAGCATAATTTTAAGTTTTCTTTAAAATCATTTTATTTTAGCAGAGAGTTTTATGGCTTTTTCTTTGAAATGGACAAGTTTGTTTGCCTTTTTGCCCTTGTTGGCTTTTGCCAATCCTTATGAAACCACATTAGAAAATGGTTTAAAAGTGATTGTTAAAGAAGACCATCGCGCGCCAACGGCCATTCAAATGTTGTGGTATCGCATCGGCGCCATGGATGAAAATGAAGGCAAAACCGGTTTGGCGCACGTTTTGGAACATATGATGTTCAAAGGCACAGAAAACATCAAAGCGGGAGAATTTAATCAACGCGTGGCGCTGGCAGGCGGGCGCGACAATGCTTTTACCAATCATGATTACACGGCGTATTTTCAACAAATTCCCAAAGAAAAATTAGAAGAAATGATGATGTTGGAAGCAGACCGCATGCAAAGTTTGAAATTCAGCCCGGAAGATTTTCTTCAAGAAGTCAAAGTGGTTAAAGAAGAACGCCGCATGCGCACGGAAGACAATCCCAGCGCGCGTTTGTTTGAAAATTTAAGTGCCACCATTTGGCAAACGCATCCTTATCGCCGCCCGGTGATTGGTTGGATGGAAGATTTGGATCATTTAACCTTGGAAGATGCGCAAAATTGGCATCAACATTTTTATGCGCCCAACAACGCCACTTTAATTGTGGCTGGCGATGTGAATCACCAAGAAGTGATTGAATTGGCAAAAAAATATTACGGCACCATCAAGCGGCGTGAAATCAAAGAAACGCGCCCTCCTTTTGAAGCGGTGCAAACGGGCACCAAACGCATTATCACGCGCGGTTTTGCGCGCCAGCCCTTGTTAATTATGGCCTGGAAAGCGCCCAATGTTTTGGATAACGAAGAAGAAGCTGAAAATTTAGAATTACTCAGCGCGGTTTTGGGCGGACATGATGGTGCGCGTTTAACCAAACATTTGGTGCGCGAAAAAGCGCTTGCCACCGACATTGATTTGTCTTTTGACAATCTCAATCGCGGCAAAGAAGGAATGCTTTATTTAAGCGCGACGCCTGCGCCCAATGTTTCGGTTGAAAAATTGGAAGCGGCCATACGCGAAGAATTGATGCGTTTTCAAACCGAGCCCATTACCCAAAGCGAGCTCAATCGCGCCCGAACACAATACAAAGCGGCACAAATTTACAAGCAAGATTCTTTGTTTGCCCAAGCAATGGAATTGGGCTTGTTGGACAATGCGGGAATGCCTTTAAAACATTGGGAAAAACGCTTAAAACGTTTGGATAAAATTTCGGTTGAAAATGTGCAAAAAGCCTTGCATTACTTCAATGATTCTCAATTAAATGTTGGCGTTTTGTTGCCAGAAAAAAATTAAAATTTTTTTGGAGTTGACCGTGGAAAATCGTTTTTGCTTGTTTTTTTTGTTCTTTTTTGCTCAGCAAGCCTTTGCCAACATTGATATTGAACAATGGCAAACTTCCAACAATGTGCCGGTTTATTTTGTGGAAAATCACAATTTACCGATGGTGGATGTTTCCGTCAATATCGGCGCAGGTTCGGCACAAGATTTTGAAAACAAAGCCGGCCTTGCCGCTTTAACCCAAGCGCTTTTGGCAAAAGGCGCCGCGGATATGGATGAAAACACCATCAGTGAAAAACTGGCTGATTTGGGCGCAGTTTTCAACGGTTCGGTTAGCCGCACGCATACGGAATTGAATTTTCGCACTTTAAAAGAAAATCAAAACGCCACGCTTTCTATTTTTTTGGATGTTTTAACCCAACCCTTTTTTTTGGAAAAGGTTTTCCAACGCGAACGCGCCAATTTGCGCTTGGAATTGCAAGATGCCTTAACGCGTCCTCATGTTTTAACGCGCCGCGCTTTTACGCGCGCACTTTATCCACAACATCCTTTTGGTGAGTTGGTTAGCGCACAAACTTTAAGCAATATCACGCGCGATGATTTGCTGGAATTTCATCGGCGTTTTTATGTGGCAAGCAATTTGAAAATTGTGATTGTGGGTGATTTGTCCATTCAAGAAGCGCAAAAAATAGCAGAAAAAATCGCATTGGCCTTGCCTTTTGGTGAAAAAACACCCGAAATCAATGCGCCTTTGCCCAAAGAATCAAAAGAAAATATCATTTTGATTCACCCTGCCACGCAAAGCCACATTTTGATGGGACAAATCACCATTGCGCGCAACCATCCGGATTATTTTCCCTTGTTGGCCGGCAATTATATTTTGGGCGGCGGTGGATTTTCTTCGCGTTTGATGCAAGAAGTGCGTGAAAAAGAAGGTTTGGCATACAGTGTTTATAGTGCATTTTCCGCAGGTGCCCATTCCGGAACCTTTGAAATTGCTTTGCAAACCGAACGCTCGCAAGCACAAAAAGCCTTAAAACTCATCCACAATATTGTTGAAAATTTAATCAAAAACGGCATTAGCCCAGCGGATTTAAACACCGCACAAGCGTATTTATCCGGCAGTTTTCCTTTAAATTTAGACAGCAACAAAAAAGTATTGCGTCAAGTTGTGCACATTGCACAATTGGATTTGCCGCTGGATACGTTAAACACTTGGCAAGAACAAATTCAGGCTTTAACAGTGGAAAAAGTCAATGCGGCATTGAAAAAACATCTTCAACCTCACACTTTTTTAACGGTGCAAACGGATGCAAAAAAATGAAGTGCGCATTATTGCCGGACTTTTAAAAGGGCGTTTGGTGCGCTTTCCCAGTGCATTGGCTTTGCGCCCAACGCCCAATCGTTTAAAAGAAACATTGTTTAATTGGTTAGGACAAAATTTAAACGGTTATTGCGTTTTGGATTTGTTTTCAGGCAGTGCTTCCTTAGGTTTTGAAGCATTTTCACGCGGTGCCGATTGTGTTTATGTCAATGATTCCAACAAAGAAGTGGCGCGCGCCATTTACCAAAATGCACAAATGTTTAATCTGCCGCGCGCGCGTTTTCAAGTCTTTCAACAAGATGCATTTGATTTGCTCAACAACTGGCAAGAAGAAAAATTAGACCTTGTTTTTTTGGACCCACCATTTGCCAAAAATTGGTGGCAACAATTTGAAAATTTGTTGCCGCTTTTGAATGAAAACGCCATTGTTTATGTGGAAAACAACGCCGAAGTGCGTCAATTTTTTCATTTGAAACGCATTAAATTTTCACGCGCAGGACAAGTTTATGCGCATTTGTTCCAAAATCAATGATGAAAAAAATTGCCGTTTATCCGGGCACTTTTGACCCTTTTACATTAGGACACGAAAACATCACGCGCCGCGCTGCCGCCTTATTTGATGAAATCATTGTGGCCATTGCACAAGGGCATCACAAAACACCGTGTTTTTCATTAGAAGAGCGCTTGAATGTAACGCAAGAAATTTTAAGCGATGTGCCCAATGTGCGCGTGTTGGCATTTTCAGGTTTGCTCATTGATTTTATGCACAACCATCACGCCAATATTATTGTGCGCGGTTTAAGAAGCGTCAAAGATTTTGATTACGAAACACCGCTTGCCGGCTTACACAAACAATTATCGCCAGAAATTGAAACGGTGTTTTTGTGTGCCGAGCCGCAATTTGCTTTTACCACTTCCACGTTAATTCGCGAGTTGGCTTTTTTAAATGGCAACATTGCACCTTTGGTGCGGCCGCAAATTTTGGAAAAATTGCGCCAAAAAACCCGCCATTCTGGCTTAAAATAAAAACTTTTATCAAGGAGAATAATTTATGGCACTGATGATTACCGATGAATGCATCAACTGCGATGTGTGCGAACCCGAATGCCCGAATGAAGCCATCTCACAAGGCGATGAAATTTACCAAATTGACCCCGACAAATGCACCGAATGCGTAGGACATTACGATGAACCACAATGCGTGCAAGTTTGCCCAGTAGATTGCATTCCCAAAGATCCCAACCATGTGGAAACCAAAGAACAACTGCAAGCCAAATTTGAACGCTTGAATGGTTGATTTTTTTTGCTTTTTGATGTTTTTTGAAAAACAAACAAGGCTTGAAAAATGATTGTCAGCCATACAGCCGGGCGCTTGCGCTTGCGGGAAAAATCTTGGCGATTAAAAGATTTTGAAGTTTTTTGCAACAAAATCCAAAATCTTGCGGGTGTAGAAAACGTGCAGATGAATCCCAAAACCAAAAGCGTGTTGATTTTTTACCAACCCTTTGCCCAAACCACAGCGGAAAAAATCACCAACATTGCACAACAAATCCAACCCGAATTGCCAGCATCACAAAAAACAATCGCCCAGTTGCCCAAACTGAAAACCGAAACACCCAAATTAGGAAAAAAACAAGTCCACGCAAGACAACGCTACCGCGCCCGCATCAATCTTGCAATGCTGACCACACTTGGCGCATCGCTTTTTGCCTTAACCACAAAAAACACCAAACTTCACGCCATCACAGGTTTGGGCTTTTCCGCCGTTTTGTTGCTTCACCTTGTTGAACACCGCCGAATTTTAAGAAAACAATTTTTTCAATAAAAAAATGCAAAAAATCCACGGTCAACGCCTTATTTTTTTCAAAAAAATTAGGCGTTGACCGTGGATTTTTGTTTGTTTTTTATTAAAAACAAAAAACTTGAAAACCTAACCGTCTTTGGTGATTTGTTCCACCAACTCTTGCAAAACGCGGTCGGCATCGGGAATGGGAATTTGGCAAGTGCCCGCAGAATCGTGCCCGCCGCCGCCGTATTTGAGCATCAACTGCCCGATGTTTGTTTTGCTGCTTCTATCAATAATGGATTTGCCTGTGGCAGAAACCACATTTTGATTTTTCAAACCACGCATGGCGTGAATGGAAATGTTGCATTGCGGAAACATGGCGTAAATCAAAAAACGATTGGTGGCATACATCACCTCTTCTTTGCGCAAATCCAATACCACCAAATTTTTGTATTGTTTGGTGC
>JBNMHE010000035.1:0-14972 GCA_050872585.1 Rhodocyclales bacterium | reverse complement strand
GCTTCTATCAAAGCGAAATTTGGGCAAAATTTAACACCAGATATTTTTAAAGCGATTGCTGATGATTTGAAAAATCGCAACGAGGCAGGTGATTCAGAAACGTTGCAAATGATGAATTATTTTTGCAAAAAACTTTAAAATCCACGGTCAACGAATAATTTTTTTGAAAAAAAGAACGAGTTGACCGTGGAAAATTGTTATCACTGTGGGTTAGAAATCCCGCCGAATACGGATTTTAAGGTTGAAATTAACGGTGAAAATCGCTTGATGTGTTGCGCGGGTTGTGCGGCTGTTGCCCAAATGATTGTGGCAGGCGGACTGGCTGATTATTACCAAAAACGCGATGCACTGCCCAATTCACCAAGAGAAGCCAAACCCGCCGTGTTGGAAGAATTGGCGCTTTTTGACCACCAAAATTTTCAAAAGAATTTTGTGCAGCAAAAGGCAGAAAATCTTTTGGAAGCCTCATTACTTTTGGAAGGAATGACTTGTGCGGCGTGTTTGTGGTTGATTGAGCGGCATTTGATGAATCAAACGGGCGTGGCATCCGTAGAAATCAATTACGCCACGCGCCGCGCCCGCATTGCTTGGGATTTAACCAAAACCAAACTCTCGCAAATTTTGGAATCTGTGGCACAAATTGGTTACCGCGCTTACCCTTACGATGCCGCAAAAAACGAAGCCTTAAACAAAAAAGAACGCAAAGATGCGCTCTGGCGTTTGTGGGTGGCAGGTTTTGGAATGATGCAGGTGATGATGTATGCTTTTCCGGTTTATATTGCCGATGGCGATATGTCGCCTGAAATAGAGAATTTAATGCGTTGGGCAGGTTTTTTGCTGACTTTGCCAGTGATTTTTTATTCCGCCGCACCTTTTTTTAAAAATGCGTATAGAGATTTGAAAATTCGCCATTTGGGCATGGATGTGCCGGTGGCGCTTGGCATTGGTGTGGCGTTTTCGGCGAGCATTTATGCGCTTTTAACGCAAACGGGCGAAGTTTATTTTGATTCGGTAACGATGTTTGTTTTCTTTTTGCTCGCTGGGCGATTTGTGGAAATGACCGCGCGACAAAAGGCAATGGCAGGTTCAGAATCCTTGGCGCGTTTGATGCCGAACTTTGCGCATCGCCTGCAAAAAAACGGGCAAATTGAAGAATGTTTGGTTGCCGATTTGAACGTGGGCGATTTTGTTTTAATCAAACCCGGGGAAATTATTCCAGCCGATGGCATTGTTTTAAAAGGGCAAAGTTGGGTGGATGAAAGTTTATTAACTGGCGAAAGTATGCCCATTGCCAAAAAAGAAAATGATTTTTTAATTGGTGGCGCCATCAATCGCGATTCTGCATTGACAATGCGCGTTCAAAAAGTGGGCGAAAACACCAAACTTTCTGCCATCATTCGCTTGATGGAACACTCTTCCATGAACAAACCCAAAATTGTGATTTTGGCAGACAAAATTGCCGCTTATTTTGTGGCGGCGGTGTTGATTTTGGCGTTAAGCGTGGCAACCTATTGGTTGGCGCACGATTCAAGCAAAGCCTTGTGGATTACGGTTTCTGTTTTGGTGGTGACCTGCCCGTGTGCTTTGTCGCTGGCCACGCCTGTGGCTTTAACCGTTGCAACAGGTGCTTTGGCCAAAGAAGGCATTTTAACCACGCACAATCATTCTATTGAAACTTTGGCGCGCGCCACGCACTTTGTTTTTGACAAAACCGGAACCTTAACCGAAGGCAAATTGCATTTGCAAACTTGCTTGCCATTGAACAATAAAATGCGCCAAGAATGTTTGCGCATAGCTTGCAGTTTGGAAAAATTATCGGAACATCCTTTTGCGCGCGCACTTTTAAAAGAAGTCAATCATTTTGAAAATTTTTCTGCGTTGACCGTGGAAAATTTTCAAAATCAAGTTGGCAAAGGCGTTGTGGGAAGCATTGAAGGACAACATTATTTTTTAGGCAAATTAAACCAATCGGATTGGACGCTTTTAAACAAACAAATCAGCCCCGATTGCGCAAGTTCGTGGATTGTTTTAAAAGAAAACAACTTGCCCATTGCCTTTTTGGGTTTTAGCGATGCGCTGCGCGAAGATGCCAAGGCCTTCATCCAAGCCTTGAAAAAAGAAAAAAAATCGCTTTGTCTTTTAAGTGGCGATTCGGTGCGTGCGGCGCAAAAAATTGGCCAACAATTGGGTTTTGATTCTTCTGAAATTTTGGCTGAACAAAGTCCAGAAGAAAAACATCGCTTTGTGGAAAACTTACAAAAAAATAGCGCCATCGTGGCCATGTTTGGTGATGGTGTCAATGACGCGCCGGTGTTGGCCAAAGCGCAGGTTTCCATTGTGATGAACGAAGGTGCGGATTTGGCAAAAAATCAAGCGGATTTGATTTTGCTTCATTCAAAATTATTTTCGGTTTACCTTGGAATTTTGCGCTCGCGCCGAACGTTAAAAACTATCAGCCAAAATTTGGCTTGGGCAGTGTGCTACAACATTGTGGCATTGCCTTTGGCAATGTTAGGTTATGTCACACCGTGGATGGCGGGCATTGGGATGTCGGCAAGTTCGTTGTTGGTGGTTTTGAATTCTTTGCGCATAGGAAAAAAATAAATGGAAGTGGTTTATTTGTTGATTCCCGTTTCGTTGATTTTGGTTTTTATCATTGCATTTGTGTTTTGGTGGTCGGTTAAAAATGGACAATTTGACGATTTGGAAGGCCCAGCTTTTCGCATTTTGATGGATGATGACGATTCAGTTGACTTGGGTCAAAAATAATTACAAAAACTTACATAGAATAAAAGTTCAGGGAAACGTGTGTTCTCTGTTGGGGTTTGGTGCGCGTGAAGACGTTGCCCCTTTTTTTATGTTTTTTGAAAAGAGAGTAGGGCGCAAAAAAACTTTGATTTTTGACAAATTCGGTTACATTTTTTTACAATCGCTTAAAAAAAGTTGACCTATGTCAAAAAGTTAATGACATTCTGCTTTAACATTATGGGCGGTCTCGCCGTGCTGTTTTTTTTGGATGAGAACAAACTTTTGTTAATCACGAGAGGTAGGGTTCATGGGAACACAAGCCACTATATACAACGACAAGGTTGTGCGGCAATTTACTGTTATGACTGTGATTTGGGGCATCGTCGGCATGTTGGTCGGTGTGATTATCGCAGCACAACTGGTAATGCCAGAGCTCAATATCGGTCCTTGGTTGCACTTTGGGCGTTTGCGTCCTTTGCACACCAATGCGGTTATTTTTGCTTTTGGCGGCTGTGCATTGTTTGCAACATCTTATTGGGTCGTGCAACGCACGTGCCACGTGCGCCTTTGGGGCGGTCCGTTAATTCCATTTACATTCTGGGGTTGGCAACTCATTATTGTGTTGGCAGCCATTTCTTTGCCAATGGGCTGGACAACAGGCAAAGAATACGCCGAATTGGAATGGCCAATTGATATTTTGATTACCTTGGTGTGGGTGTCTTATGCCTTGGTTTTCTTTGGCACCATTGCCGTGCGCAAGGTTTCCCACATTTATGTGGCAAACTGGTTTTTTGGCGCATTCATCATTGCTGTTGCCTTGTTGCACTTGGGCAATAGCCCAGAGGTGCCAATTACATTGACCAAATCTTATTCCGCTTACGCCGGCGTGCAAGATGCCATGGTGCAATGGTGGTATGGGCATAATGCCGTGGGCTTTTTCTTGACGGCAGGCTTTTTGGGAATGATGTATTACTTTGTTCCCAAACAAGCAGGGCGCCCGGTTTATTCCTATCGTTTGTCGGTGGTGCACTTTTGGGCATTGATTTTCACGTATATGTGGGCAGGTCCACACCATTTGCACTACACCGCTTTGCCTGATTGGACGCAATCGCTTGGTATGTTGTTCTCTTTGATTTTGCTCGCACCGTCTTGGGGCGGGATGATTAACGGGATTATGACCTTGTCTGGCGCTTGGTATAAATTGCGTGATGATGCCATTTTGAAATTTTTGATTACTTCTTTGTCCTTCTATGGTATGTCGACCTTTGAAGGGCCGATGATGTCAATCAAAACGGTGAATGCTTTGTCGCACTACACCGACTGGACGGTAGGCCACGTGCATTCGGGTGCATTAGGCTGGGTGGCGATGGTTACCATTGGTTCTATGTATTACTTGATTCCGCGCCTATTTGGCAAAAAAGAAATGTATAGCGTTTCTTTAATCAACACGCACTTTTGGATTGCCACCATCGGCACCGTGCTTTATATCGCATCCATGTGGATTGCGGGTGTGATGCAAGGCTTGATGTGGCGTGCAGGCAACCCCGATGGCACTTTGGCTTACGCCTTTGTGGAAGGGGTGAAAGGTTCTTATCCTTTCTGGTCTATCCGTTTGTTGGGCGGTATCTTGTTCTTGGTGGGGATGCTGATTATGGCATTCAATATGTTTAAAACCATCGCAGGTGGCAAAGCGCAGGACGTTCCTGTGGCTGAGCCCGCACACGCCTAAGAGGAGAGAGGTGAGAAATGATTAAGCACGAACAAATTGAGAAAAGCGTTCCGCTGCTCATAGTTTTGACGCTCTTGGTGGTGATTTGGGGCGGGCTGGTTGAAATTGTGCCGCTGTTTTTTCAAAAATCGCTAACCGAACCTGTCAAAGATTTGAAGCCTTATACGGCAGTGCAAGTCGCTGGGCGTGATATTTATTTGCGGGAAGGTTGTTACAACTGCCACTCGCAGATGATTCGTCCTTTCCGCGGTGAAACTGAGCGTTATGGACCTTATTCTGTGGCAGGTGAATACGTTTATGACCATCCTTTCCAATGGGGTTCCAAACGCACTGGTCCAGATTTGCACCGTGTCGGCGGGCGGTATTCTGATGAATGGCAACGTGCGCATTTGATTAACCCGCGCGATGTGGTGCCTGAGTCCAATATGCCGGCTTTCCCGTGGTTGGCAACAACTTATGCCAAGGATACCGTTGGCGCTGACATTGAAAAGAAAATGCAGGTTCTGCGTTCTTATGCCAATGTGCGTGGCTTGCCAACCTATTCGGATGCCGATATTGCTGGTGCCAAAGCCGCTATCGGAGATATGACGGAGTTGGATGTGCTTGTTGCCTATTTGCAAGGCTTGGGCATTGCCAACAACCCGATGTCTAAACAGAATTAGTCCAATGGATATCAACGATCTCCGTTCCATCATCACGGTTGCCGGGTTTTTGTGTTTCTTGGCAATCGTGTGGTGGGCATACAGCAAGGGTAGTAAAAAAGGCTTTGATGAAGCTGCGAACCTGCCTTTTACGGAGGAGGAGAATCTGAAGAATAAAGGGGATGTAAATGAGTGATCTGAATGGATTTTGGAATCTGTATGTGATGGTGATTGTTGCTGTGGGCATTATTGCCTGCATCACATTGCTACTTGTGCAGACAAAAGCCAAGTTTACCCCGGGTAAAACCATGGGGCACGTGTGGGATGGCACCTTGGAGGAATACAATAACCCCATGCCGCGCTGGTGGGTGTGGTTGTTTTCTTTGGCCGTGGCTTTTGCCATTGTTTATTTGGTGCTTTATCCGGGTTTTGGGAATATGCAAGGGCAGTTGGGTTGGACATCCGCTGGGCAACATCAAGCGGAAGTGGATGAAATGAACGCCCGCATCAAACCTACTTTTGATGCCTATTTGAAAACGGACATCAAAACCTTGGCAACCAACCGCGAAGCAATGGAAACGGGCAAACGCTTGTTCCAAACCTACTGCATGCAATGCCACGGCGCCAATGCTACTGGTAGCAAAGGTTTTCCGAACTTAACGGATGCCGACTGGCTTTATGGCGGCGAGCCTGATGACATTAAGGAAACCATCACCAACGGCAGAATGGGCGTGATGACCGCCATGGGCGAGGCTTTGAGCACACAAGACATTGACGATTTGGCCAATTATGTGCGTTCGTTGAGCAACTTGTCGCATGACGCAACGTCTGCTGGACGCGGTAAAGAATTGTTTGTGGGTGCCGGCACGTGTTTTACTTGCCACGGTGAAAACGCCACAGGCAGATTGCCGGACGGCACCTTGATTGGTTTGGGTGCGCCCAATTTAACCGACAACATTTGGCTTTATGGTTCTTCGGTTAATGAAATCAAAAACGGCATCATCAACGGGCGCACCAACCGCATGCCCGCTTGGGGAGAGTTTTTGGGCGCGGATAAAGTGCACATTTTGACGGCATACGTGTATAGTTTAAGTGCGCACTAAGCACCGTTGAAAATATTTGTGAATAAGGCGACTTATTGTGAGTCGCCTTTTTTACAAAGTTGGATGACAAACAGCCTAGGAGGAAAAAATGTCGGATGCACCGGAAATACGACCAGAATCTTGTTCAAACGATTCTCCAAAAAATGAAAAAAAATTGGAGTTGACCGTGGAAAAACAAGTTTCTTTTTATGAAAAACACAAAAAAATCTACATTCGCGATGTCAAAGGTTGGTGGAACAACTGGCGTTGGATTTTTGTTTTTTTAACGCAAGCGATTTTTTTCATTACGCCGTGGCTGACTTGGAATAATCGCCAAGCGGTGTTGTTTCATTTAGTTGAGCGCAAGTTTTATATTTTTGGCCTGATTTTGTGGCCGCAAGATGTTTTTTATTTGGCTATTTTATTGATTATTTCTGCTTATTCTTTATTTTTATTTACGGCTTTTGCTGGGCGACTTTTCTGCGGTTATGCCTGCCCGCAAACGGTTTATACCGAAATTTATATGTGGATTGAAAACCGCATTGAAGGCGATCGCAACAAACGCATCAAGTTAGACCAAGGACCTTGGACGGGTGAAAAAATCGCCAAAAAACTCATCAAGCACGCCATTTGGATTGCTATTGCGCTTTGGGCAGGTTTTACCTTAGTGTGTTATTTCACGCCCGTATCGGAGTTGGCGCAAACTTTCCCCAACTGGTCGGCTTGGGAGATGTTCTGGGTGTTTTTTTATGCGGCTTTCTTTTATATGCAGGCGGGTTTTTTGCGCGAGCAGGTTTGCAAATACATGTGCCCTTATGCGCGTTTTCAAGGCGTGATGTATGACCCGGATACGTTAATCATCACTTATGATGCCGAACGCGGTGAGCCAAGAGGCGCCAAACGCAAAAATTTGCCAGCCGATGCCCCGCCTTTGGGCGATTGCGTGGATTGCAATTTGTGCGTGGTGGTTTGCCCAACCGGCATTGATATTCGCAAAGGCTTGCAATATGAATGTATTGGTTGCGGCGCGTGTATTGATGCGTGCAATCCCGTGATGGAAAAACAAAATAAACCCTTAGGGCTTATTCGCTATACATCAGAAAATGCGCTTTTGAATCGCAAAAAAGAAGGCGAAAAAAGCATTTGGGCGCATTTGTGGCGTCCGCGTATTTTGATTTACACCGGCATTTTGTGGGCGATTATTTTTGCTACTGCGGCATCGTTGATTTTGCGCGTGCCCTTGAAAGTGGATGTGATTCGCGACCGTTCCATTTTGGCGCGTGAAAGTTTTGATGGCAAAATTGAAAACGTTTTCACTCTTAAAATTATGAACATTACCGAAGAAGCGCAACGCTACCGCATTAGCGTGGAAGGTTTGGATGGCATTGCAGTGGATGTGAAAGAACCCATTGAAGTCAAAGCGGCTGAAAATTACGAAGTTGCGGTGACCGTGAATGCGCCGCCCGAATCGGCGCCACCGGGAGCAAGCAAAATTTTCTTTCATATTCAATCGGTGGATAATCCCAAGTTAGAAGTGCGTGAAAAAGCATCGTTTTTGATGCCATCTTAAAAAAAGGAATTAACAATGAACTTGAATAACACAACGGCAAAACCTTGGTACAAAGAACCTTGGCCGTGGTTTTTGATGTCTGGCCCTTTTATTGTGGTTTTGGCTGGTTTTGTGACCTTTTATTTGGCCATCCAAAGCGATGATGGCTTGGTGACGGATGATTATTACAAAGAAGGTTTGGCCATTAACCAAAGTTTGGCGCGCGATGATACCGCACGCAATATGCAATTGTCTGCCAATGTGATGACCAAAGAAAATCAACTGCGCGTGATTTTTGCGCCCAGCGCCAATTTGCCGCAAGAAGTATTGCTTAAAATTGTGCATCCCACGCAAGCGGGTTTTGATTTGGATGTGCCTTTGAATATGGAAGCACCGGGAATTTTCAATGCCACTTTGCCCAAAGCTTTAAAAGGGCGCTGGCATTTGATTTTGGAAGATTCGCAACAAACTTGGCGCTTGCAAGGCGATTGGTTGCCCAATACGCCGGATATGCTGGTGTTGCAGCCGCCAAACAAATAGATTTTTCAACCACAAAAAACAAGGAGGGGCTTATGGCTTGGAATTTGTTGTTTAGTAGCGATTACGGGCTGATGAGTTTGGGCGTGATTGTCGGCGTGGTGGTGATTGCCGGCGTTTTGATTTCAATGTTCAGCAACAAAATCAAGCGTTCAGAAAAAGCACGTGCGTTGCATCAGGCAAACAAATAAACTTTGATTGTTTTTCCACGGTCAACCGAAAATTTTTTTAAAAAAAATCAAGGTTGACCGTGGAAAATTTTTTTTGCATTCTTTTTCTTAAAAAGAATTTAAAATGAATTACAATTTTTTTTGATTTTTTTTAATTTTAGATTTTTATCCAAAAATTATGCCCAGTTTTGATTTTACTTCGGAGGCCGATTGGGTGGCTTTGAAAAATGCGCTGGATGTTGCGCAGCGGCAAGTGGATAACCGTTATGATTTCAAAGGCAGCAATGCCAACATTGCTTGGCAAGAAAAAGAAAAAGCCATTTTGCTTTCGGCAGACAGTGATTTTCAACTTAATCAAATCAAAGATTTGTTGTTTCCGGCAATGGAAAAAAAATCAACAGAATCGACCAAACGTTTAAAAGCCGAAGAAGTGGTGAAATCGGGTAATCACGTTAAGCAAACTTTGAAAGTAAGCAGCGGCATTGATGCGGATTTGGCAAAAAAAATTGTCAAACTTTTAAAAGAGAGCAAATTGAAAGTGCAAGCCAGCATTCAAGGCGATGCGGTGCGTGTATCGGGCAATAAACGTGATGTTTTGCAAGAAGCCATTGCCTTGGTTAAAAAATCCATTGTGGATTTTCCCATTCAAGCGGGCAATTTTAGAGATTGATCAAAGACAACATAAAGGAAAAAAAATGCAAAACCATTTTTTTAAAACCATTGCGCTTTGCTCTTTGTGTTTGATGCCTTGGATGGTTCAGGCGCAAAGTGTGGGCTTGGCTGGCATTTTGGGCAAAAAAGCCATTTTGGTGATTGATGGCGCCGACCCCAAAAGTGTGGCAGTCGGTGAGCGTTTGCGTGGTTTTCAAGTTTTGTCTGTTGGGGACAAAGAAGCGGTGGTTGAAAAAAATGGCAGAAAAATCACGCTTCGTGTAGGACAAAATGCCGCTATGTCAGCAGGTTCTGTTTCGTCTGCGCCCTTGACTTTGCAAGCCGATGAACAAGGCCATTATTTTATTGATGGCAAAATCAACGAGCATTCCATTCGCTTTTTGTTGGATACCGGCGCATCGGCGGTGATTTTGGGGCAATCGCTTGCCAAAAAATTAAATTTGGATTTAAGCCAAGCGCAAACCGGTTATGCGCAAACTGCCAACGGCAAAGTGCAAACCAAAAATATCTTTTTAAGTCGCTTGCAGTTGGGCGGCACCATTGAATTAAACAATGTAGAAGCGCATATTTTAATGGGCGAATCGCCACATGCTTTATTGGGAATGAGCGCTTTGAGGCGTTTGAATATGAATCAATCGGGTGGCACCATGACTTTATCGGTGCGATGAATTTTGAAGTTTATTTGAATCAGCACCTTTTAAAAAAAGCACAACATCAAGCCATTTGTGCCAAACCTGCCGCGGTTTTGGTGCCCATTTTGGAAAAAAAGCAACCGGTTGTTTTGTTAACCAAAAGAAGTCTGCATTTAAAAGACCATGCTGGACAAATTGCCTTTCCGGGCGGGTGCGTGGAAAATGCGGAAAGTTTTGTGGATGCCGCTTTGCGTGAAGCCTTTGAAGAAGTCGGCTTACAAAAACAAAATGCCCATATTTTAGGATTTTTGCCCACTTTAACCACGGGCACGGGATTTTCAATTGTTCCTGTGGTGGCCAAAATTGCGCCGCCTTTTGATTTTCACATGGAACATCGTGAAGTATCTGAAATTTTTAATTTGCCTTTGGATTTTTTGCTCAATGAAAAAAATCACCGACAAAAGCGGTTTTTGATTCAAAAAGAATGGCGATCGTTTTGGACGCTTGCTTTTCAAAATTATTTTATCTGGGGCGCCACCGCCCACATTTTGCACGATTTGTTTTTGTGTTTTAAAAATCCACGGTCAACTTGAAAAAAATTTAAAAATTTAAAATTTTCAAAAAAAATCCACGTTGACCGTGGATTTTTTTTTATTTGATTTAAAAAATCAAAAATCAGCGCACAATTTGCGCCAATTCGCCTTTTTGGTAGCGTTGTGCCATTTTTTCTAATGGAATGGCTTTGATTTTGGCGGCTTGTCCTTCGCAACCAAAGGCTTGAAAACGGGACAAACAAACTTTTTTTGCGGCCTCGCGCGCGGGTTTTAAATATTCGCGCGGGTCAAATTTTTGTGGGTTTTCAACAAAAAATCGGCGAATGGCGGCTGTCATTGCCAAGCGAATATCGGTGTCAATGTTGACTTTGCGCACGCCGTTTTTAATGCCTTCCACAATTTCTTCAACTGGCACGCCATAAGTTTCTTTCATTTCGCCGCCAAATTGCCGAATTTCTGCAAGCAATTCTTGCGGCACGGAAGAAGAGCCGTGCATCACCAAATGCGTGTTGGGCAATCGCTGGTGAATTTCTTTTAAACGCTGAATGCTTAACACATCGCCCGTTGGTTTTTTGCTGAATTTGTAAGCGCCGTGGCTGGTGCCAATGGCAATAGCCAAGGCATCGCATTGTGTGGCTTTGACAAAATCGGCGGCTTGTTCCACGTTGGTGAGCAAATCTTCACGTTCCAACTTGCCTTCTGCGCCAATGCCATCTTCTTTGTCGGCTTTTAAGGTTTCCAAACTGCCCAAAACGCCCAATTCCGCTTCCACCGACACGCCAATGGCGTGCGAAAATTCCACCACCTTTTTTGAAACTTCAACATTGTATTCATAAGAAGCAATGCTTTTGCCGTCTTCCAAAAGTGAGCCGTCCATCATCACGGAAGAAAACCCCGAGCGAATGGCAGCCATACAAACGGCGGGGCTTTGCCCGTGGTCTTGGTGCATCACAATGGGAATTTCTGGATAAGCTTCCAAAGCCGCCAAAATTTGGTGGCGCAAAAAGGATTCGCCTGCGTATTTGCGTGCGCCAGCTGAGGCTTGCATAATCACAGGCGCATTGATTTCTTGGGCGGCTTGCATAATTGCCCAAACTTGTTCCATATTATTAACGTTGAAGGCGGGCAATCCGTAATTGTTTTCGGCGGCGTGGTCTAAAAGTTGGCGCATTGAAACCAAAGGCATAATTGTTCCCTCGTGTGAAAAAAGATTCAAAAAAAGCAAATTATGCGTTTTTTCCACGGTAAACGGCGCTTTTTTTTGAAAATTTTTTCAAGTTGACCGTGGAAAATCGCCTTTTTTAATGTTTTAAATGTTTTTCTAAAAAGTGGAAACTCTCTTTTTGGTAATTGGTGAGTTTTTGGTGGATTCTTTCAAAATCCATTTCATTTTTTATTAAAGAATCAACTTTTGCCATTGTGGATTCGGTTTGGTTGAGCGTTGATTCATCCAACAAGCGCTCGTTTAAATCAAACATTTTCAAAAGCGAAAAAAAGCGGGCAGCGCCACGTGCCACATTCAAAATGGCAATAAAAGGTTTGCCAAAAATAATAGAAAAAACGCAACCGTGAAAAGAATCCGTTACCACAAAATCGGCATTTTGGAATCGCCACAACCAACGCTCAACCGATGATTTGGGAATATCATTGGGGTCGTTTATTTCAAAAAGTTTTAAATTTTTGGCATTTGCCACTTGTTTGGCAACGGCGGTTTTGTAAGGCGATCGGTCAAGCAAATACGCAAAAACAAAATTTTCTTTTTTCGGCACAGCTGGAAAAAACTGCGCATAATCGGTGGCGTTTAAAAGCAAGGTTGGGTCAAGCAAATGTTGGGCTTCAAATCCCCATTTTTTTAAAATGGCAACGCCAGAATCTTCCCGACAGGAAAGGGCATTGAATTGTTTTAAAAGAATTTTTAAACGTGCAATTTCTTCAAGGCAATATTCCGAATCGGTTTCGGTGCCAAAACTTGCGGCGTAGGCGATTTTTGGAATTTTTTGGTATTTGGCAAAATCCAAAAAAAAGCTGTAAATGGCGTTGCCTAAAAACACGCGCCGCCAAACTTGGTCGGAGCCGACAATTAAATTTTTAAAACGCATTTTGGCTAATTTTTGCCATTCAAAAGGCGGCAAAACGTTTGGCGTTAAATGTATATTTTTTTCTGTGAATGCACGCACAATGCGCCCGTTGTTAAACCCTTTGGAATTGTCGTTCCACCAAAAATTAAATTGCAATGTGGTTGCCGAAAAACCAATTTTTTTGAGTGCTTGTTGTAAGGCGAAAGTTTGCAAATTTCCGCCGTAGTTGGTGTGCAAACCAAGCGTTACAATTCCAACGTCTGCTTCTTTTGGCGTTTTGGTTATTGCATGGCTGTTGAATTTATAAAACTCCCACTCTTGAATTTCTGCGGTGTGGTTGTCGTATTTTTCATAAACCTTTTCAAATGGTAGGGTTTTGAAATCCCGTTCAAAATCATCACGCAAGGTAGGGCGCTCGGCTGGCACTTCTAACATTGGGTTATTCGGGCGTGCGGCAGAAAATGTGGATTGGATGAGTTTTAAAAAGCGAGAGGCGTTTTTCACATATTCCAAACCTTTTTGGGTTTTGCACAAAATAACGGAAATGCCAAGGTCGGCATTGAATTTTTGGCGCAATTTTTTTGGCACACCCCAAAAATCGCCAATTTGGATGTCCGCAAAAGAATGTTCCAAATGAAAAGGACAACGGTAACAAGCTTCACGCAGGGCAACATCACGCCCAAACAATTTGCCAAACCACGAATCATAGAGCGCTTGTGTTTTGTGGCGTATGCCGTTTGCTGTCTCGCCTTGAATCCAAAGTTGCGAATCTTCCCATTTCACAATTTTTTTGCGCATAGAAATGGCGTTGATGGTGTGAAAGCCCAATTCGTTTTTTAATTTTTTTAAACTTTCTCCCCAAGCAGCAGGCGAAGCCACGCCGTGGCAGATGAGTTCCACCGTGACAAGATTTTGGGTGTTAACTTTTAACAACTTCAAAAATGCTTTTAAGCCAGCCACTTTGCAAGGTGTTGCGGTGAACAAAACGTGTTTGCCTTTTTTTAAGTCAATTAAAATTTGCGGCAGAGAAAAATCCGCATGCGCTTCCAAATATTTGGAGCCGCAAAATTGTTGGCAATCTTCTAAATTTTCCGCACGGGTAATAATGGCGCGCTCAAAAGTGTTGCCAAAAGCCGCGCCATAAACCACGGCGTTGTTTTGAAATTTTTCAAAAAAACTTTTTGCCAAAGCCCAAAACACACCGCCAGAAGAAGAATTGG
Source organism: Rhodocyclales bacterium (assembly GCA_050872585.1). GTDB lineage: Bacteria > Pseudomonadota > Gammaproteobacteria > Burkholderiales > Rhodocyclaceae > SFHR01. Next base: position 1,360 of record JBNMHE010000035.1, on the reverse strand, counting down.
ATAAAACCGATTCATCCACATGTTGTGCGCCAAAAACTTGCCACGTTTTTGGAAAATTTTTGGGGTTGACCGTGGAAAAATGCGATTTTCCGTTTTCCAAAACCGGGCAAACGTCTTCGCACATACCGCAAAGCGTGCAGGCTTCATCATCTATTTTGGGCGTTAAAAAACCAAGCGAATCTTCATTCAAATGCAAAGCAGAATGTTCGCACACGGCACCGCAAGCGCCGCACCCCATGCAAGTTAAAGAATCAGCGAGTGTGGGCATTTTGAATATTCCTTAAAAAACGGGCGAAATGGTATGTTTTGCGGGCAATGCCGTAAAAAATGCGCCACAAATAACGAAAAGGTTTCATCAAAATGCGCCCAGTGGCGTTTTTTTCAATGCGCCAGATGAGACTGCGCAAAATTTTGAATGGAAACAACACCGCTTTGCCGACTTTTTCCGTGCGCGAGCCGCGCCAATTCACAAAACGAATGGAAAAAGCGTGGGTGGCAATTTTGAAGGTCGCGGCATTTTCAAAACCTTGCCATTCTTTTTGCCAAGCTGAAAACCAAGCGTTTTGATACGAATCGGCGTAAAAAAGCGCAATTTTTTGCGGCAATGAATCCGCAGCGTTTAAAAAAGCATCGCTTGCCGCAAAATGCCCGATAAACGCATGCAGATTTTCGGCAAGTTTGCGCATCGATTGCGCAAAATCGGCAAAATCATCCGCCGCCAAAGTGTTTTGAAAATGTTGTTTTTGCAGAATGTTGCCCGCCGCAAAATCCAAAGAATGCCCAAAATAAGTGATTAAAAGCAACAAATAAAAGGGCAGGGCACTTTTATGCAAGTTTTCTCCCGCATTTTGCAATGCCGCTTGGGCAACATTGGCGGATGCCGCCAAAAATGGCGGTTTTTTTAAATTGGGCGAAGCAAAAAAGTGCGCAACCAGCGAATCGGAACCAAAGAGTGGGTAGGCATTGTGGTGGTTGTTTTCAAACAACAAAATATCCACGCCACGCGCAAAAAGTTCGCGGTAAATGGTGAAAAAAGCATTGGGTTCTAAAATTTCGCCCGCGTAGAGAAGAATAAAAAAATCGCCGCTGATTTGATTGGCAATTACATTTAAATCGCAAGAATAAAAAACGCCATTTGTTTGGCAAGGTGAAGACGATGATGTGCAACAAAAAACTTCAACTTTTCCAAAATTTTGGGATTGAATGGAATTGAAAGTGGCTTGCCAATCTCCCGATTCCACATCCAACACCAACACCGAAAAAACGAGTGTTGGAGATTCGGTTGTTGGGTTAGTTAGGTTGGGATGAGTTGGTTGGTTGGTTGGTTGGTTGGTTGGTTGGTTGGTTGGTTGGTTGGTTG
>JBNMHE010000034.1:0-15032 GCA_050872585.1 Rhodocyclales bacterium | reverse complement strand
GGATAATTTTCAACAAAATTTTCTTTTTGATGATGATTTTAAACGCATTGCGCAATGGATTCCGCATTCCATTTTAACTTGGCGCGCCCAAAATGTTTTTGATTTGTGGCGCAATGCTTGCAACGAAGTGTTTGAAAAAGATCCGCATCATCCGCTTTATTTGTATTGTCAAAACTTGTTGTTTGTGGCGCCTTTGCCGCAATCCAAAGCCGAAAAACTCGGGCGATTTTTGTTGTTCCCGTTCATTCAACTGCGCCATGGGTGGCGCCGTTTTGTGAAAAAATTTAAAAATTAAAATTAAAAAAATCCACGGTCAACGTGAAAAAATTTTCAAAAAAATGAAACGTTGACCGTGGATTTTTTATTTGTTTATTCTTGTGTTCGTTCACCCGATTCGCGTTCAAAATCGCCTTGATTTTTAAAATGAGAAGAATCACTTTTGGTGGTTTTTTGTGCGTTTTTCAAAACCGAAAACACTTCTTCCAATGCTTTTTGCGCATTTTCAGGCGTTGGCGTTTGGGAAAAATTTTCCACACTTTTTGCCAAATTTTTGGCATTTTCCGTTGTTGCCGTTTGAAAAAGCAATTTGTTAGCAAGTTCCAAAGCCATTTGGATGCGCTTAGGATCTTTCTGACTATCCAAAGCAGAAAAAGGCAACATCGTTGCCAATTCCGCCGCCGGCTCCCGATTGTTTGAAAAATTGTCCTCTTCGTCTTTGTTGGACAAGGACAAAGTTTGTTCGCTTTTGGGATTTTTAAAATTGTTTTGTTCTGCTTTTTTTCTATTTGATTATCCGTATTTTGATTTGGATTCAAAGAAGTGCTATTCGGCTGGCACGCCGATAAGCTGCAAGCCAAAAAAGAAAAGAGCCATTTTTTCATTTTGTTCATCCTTGCCAAGTTAAAGTTTGAATATCCACGGCTTTGGTGTTTTCGTTTAATTCCGGGAATTCTTTTTCTTGTATTTCAATCACTGCCATAAAACCAATTTCTTGTTGGTTAAAACTAAAATAAGGTTGGCCATTTTGGGTGCCGGCATGCAAAGTGGCAATCGGCGTGCTGTTTTTTAATTTGATGTGCCAAGTAGATTGCGCATCGTTTTCTTTGGCGTAAATAATCGGCACATTTTCCAAAATCAAAACAGAATGTTGGGCTTTTTCATCAGAAAATTCAAAAATTTTGCGCACATTTTGGCAAGAGGCACCGCAAGAAAAAATGGCGTATTGGCCATTTTTTTGCGTAAAAGCTTCCAAAATGCCGTCATGATCCACATCAAACAAAGCATATTGCGCAGGATTTTCTTGAAAATAATTTTGCCAAACGGACAAACCTTTGTCCGATGGCGCATTGGAACAGCCAACAAGCCACGCACAAAACAAAAATATTTTTTTCATTGAATCATCCTTGATGCAAAACAAAAAAAATCAAAAATCCACGCTCAACTTTAAAAAAAATTCAAAATAATTTTAAGTTGACCGTGGATTTTTTTTAAAAAAATCATTCCAGCGCTTGTTCACTCAAAGGCACAACACGCAACACTTCGGATAAAGAAGTCTCCCCCGTTGCCACTTTGTTGGCACCCGAAACACGCAAAGTCAACATGCCTTCTTCAACGGCACAATCGGTTAAAGGTTTCAAATGAATGGAAGGTTGAATCAATTGTGATAAGCGCTGAGAGTTTAATAAAATTTCATACAAACCCACCCGATTTTGATAACCCGTCATCCGACAAGCCAAACAACCAACCGGTTCAAACATGGTTGGCGGCGCCGAGATTTTATAAGGGAAAACCAATTCTTCCCATGTTTGCTGCATGCATTCGTCCGTTTGAACTTCTTTTTTGCAATGCGGACACAACAAACGCACCAAACGCTGCGCCATCACGCCAAGTAAAGTGGATTGAATCAAATAAAAAGGCAGCCCCAAATCCAACAAACGCACAATGGCAGAAGGCGCATCATTGGTGTGCAAAGTCGCCAATACCAAATGGCCGGTTAATGCTGCTTGCACAGCCATTTCCGCCGTTTGCAAATCGCGCACTTCACCAATCATAATGATATCGGGGTCTTGACGCATTAAAGCACGCACGCCTTGCACAAAATCCAAATCCAATAGCGGTTGAACTTGCATTTGATTAAAACGCGGTTCAATCATTTCAATGGGATCTTCAAGCGTGCAAACATTGACAGAATCATCAGCAAGTTGCTTTAACGTGGAATAAAGCGTAGTGGTTTTGCCTGAACCGGTTGGACCGGTTACCAAAACCAAGCCGTGCGTTGCTTTAATCATTTTTTGCCAACGTTGTTGGTTTTCATTGACCAAACCCATTTGGGACAAATCACGCATCAAAACGCTGGGATCAAAAATGCGCATCACCAATTTTTCCCCAAAAGCAGTGGGCAAAGTGGACAAACGCAATTCAATTTCTTCGCCCGTTGGCATTTTGGTTTTGATGCGTCCATCTTGCGGACGGCGTTTTTCAACCACATCCAAACGCGCCAATAATTTAACGCGACTTAACACCGCCAACATCACAGATGTAGGCATTTGGTAAACCACATGCAACACGCCATCAATGCGAAAACGCACGCGCGAGATATCACGCCGCGGTTCCAAATGGATATCCGATGCGCGTTGTTCAAAAGCAAATTGCCAAAGCCAATCCACAATGCGCACAATATGTTGGTCATTGGCATCCAAATTTTGGCTTTTTTTGCCCAACTCCACCAAATGCTCAAACGATGTTGCACCCGGCATTTTCATAGAAGTGGTGGCGTTTTTAACCGATTGCGCCAAGGTGAAAAATTCCACCAAATAGCGTTCAATATCCAAAGGATTAACCAAAACCCGCTTGATTTTGGTGCGCGTGGCACGCTCCAAATCTTCCACCCATTCGGTGACAAAAGGTTCGGAAGTGGCAATCACCAACTCTTTGTTTTGGATGGAAACCGGCAAAATTTTCAAACGGCTGGCATACGAGCCGGACATCACATTGCCAATTTGGGTGAAATCTATTTTCAACGGATCAATGTGAAAATAATCTATTCCCACACGTTTTGAAAGCCATTGCAGCAAAACTTCCATGGTTAAAATTTTAAAAGCAGCACTTGCCGATTTTAAATTTTGACCAGCCAAAAACACCAAAGGATGCTTTTTTTTCACGCTTTCCAAATGCGCATTTTTACGCACGCGCAGAGCTTCTTCTTGTGTGATGATTTTGTCTTTCACCAACCATTCCAACAACTCTACAAAATTTAAAGGTTTTTGTGTTTTTCGCATCGTTCATTTAAAAACATCAAAAATCCACGGTCAACTTCAAAAAATTTTCAAAATTATTTTAAGTTGACCGTGGATTTTCCATCAATTCCATTGCCAATTCTGGAACATCATCCATTTGGGTGAACACTTTTTGGGTTTGAAAATCATAATCCAACAACACATTGCCGCCGTGCTGCAAACAGCCAAAAAGCAATTCGTCCGCCAATGCCGCGCGCACGTTTTCGTTAATCAAGCGCGCCATTGGGCGCGCGCCCATTTTGGAATCAAAACCTTTGTCAGAAAGCATTTGGCGCAAAGAATCGCCAAAAGTAATTTTGACGTTTTTTTCAAGCAGTTGCGATTCCAATTCCATTAAAAATTTATCCACAATGCGCAAAATCATCTCTTTGGACAAAGGCGCAAACGGCACAATGGCATCCAAACGATTGCGAAATTCCGGCGAAAAAACACGCTTGATTTCCTTCATTTCATCACCCGATTGCACATTTTGCACAAAACCAATGGCGTTTTTGTTTAAATCTTGCGCGCCTGCGTTGGTGGTCATAATCAAAATGGCTTGTTGAAAATCCGCGCGCCTTCCGTTGTTGTCGGTCAAAGCGCCGTGATCCATCACTTGCAAAAAAATGTTAAACACATCGGGATGCGCTTTTTCAATTTCATCAAACAAAAAAATGGCATAAGGATTTTTAACCGCCGCATCCGTTAAAACGCCGCCTTGCTCAAAACCCACATAACCGGGCGGCGCACCAATTAAGCGCGAAACGGAATGTTTTTCCATATATTCCGACATATCCAAGCGCACCAATTCCACACCCAACAAAAAAGCCAGTTGACGCGCCACCTCGGTTTTGCCCACACCCGTGGGGCCAGAAAATAAAAATGCGCCCACCGGTTTTTGCGGGCGGTTTAAGCCCGCGCGCGCCATTTTGATGGCACGCGACAAAGCATCAATGGCATTGTCTTGTCCAAAAATCACTTGTTTTAAATTGTTTGCCAAATTTTTCAAAATGCGCTTGTCGTCTTCTTTTACATTTTGAGAAGGAATGTGTGCCATTTTGGCAATTGTTTCTTCAATATCCGTTTTGCCGATGATTTTTTTTGATTTTTTAAGAATGCGTTGCGCGGCGGCGGCTTCGTCAATCACATCAATGGCTTTGTCGGGCAGTTTTTTATCCGTCATATAGCGCGCGGATAATTTCACTGCCGCTTCCAATGCCGTTTGTGTATAACGCACATTGTGGTGTTGTTCAAAGTGTTTTTTTAAGCCTTTTAAAATGGCGATGCTCTCCAAAACCGTGGGTTCTTCCACATCTATTTTTTGGAAGCGGCGATTCAAAGCGGAATCTTTACTCAAAATTTTGCGGTATTCCGCAAAAGTGGTCGCACCAATGCAACGCAGTTTTCCAGAGGATAAAGCCGGTTTTAACAAATTAGAAGCATCCAAAGCACTATTGCCATTGGCGCCCGCACCAACCACTGTGTGGATTTCATCAATAAACAAAATGGCATTGGGACGCTGGTTTAAGGCTTTTAACAATTTTTTAAATCGGGATTCAAAATCGCCGCGGTATTTTGCACCCGCCAACAAAGCGCCCAAATCCAGTGCGTAAATTTCTGCATCTTTTAAAATTTCAGGCGCTTGATGGTTTTCAATAACCCACGCCAAACCTTCGGCAATGGCGGTTTTGCCAACGCCCGCCTCGCCCACCAACAAAGGATTATTTTTGCGGCGGCGACAAAGCGTTTGCATCACGCGTTTTAATTCTTTTTCGCGCCCAATTAAAGGATCAATTTGATTTTGGCGCACCGCTTGATTCAAATTCAAAGCGTATGTTTCTATCACATTATCTTGCGCAGCGCTTTGCTCTTCTTGGCGTTCTTTTTTAAAACGCGACAATTCTTCTTTCACGCGCTCTTTTAAGGTTTCATTGGGCAATGTTTTGTTGCCAGAATGGTATTGCATAATGGCAGACAAAATGTTCAAACGATTGGCACCGTATTTGCGCAAAAAATACAAGGCAAACGATTCACGCTCACTAAAAATAGACAACAACACATTCAACGAACTCACATCCGCAGGGCGCGCCGTCATTTGAACTTGCAAAATGGCGCGTTGAATCACCCGTTGAACGCCGGTTGTAGGTTGCGTAGTGATATTGGCAAAATCCACATGTTCGGGCGCAATGGGCGTGTTTTCATTGATAAAAGCGGAAATTTCATTTTGAAAATCAATTAACGGCACGCCACATTCTTTTAAAACCGCTTGCACGCTTTCTTCTTGCGACAAAGACAAGAGCAAATGTTCCAGCGTTACCAATTCTTGGCGACGCGTTCTGGCATCAATTAAGGCGCGGTGTAGGGCGGTTTCAAAGTCATTGCTGATCATGGTGTTTTCTCTAAAACACATTGCAAAGGAAAATTGTTTTCCTTTGCCATTTTTTTAACTTGCTCGCATTTGGTTTGCGCCACATCAAAAGAATAAACACCGCATTGCCCGCGCCCTTCGTGATGAATTTTAAGCATCAATTCTTCGGCATCTTGTTGATTAAACCAAAATACGTCTTTCAAAATGCTCACCACAAAATCCATCGTGGTGATATCGTCATTGAGCAAAAACACACCATAGCGCGGCGGTTGTTTCAAACGCGTTAAAGTTAAAAGCGCACTCTCTTCTTTGTTTTGCTTTTCTTCTTCTAAATTTTCCACGGTCAACCCAATATTTTTTTGATTTTTTTGAAAAAAGTTTCTTTTATTTTTGACTTTTTTTGATTACATCGGTTCAGGATTGCCCAACGCCGTTGTATTGATGCCGCCATCCACATACAAAACTTCACCCGTGATGGCGCTTGCCAAATCCGATAACAAAAACGCCGCGGCATTGCCCACTTCATCAATGGTTACATTGCGGCGAAGCGGCGCGTGGTGCGCGTTGTAAGCCAACAATTTGCCAAAATTGCCAATGCCCGAAGCCGCCAAGGTTTTGATTGGCCCGGCTGATACCGCATTGGCGCGAATGCCCTCTGGCCCCAAACAAAATGCCAAATAACGATTTGCCGCTTCCAAGCTCGCCTTTGCCAAGCCCATTGTGTTGTAATTGGGCATGGTGCGCACCGCGCCCAAATAGGTTAAAGCCAACAAACTTGGATTGTTGCGCCCTTGCATCAAATGCCGCGCGCCCTTTGCCAACGCAACGTAACTATAAGCAGACACATCGTGCGCAATGCGAAAAGCCTCGCGCGAAGCACCGTTTAAAAAATCGCCTTCTATGGATTCCGATGGCGCAAAAGCAATGGAATGCACCAAGCCATCCAAACCGCCCCATAAATTTTTGATTCCTTGGAACAAATCGTCTATTTGAGAATCGATGGTGACATCCAATGGAAAAACAGGCGCATCGCCCAATTCTTTGGAAAATTTTTGTATGCGTTCCAAAAAGCGCTCATTTTGGTAGGTTAAAGCAATTTGCGCACCTTCACGCACGCACGCTTTGGCAATGCCATAAGCAATGGAATGTTTGGACAAAACGCCCGTAATCACCAATTGTTTGCCAGATAAAAATCCCATTTTTCCTCCTACACAAAATCAACAAAACAAAATGAAAGGCATTATTTTAAATTTTCCACGGACAACAAAAAATTTTTTTTAAAATTTTTTAAGGTTGACCGTGGAAAACTTTAAATTTTAAACCTTTCGTTTAAAATTCTTTGTTTTTTATTTGAGAATTTCATCAATGACGAACATTGCGCCCAATTTTATCCGCAACATTATTGAAAACGATTTGGCACAAGATAAATTTAAAAATCGCCTCTGGTGCGGCAAACCCGGACTTTTAAGCGCACAAGAAGAAGGCTGCAAAGATGTGGCAAAAATCCGCACACGTTTTCCGCCAGAACCTAACGGTTATTTGCATTTGGGGCACGCCAAATCCATTTTGCTCAATTTTGGATTAGCAAAAGAGTTTAACGGCGTTTGCCATTTGCGTTTTGACGATACCAACCCCGAAAAAGAAAACGAAGAATACGTTCAAGCCATTAAAGAAAACGTGGCGTGGCTGGGTTGCAACTGGAATGAGAACGAATTTTGGGCAAGCAATTATTTTGAAGAAATGCTGCAATGCGCGCGCTATTTAATCTCCAAAGGTTTGGCATATGTGGACAGCCAAACAACTGATGAAATGCGAGAAAATCGCGGCACATTAACGGAAAAAGGCAAAGATTCGCCTTTTCGCGAGCGTTCTATTGCAGAAAATTTGGCGCTTTTTCGCGGTATGTGTTGTGGGCATTTTTCAGACGGTGCGCACGTTTTGCGCGCCAAAATTGATATGGCGCACCCCAACTTGAATTTGCGCGACCCAGTGATTTACCGCATTCGCCACGCGCATCACCACAACACGGGCAATCAATATTGCGTTTATCCGCTTTATACCTTTGCGCATCCCATTGAAGATGCCTTGGAATGTATTACCCACTCCATTTGCACTTTGGAATTTGAAGACCAACGCCCATTTTACGATTGGCTTTTAAACCATTTGGCAATGGGTGGTTTGGTGCAAGAACCACTGCCCAAACAATATGAATTTTCGCGGCTGAATTTATCGCACATTGTGTTGAGTAAACGCAAACTCATCCAACTGGTTCAAGAAAAACACGTCGAAGGTTGGGATGACCCAAGGCTGCCCACCTTGGCTGGTGCGCGCCGCCGCGGTTATTCCCCAGAAGGCATTCGCTTATTTGCCCAAAGAATTGGCATTTCCAAATCGGATTCTTTAATTGATTATTCTCTTTTTGAAGACTGCCAACGGGAAGTTTTAAACGAAAATGCGCCGCGGCGCATTGCGGTTTTGAATCCCTTGGAATTGATTTTAGAAAATTACCCCGAAAACCAAACCGAAGAATGTTTTGCGCCCAATCATCCACAAAAACCAGAATGGGGAAAACGCCCAATTTTGTTGGGCAAAAAATTGTGGATTGAAATGGATGATTTTATGGAAAACCCGCAAAAAGGTTTTCGCCGCCTTTTTGTCGGCAACAAAGTGCGCTTGCGTTACGCTTATGTGATTGAAAGCACGGGGTTTGAAAAAGATGAAAACGGCAACATTGTTCGCGTTTTTGCCAAAATTTTAGAAAACACCAAATCGGGCACCGCTGGCGCAGATTCGGTGAAGGTCAAAGGCAATATCCATTGGCTTTTTGATTGTGTTGATGCGCCCGTTCGGCTTTTTGACCGTTTATTTTCAACCGAAATTCCGGGCGCTGATTCAGGCAATTTTTTAAGTGATTTGAATCCACAATCCAAAACCGAAATCATCGCCAAAATAGAACCTGCTTTGAAAAACGCCAATCGTGGCGAAGTGTTTCAATTTGAGCGCCACGGTTATTTTGTGCGCGATTTAATGGATGATTTTGCCTTTAACCGCACAGTCTCACTCAAAGACTCGTGGAAAAATCCACGGTAAACGCAGATTTTTTTTGAAAATTTTTGAAGGTTGACCGTGGAAAAAAGGATTTTTTATGTTGCTCAATGTTGAATTCAAAATTTTGAACCCCAAAATCCGTGATTTTTTGCCGCAATACCAAACAAGCGGCGCGGCGGGTTTGGATTTGTGCGCTTGTTTGGATGCGCCTTTCATTTTAAAAACAGGCGAATCGGCTTTGATTCCAACAGGTTTGGCAATTTATTTACAAAACCCAGAAGTAATGGCGCTGATTTTTCCGCGCTCAGGCTTGGGGCACAAAAACGGCATTGTTTTGGGCAACGGCACGGGCGTTATTGATTCCGATTACCAAGGCGAAATTAAAGTCTCGCTTTTTAACCGAAGTCGCGCCGATTTCACCATTGAACCCTTTTGCCGCATTGCACAAATGGTGATTGTGCCGGTGTTACACGCCAATTTTGTGGAAGTTGCTGATTTTTTGCCCAGCGCGCGGGGCGCAGGCGGTTTTGGCTCAACGGGAACAAAATAAACCTTGCCAACCTTTGCCTAATCACCATTTTTCGCAATGTTTTGCAAAATCTTTCGCATTCCTAACAAAAGAATGCCGCGCTACATTTTGGCGCAGGCGTGGGGCATTTTTATTTCCTTAATTGCCGCAATGCTGATGGCGCTTGCCGACACCGTCATTTTGGGACATTTCAACACCACCGATTTGGCAGCAGTTGCCATCGGCTCTGGCGCTTTTATTGTGGTGGAATTTACGCTTTTTGGCGTGTTGCAAGCCGTTGCGCCTTTGTCGGCTGAACTCTACGGCGCTGGGCACGAGCGCGCCGCCGCTTTAATGTTGCAACAAGCCGTTTGGCTCACCTTTTTGGTCTTTATTCCGGGCGTGTTGTTGTTGATTTACCCCGATTGGTTTTTAAAACTCTCCACAATCCCCACAGAAATTGACGAAAAAGCGCGGTTGTATTTAAAAATCCTCGCTTTTGGTTTGCCCGCCGCACTGCTTTACCGCACTTTTTACGCCTTTTGTAGCGCACTTGGTTTGGTGAAAGTGCTATTGCGCATTGGCTTAATTGCGCTGATTTTGCACATTTTTCTTGCAAGCTTTTTGGCATTAAAAGGTTTTAATGAACCTTTGGGGTTGTTGGGTTGCGCCATATCCAATGTGATGTTGAATTATTTGATGTTGGTTTTGGCAGCGTTTTGGGCGCTCAAAAGCCAAGACGCACAACACTTGCAAATCTTTGGCAAATGGTATTTGCCAAACAAAAAGCGTTGGTTGCGTTTGCTCAAAGTTGGTTTACCAATGGGAATGACCAACTGCATTGAATCAAGCGCTTTTGTTTTGGTTTCCATTTTGCTTGCACCTTTGGGCGCAGAAGCCGTTGGCGCTTATCGCGTGTTGGGTGGCTTGGCATCCATTCTTTATATTATTCCGCTATCCATCGCCGTTGCGGTGATGGCTGAAACCGCCCAAGCCTTGGGCGCCAAAGATCAAACGCGGCTGTTGAGCGCATCAAGAACAGGGCTTGGCTTATCAACAAGCATTGCCGCACTTTCTGCCGCGTCTATTTTTTTATTCGGCAAGTTTTACGTGCAACTCAACACCAACAACACGGCAATTATCGCAATCGCCACGCCCTTGTTGGTTTTTATCGCTGCGTATCAACTTTTTGACAGCATTCAAACGGTGATTATGCACTTGCTCAGAGCCTGCAAAATCACGGTGTTTCCTATGCTTATCCAAATCGTTTTATTTTGGGGCGTTGGTTTATTCGGCGGTTGGTGGCTTTGCTACAAAACGGGGTTAAAAACCGAAGGTTTTCTTATCGCTTTGGACGTGGCGCTTGTGCTGCTTGCCATCATTTTGAGTGTATTGTGGAAAAAAATCAGCACAAGCCTTTTGGCTAGTTTTCCAAAATAAAATCCCGTTGACCGTGGATTTTTGCAATCCAATTAAAAAAAGTTATCCACAAAATCTGTGAATAAGCCTGTGGATAAGTTGAAAAATCATCCAAAAAATTCAAAAGAATCAAAGCCAAAAAGTGTTGTGCCTAAAAAGTGTGCACGTTTTTTAAGTTGTTGATTTTAAAAGAAAAATTTTATTTAAAAAACCAGCACAGACCACTTGACTTTTTTTAAAAACGCTAAAAACTAATTTGTGGATAAATAAAAGCAAAAATCCACGGTCAACGCCAAATTTTTTCAAAAAAATAACGGTTTACCGCGGAAAATCGTAAAATCTTTCCTTTTTTAATCGCCAACCCAAAACAAATGATTGATTCTTCCCGCGTTGCCATTTGCATTCCGTGCTACAACGAGGCGCAAACCATCGCCAAAGTGATTGCCGACTACCGCGCTCTTTTTCCGCTTGCCAGAATTTTTGTGTTTGACAACAATTCCACAGACGATTCAGCCGCGCTTGCCAAAGCCGCAGGTGCCAAGGTTGTTGCCGAACCGCGCCAAGGCAAAGGCAATGTGATTCGCACGATTTTTCGCACCATCCACGCGGATTGCTTGATTTTAACGGACGGTGATGATACCTACCCCGCCGAAGACGCATTAAAACTCGCCCGCGCGGTTTTGGAAGATGGCGCGGATATGGCAATTGGCGATAGACTTTCTTCCACCTATTTCACCGAAAATAAGCGCCTATTTCACAACAGCGGCAACCGCTTGGTGCGCACGCTCATCAACCATTTGTTCCACAACAACGTGGCAGATATTATGACGGGTTTAAGAGCATTTTCGCCAGCTTTTGCGCGCGCTTTTCCCGTTTTGTCGCAAGGTTTTGAAATTGAAACGGAGATGACCATTCACGCGGTGGATAAAAACTTCAAAATCGCCGAAATTCCCATCCAATACCGCGATCGCCCTGCGGGCAGTGTTTCCAAACTCAACACGTTTACCGATGGTTTTTTGGTTGTTAAAACCATCGCGCTGTTGTTCAAAGATTACAAACCTTTGATTTTTTTCGGCGCGTTGGCGCTTTTGTCATTGTTGCTCTCGCTTATTTTGGGCGTGCCGGTTCTTGCCGAATATTTGCAAACGGGCATTGTGCCGCGTTTTCCAACCTTGATTGTGGCAAGCGGTTTGTTTGTGGTTTCATTACTTTTGGCAAGCGTTGGCATTATTTTGGAAGTTATTTTGCGCCAACACCGCCAAAATTACGAATTGTGGCTTAATCTTTTTGAACGTTTTAAACAATAAACATTAAAAAGGAAGAACAAATGGCAATCCAACTTTTTTGGTGGACGGGAATGCCCAATTTTGGCGATGCTTTAAACCCGCTGTTGTGTGAAAAGCTTTTTCATCAAAAAACAGAGTGGGCATCGCCTGAAACTTGCGAAGCGTTTTTTGTGGGCAGTTTGTTGGATGCGCTTTTGTATCCTTGCACCATTCCACGTTTTCGTTTGCGCCGTTCTTTTTACCAAAACCCCGTCAAAATTTGGAGCACGGGCTTTATTCAAGCAGCCAATACACGTTTTCGCAGACGTTTGCGTTTATCTGAAATCTTTTTTCGCCCCGTTGAAGTTTTTGCCGTGCGTGGAAAATTGACCTTGGAAAGAGTAAAAAATATCACCAAAAAACCTTTAAAAAACGTGGCATTGGGCGATGCGGGTTTGCTTGCCGAAAAATTGATTGCTGCCAATACAATCACCAAAAAATACAAAATCGGTTTTATTCCGCACCACACGGAAATTCACGGCTTTAATCGCCGCCCTGACTTTGCGGGGGGGTAGACGGCTTATTTTCCAAGGATTTTCCCTTGGAAATTCCAATTTACCAAGCCTTGCAACAACGCATTGAAAATGCGGTTGTCATTGATTTTGAAGCCGAGCCGCTATCCGTTTTAATGCGCATTGCCGAATGTGAAACAATTTGCTCATCAGCCCTGCATGGTTTGATTGTGGCGGATTCCTTGGGCATTCCTAATATGTGGAGCACGGCAAGCGAGCGTTTGTTAGGCGGGGAATACAAATTCCACGATTATTATTCCGTTTTTGGCACAGCGCCCCGCCCGCTTTTGTTACACGAACCGCTTTTGCCACACGCCGAAAAACTGCCCGAATGGATTACCAAAAATTACGCAGTTGATAGACAAAACGTGGAAAAAATCCAACAAGATTTAATGGATTCTTTTCCGTTTTAAATTGCAATTTTCCACGGTCAACGCGTTTTTTTTCAAAAAAATTTTGTGTTGACCGTGGATTTTTTTAATTTTCACAAGTGGGCGGACTTTCCAAACTGATTTTTCCCAAAGCCAAGGTTTTGAAATCCAAAAGCAAAATGTGTGCGGCTTTTTCAATATCCAACATTCCACCTTTTTGTTTGGCCAAACGGCTTTGTGCAATTTTTTCCAAAATGCCATCGGCAGAATCGTTGATATCCACATCAAAAGCATAGCGCTTTGAAAAAACCAAGCGGTGATTTTTTTTTAAAAAATCAGCCAAAAAAAGTGCCGTTTCCATCACATCAAAAGCATTCACGCCGATGGTATTGATGCACGACAAGCAAAATCCAGCTTCCGATGTTTCAATTTTGTGCCACATCAAGCCCGGCGTATCCAACAAAATCAAAGAAGGCGAAACATCAATGCGTTGAATGGCGCGCGTTAAAGCAGGCACATCGCCCGTTTGGGCAATTTTGCGTTTTGCCAAAGCATTTAAAAAAGTGGATTTGCCCACATTCGGCACGCCCAAAACCATCATACGCAAAGGTTTGAGAGCGCTACTACGATGCGGCGCCAATGTTTTTGCCACTTTCAAAGCATTTAAAACATCTTTGGGATGGTGCGCATTGGTTAAAATGGCGCGCGTTTGCGGTAATTGATTGAAAAAATCGCACCAAAGTTGATTTTGATTGGAATCAGCCAAATCGGCTTTGTTGAGCAATTTTAAAATGGGTTTTTGGCGATTTTTTAAAAATTGCGCAATCATCGGATTTTGAGAAGCCAAAGGGCAACGCGCATCAAGCAATTCCAAAATCAAATCCACGTTTTTTAAAGCGGATAAAATTTTTTTTTGGGCGGCATGCATATGCCCGGGAAACCATTGAACGCTGGGCATTTTGATTGTTTAATCCACCGAATGCGCACAACCATTTTCAAGTTCGGCATCGCTTGCATTGCGAATATGCCCAATGGTTGCGGTAAAACTAAAAAAACAACCTGCCAAAGCGTGATTGCCATCCAAAATAATGGCATCTTTGCCAATTCTCAACACGCGAAAATTTTTAACGCGGTCATGGGCTTCGGGTTTGGTATTTTCCAATAAAACGCCTACTTCCAAACCCGGCGGAAAATGATGATGCGGTTCCGTGCGCAACAAATTGATATCGTAAGCGCCATAAGCCTCATGAGGCGTCAGATGCACCACTTGCGTCTCGCCCACTTTTTTGCCTTCTAATTGCGATTCAATGGCAGGAAACAATTCGCCCGAACCATGCAAATAAACCAGCGGCCTTTTGCCCACATCAATTAAATTGCCTATGGAATCAAACACGTGGTATTCCACGGTCACCACTTTATTTTTTTCAACTACCCATTCCATTTTTTAGGCTCGAGTCGCACGGCGGCGTTCTAATTCCGTTAAAAGACGTTTTCTTAAACGGATATTTTTGGGCGTGACTTCAACCAATTCATCATCGGCAATAAATTCAATGGCGGCTTCCAAAGACAATTCAATGGGCGGCACCAATCGCACGGCTTCATCGGTGCCGGATGCGCGAATATTGGTTAATTGCTTGCCTTTAATGGGATTGACCACCAAATCATTGTCGCGCGAATGAATGCCGATAATCATCCCTTCATAAAGTTTATCGCCCGGATGCACAAACATTCTGCCTCTATCTTGCAACTTCCAAAGCGCATAAGCCACTGCTTGGCCATTGTCTTGGGAAACCAAAACGCCGTTTCTGCGCTCGGCAACATCAGAATCTTTAACGGGCGCATATTCATCAAAAACGTGGCTCATCAAACCCGTGCCGCGCGTTAAATTCATAAATTCACCTTGAAAACCAATTAAGCCGCGCGCCGGAATGCGGTATTCCAAACGCACGCGCCCGCGCCCATCGGGCGCCATATCTTGTAAATCGCCGCGGCGAAGCCCCAAACTTTCCATCACCGCGCCTTGATGATTTTCTTCTACATCAACGGTTAATTGTTCATAAGGTTCGCATTCCACGCCATTGATGATTTTTTTCACCACGCGGGGTCTGCCCACCGCCAATTCAAAACCTTCGCGGCGCATATTTTCAATCAAAATGGACAAATGCAATTCGCCCCGACCCGAAACATTAAACACATCGGCATTTTC
>JBNMHE010000033.1:0-15226 GCA_050872585.1 Rhodocyclales bacterium | reverse complement strand
CGCCCGCCATATTGATGGTTGCGCCAAGCGGAATGGAAACGCAGTATAAATCTTCTTCAATGCCTAATTTTTGGCATAAATTTAAATTCACCGGAATGTTGGCCGCCGATGAGCGCGTAAAAAACGCAAAAATGGCGCTGTGTTTGATGCAAATAAAAATCAGCGGAAACGGGTTTTTGCGTGTTAAAACAAAAACAATGAAAGCATTAATCACAAATGCCACAAACAACATGGTTAAAACCAACACCAACAACAAGCGTGCATAGCTGAATAAACCAGCAGAACCGGCTTGTGCAACGGAATGGGTGACCAAGCCAAAAATGCCAATGGGCGCCAAACGCACCACAAAACGCACAATTTTCAATACCGCCGCATTGATATCCACAAACAAAATTTTGGCGTTTTCATTGCAATTTTTAAGCGCCACGCCAAAACCAATTGCCCAAGCCAAAATGCCCAAATAATTACCATCGGATAAAGCATGAATGGGATTGTCTATGATTTTAAAAATCAAGGTTTTAAAAACCGCACTCATGGAATCGGGAGAGGCATTTTGTGCACCATTTAAATTTAAAATTAAGTTTGTGGGAAACAAAAAACTGGCGCAAACCGCACACAATGAAGCCAAAAATGTGCCAATCAAATAAAGCAACAACACTTTTTGGAATTGCTTGCCGTGTTTGCCAAAATCTTTGGTGCAAATGCTGGTTAAAACCAAAATAAAAACCAACATGGGCGCTACGGCTTTTAAAGCACCGACAAAAAAATCACCTAAAATGTGCACGTGTTCTGCCGCCGCTGGATAAAAACTGCCAAGCGCAATGCCCAACACAATGCCCATGCAAATTTGCACAATCAAATTGCCGTCTTTGTATTTTTGAAAAAGAATTTTCAGCACCTTGATCATCCTTGAAGGAATAAAAAAATATTTTAAAAAAAATCCACGGTCAACTTAAAAAAATTTTTAAAATTTTCAAAAAAATTTTACGTTGACCGTGAATTTTTGGCGATGCATTTCAAAAAACAAGTGGATTTTAAATTTTGGGCAAAGCAATTTGCTGGTCTTTGCTGAATTGGTAATCCCAAAAAACATGTTCGGCGTTTAATTCTTGGTAAGTGCCGTCTGCATTTTGGTGCGTGGTTTCTTTTAAGCGGTAAGTGTTTTGTCCGCAAGTCCAAATGTCAAAATTTTTCATGTGCGTGCACAGGCAGGTTTTTTCGCTGGGTTTGTTGGCGTAAAAATCCGTTAAATAAGCGCATTTGCCGTGCGCATCCAGCAAAAAGCCATAGGCTTCGCAATTGGGTTTGTTGTGTTTTTGTAAGCCCGGACTATTTTTCAGCATCCGCATAGGATAACCGGTGGGCGATGCCATATTAACTTCAATATCTTCTTTTTGCGCCGCAAAATAAGCTTGTTTGGCATCAGAGGGCAGCCCGCATTCTTTGGTGACTGTAAAGCGTGTGGCCACTTGCACGGCGGATGCGCCGTTTTCAAGCATATTGACCGCATCGCTTCCCGTGAAAACGCCACCTGCCGCAATAACAGGAATGTTCAAATGGTTTTCTTTTAAAAACAAATGCACTTCTTGCACAATGTTGGCAAGTTGAAAATGTTGCCAATTTTCAATTGAAAATCCCAAATGTCCGCCCGCCAAAGGTCCTTCCACCACAATGTAATCAGGCAAACGATTGAGTTTTTGGTTTTTCTTTAAAAAAAGCGCCAAAGCGCGGCACGAAGAAACAATAATACCCAAACGCACATCGCGAAAACGCGGATGATGGGCAATCAAAGAAAAGGAAGACAAATGTAAACCTGCCGCCAAAGTAATGCCATCAATGCCGGCATCCATTGCGGATTCCAAACGCACTTTTAAGGTTTCGTGCGGGGCATTCATGGTTAATTTTTCCATGCAGTTAATGAAAATCAAGCCATCGCCTTTTTTTTGATTCATCGTGTTTTCCACATAAAGCATTGTGGCGCGGCGCAATTCGTTTAAATCAAAATGCACTTGGGATTTGTCGGCAGAATTTAAAAATTCACGGTAGCGCGCAATTTTGTCTTTGACAAAACGGGTTTTCCAATGGCGGTCGGTGATGGTGCTGACCATTGCATCCGAGATGTGTCCGATGCCACCCAAACGCGCGGCGGTTAAAGCCAGTTCGGATGTGGAAATATCCACGCCCATTCCGCCAATCACAATAGGCACCAGCGATTTTTCTTTCAAGTTCAAACGAAAATCATCAACACATTTCATAAAATAAGATTCTTTAAAATTTGTGATAATAAAGTTTACTTTATTTTTTGGATTTTTTTTGCGATGTGGACTTTTTTTCAAAATGTGTTGCCTTTGCATTTTTTAACGCGTTGCGCTGGTTTTTTAGCCCATTACCCGCGTTTGCCCGGACTTTCTTTTTTGATTCGCCAGTTTATTCGTTTTTATCAGGTGAATATGCACGAAGCGCAACAGGAAAATCCCGATGATTATGATACGTTTAATGAATTTTTTTCGCGCTCTTTAAAAGAAAATGTGCGCCCTTTGGGCAATTCCAATTTGATTTTGCCATCCGATGGAAAAATTAGCCAATTTGGAAAAATCAACCAAAATGATTTAATTCAAGCCAAAGGATTTTCTTATTCTTTGGATTCTTTGCTGGCTGACCATCATTGGGCAGAACAATTTAAAAATGGAGAATACCTCACCATTTATTTGTCGCCCAAAGATTACCATCGTGTGCATATGCCTTTGGATGGACAATTAAAAAAAATGATGCATATTCACGGAACATTGTATTCGGTTAATCAAAAAACTGTTGAAAACATTCCCGATATTTTTTCTAAAAATGAACGTTTGATTTGTTATTTTCAAAATGAAAAAACGCCATTTTTAATGGTGTTGGTCGGTGCAACCATTGTCGGTTCTATTTTTACACAATGGCACGGCGTTGTTGCGCCGCCCCGAACCGGTTATGTGCGCAATTGGGATTATCAAAATCAAAATATCGTTTTGAATAAAGGTGATGAAATGGGCGGTTTTTTAATGGGTTCCACCGTGATTTTAATTTTTCCTCAAAATAAAATTCAATTTTCTCCCAACATTCAACTGAATCAAAATTGTAAAATGGGTGAAAATTTGGCTGATTTTATTTCAATCAAATAAATTGATTTAAAAAATAAAAAAAATCCACGGTCGACCGTGGATTTTTTTATTTTTTTGTTACTTTTTTGATGGTTTTTTTTATTTAAAAAACTTGTTGAAATTTTGTTTGATGAATTGCCGAAAACGAAACACTGGATGATGAATGATTTTTTGTTGGAAAAGTTTTAACTCTTTTAATTCTTTTTCTTGGCTTAAAAAATGTTGTTGTATGTGCGGCATTAAAACAATCCAAGGCGGCGTGTTTGTTTTAAAAAATCCTTGATTTTCAAAAAAAGAACATTGCGATTGATGCACAAAAACAAAGATATTTTGCCGATACCACGGGCAAATTTGCCTCTGGTTTAAAATTTGGGCGCGCAAAAAATCAAAACAGTGAAAATGGTGTTCTTGGAATAAATGTTGCCAAAATTGCGGCAGTTGTTCATTCACATGATGGGTTCCGCCTTGATAAGGCAATGCGGCCGAAAAAAGCACAACATTGGATAAAGATGTCAGCAAATGCACAAAATTGTAGGCGTATTTTTCTTCCAAATGTTCGGCAACTTCCAAACTTTGACAAAGTGCATAAGGCTTTGATTTTTCTAAATTTTTATTTGATTCTGAGGGGGGGGGGGGATTTGGCTTAACAATTGTTGTGAAGGCAGGGTTAAATCCAGCATTTTGTAATGCGATTGGTCAATATAAAAGTGTTGTGAAGCAATTTGGTTGCCATCTACACCAAAAACAAAAGCATGGGGATTGATTTCTTGCCATGCTTTAAGCCATGTTCCAATGCCGCACCCAACATCAATGACGGATTGGGGCGAAAAAATGCGGTTAAACAAAGCCAAAACATGTTGCGCACTGATATAAGAATCTTGACTTTGCGCATCAAAAAACTCTTGGTTGTAAGGCGAAGGGGAAAGGGATTGAGGCATTTCGTTTCCTTTTTTTATGAAAATTTTAAAAATAAAAAAATCAAAAAAATTGGGCGTTGACCGTGGATTTTTTTAAATTTGGTAATAATTTTTAAACCAAGTCATAAAATTTTTCACGCCTACGGAAATGGGCGTGTTGGGTTGAAAGCCAATGTATTCTTTCAGCAAAGAAGTATCGGCATAAGTTTGCGGCACATCGCCCGGTGGCATTGGGAGCAATTCTTTTTGGGCGGTTTTGCCCAAATTCTTTTCAATTTCGGCGATGTAATCCATCAAAGGCACGCTGTTTTGGTTGCCGATATTGAAAACGCGGTAAGGCGCGCTGCTGGTAAAAGGATCGTTTTGAAATGAATCGTAATGGGGATTGGGGGCTGGCGGATGATCCAATACGCCGACAACGCCGGTGACAATATCGTCAATGTAAGTAAAATCGCGTTTCATATTGCCAAAATTAAAAACCTTAATTGGTTCATTGTTCAAAATGGCGCGGGTGAATAAAAAAAGCGCCATATCGGGTCTGCCCCAAGGTCCATAAACGGTAAAAAAGCGCAAGCCTGTGGTGGGCAGCCCAAAAGAATGGCTATACGTGTGTGCCATCAATTCGTTGGCTTTTTTGGTGGCGGCATAAAGGCTAACGGGATGATCCACCAGATCGTGTTCGGAAAAAGGCACTTTGGCATTGCCGCCATAAACCGAGGAACTTGAAGCATAAACCAAATGTTGAATGTGATGCTTGCGACAGCCTTCTAAAATGTTGATAAATCCGGTTAAGTTGCTATCGGCATACGCATTGGGATTGGTAAAAGAATACAAAACGCCCGCTTGCGCCGCCAAATGAATGACGTGCGTGAATTGTTCTTTTTCAAACAAAGTGGCAATGGCGTTTTGATTGGCCACATCTATTTTTTCAAAATGAAAATGCTCGTATTTTTTTAAGCGCTCTAACCTTGCTTCTTTTAAAGAAACTTCGTAATAATCGTTTAAATTGTCCAAACCGAACACTTCTTCGCCGCGCGCCAACAAGCGCAAAGCTGTGTGCATTCCAATAAAACCTGCCGCACCGGTCACCAAAACTTTCATTTTTTGTCCTTTAAACAATTAAACAAAATTAAAAAGATCAGACAATTAAAAAATCCACGGTCAACGCCAAAAAATGTTGAAAAATTTAAAAAAAATTGCGCGTTGACCGTGGATAAAAATTATTTCTGACATTTTTTGCACAACGCATAAAGATAATGCGCATGCGATTCCAATAAAAATCCGTATTGTTCTGCCACTTTGTTTTGAAGTTGTTCAATTTCGGGCGAACAAAATTCCACCACTTTGCCGCATTGCGTGCAAATCAAATGGTCGTGGTGCTCGCCAGCATTGAGTTCAAAAACGGCTCTACCACCTTCAAAAAAATGGCGATTTAATAATCCGGCTTGTTCAAACTGCGTTAAAACGCGGTAAATGGTTGCCAAACCCAATTCCATTTCATCGTTTTTGAGTTGGGCGTGAATATCTTCGGCGCTCAAATGGCGTTCTTTGCTATTTTCAAAAATTTGCAAAATTTTAATGCGCGGGTAAGTGGCTTTTAAACCGATTTCTTTTAAATGCGGTTTGCTCATTGTGCAATCCTTTTTTTGCTTTGATTTTGGTATGATAAAGCCCTTTAAAATTTTTTGAACAAAAAAATGAATTTCAAAATTTTATTTTTCCCTTTTGTGCTGGCTTTTTTATCTGCTTGTTCTTCTTTGAAAGCGGATTTTTGGAATGAATACAAAATTGATATTCAACAAGGCAATGTTTTGTCGCAAGATGCCGTTTCGCAATTAAAACCAGGTATGACCAAAGCGCAAGTGCAACAATTATTGGGCACACCCAGCTTAAAAGATATTTTTCACCAAAACCGTTGGGATTATCCTTATCAATACATCGAAGGACCAACGGGCAAAACACAACAAGTGTTGTTTTCGGTTTTTTTTGATGAACAAGATCTTCTCACGCACATTGCTGGCAATATAGAAGCTTCTGACCAAACGCCGGCGCCCGAGAGCAAAATTCGTTTGGTGGAATTGGGCAAATTGGATGAAGAAGCATTAAAAAAACCACTTGAACCGCGTAAGCCGCCTTCATTTTTTGAAAAAATCAAAAATGGCTTGGGTTTTGGCGAAAAATAAAAGGAAACAACTATGCAAAAAATCAATTTGGGCATTATGGGCGCATCCGGCAAAATGGGTAGAATGCTGATTGAAGCGGCGCACAAACATTGCGCACAATTTGAAATCAAAGCCGCATTTGATGTTGAAAATAGTCCATGGCAAGGCAAAACTTTGGCGCAAATGACGGGTTTGGATTTGTCCATTCCCATTGAAAAAAATTTGGCGTTGACCGTGGAAAATTTAAACTGCGTCATTGATTTTACACGTCCAGAAGGCACGTTGAAGCATTTGGCAATTTGCATGGAAAAAAAATTCCCCATGGTGATTGGCACAACCGGTTTGGATGAAGTGCAAAAAGAAAAAATCAAAGAAGCCGCCCATTTTATTCCCATTGTGTTTTCGCCCAATATGTCTATCGGCGTGAATGTGGTTTTTCAGTTGTTGGATTTGGCGGCAAGAAGTTTAAATTCCGGTTTTGATGTGGAAATTGTAGAAGCGCACCACCGTTTAAAAGTAGATTCGCCATCAGGCACGGCTTTAAAAATGGGAGAAGTTGTTGCGCATGCATTGAATCGTGATTTAAACCAATGTGCCATTTACGGCAGGCAAGGCGTTTTGGGCGTGCGCGATGAAAACACCATTGCGTTTTCTACCATTCGCGGCGGCGATATTGTGGGCGATCACACCGTGATGTTTTGTGGCATTGGCGAGCGCATTGAAATCACACACAAAGGTTCCTCGCGCATCACTTATGCCGAAGGTGCTTTGCGCGCGGCCAGTTTTTTGCAAACTCAAAAAAATGGTTTGTTTGATATGCAAGATGTTTTGGGATTTAAAAAATAAAGGAGCGCACAATGTCCAATTGGTTATCCAAACTATTGCCGCCCAAAATCAAACGTGACCATGGCAAACACAATGGTCTGGCAGAAGGATTATGGTGCAAATGTCCCGATTGCGATGCGGTTTTGTATAGTGCGGATTTGGAAAAAAATGCGCAAGTTTGCCCCAAATGCAACCACCATTTGCATTTGTCGACCAAAGAACGCTTTTTGATGTTGTTGGATGAGGATGAACAAATAGAAATCGGCAACAACATCACTTCATTGGATCCTTTAAAGTTTAAAGATTCCAAAAAATACACCGAACGATTAAAAAACGCTCAGCAAAATTCGGGGGAAGATGAAGCCATTCGCGTGATGAAAGGCAATGTTTTGGGGAATCCCGTGGTGATGGCGGTTTTTTCTTTTGATTTTATGGGCGGCTCAATGGGTTCTGTATTGGGAGAGCGTTTTGTGTTGGGCGTCAATTACGCTATTGATCACCGCCTGCCTTTCATTAGTGTGGCGGCATCGGGCGGAGCCAGAATGCAAGAAGGTTTGTTTTCTTTAATGCAAATGGCCAAAACTACGGCGGTTTTAACCAAACTTTCCGCCGCAAAATTGCCTTATATTTCCGTTTTAACCAATCCCACAATGGGCGGCGTTTCGGCTTCTTTTGCGTTTATGGGCGATATTGTTTTGGCCGAACCAGGCGCTTTAATTGGTTTTGCTGGTCCGCGTGTGATAGAACAAACGGTGCGCCAAACCTTGCCCGAAGGTTTCCAACGTTCAGAATTTTTGCTTGAAAAAGGCGCCATTGATTTGAGTGTGGATCGGCGGCAATTAAAAGAAAAATTGGCTTTGGTTTTAAGTTTATTACAAAAAACGTCCGCTTAAATGATGCAAAACTTAAAAGACGAAATTCAACGCAATGTGTTGGCCGCCTTAAAAGAAGATATTGGCGATGGCGATTTGTCCGCGTTGTTGATTGATGAAAACAAAAACATTCGTGCACAACTCATCACGCGTGAAGATGCCATTCTTTGCGGTGTGGATTGGTTTAATGCGTGCATTTGGCAATGTGATTCCAAGGCCACAATCAATTGGTTTGTTCAAGATGGCGACAAAATCGCCCAAAACAGTGTTTTATGCACTATTTCTGGCAATGCGCGTGCGCTTTTAAGTGCCGAACGCAGTGCTTTGAATTTTTTACAAAGTTTGTCGGCAGTGGCAAGCAAAACGCATTATTTTGCGCAATTGATTGCGCACACCAATGCTTGTATTGTGGATACACGCAAAACTTTGCCCGGTTTGAGAATGGCTGAAAAATACGCAGTGCAATGTGCGGGTGGAAAAAATCATCGTTTTGCTTTGTGGGATGCCATTTTGATTAAAGAAAATCATATTTTATCGGCTGGTGGCATTGCTTCTGCTTTGCAAGCGGCGCAAAACATTGCCCAAACGCATCCAAAGTGTCGTTTTGTGCAAATTGAAGTGGAAAATTTAAACCAACTTCAACAAGCCATTGATGCGGGCGCATTGATGATTTTATTGGATAATTTTTCTGTTTGCGATATTGAAAAAGCCGTGCAAATGGCGCCCAATCATGTGGTGTTGGAAGCCAGCGGCAATGTGAATGAAAACACCTTGTTGGCCATTGCCCAAACTGGCGTGCAGCGCATTTCTATTGGTTCTTTAACCAAAGACATCCAAGCGGTGGATTTGTCCTTGCGTTTTATTGAAAATTAAAAAAATCCACGGTCAACGCTTGAAAATTTTCAAAAAAATCAAAAAATTCAACATTTTGTATTCAAACAATGTGGCATCTTTTTTGCAAAGTGATTGACAATTTTGGCGATGCCGGTTTTGCCTTGCGTTTGTCGCGCGCACTTTGTTTGACGTTTTCTCAAAATGTGATTTTGTGGATTGACCAGCCTGATTTGATTGCCAAAATGTTGGCAGATGAAAAAATTGCGCGTTTTCGTTTTTTGCCTTGGCAAGATGAATCTTCTTTTTTTTCGCTTCAAACCCATGATGTTGTGGTGGAGCTTTTTTCGTGTTCTCTTCCCGATTTTGCTTTAAAAAAAATCAAGCAGACGCAAAATGATTTTGTATGGCTTTCCTTAGATTATTTGGGTTTGGAAAATTGGGTGAATGATTTTCATTTGCAACCTTCTTTTCAACCAAACAATCGGGTGAAGTATTTTTATTTTCCTTCTTTTTTTCAACAATCTGGTGGCGTAATTTTTGAAAAGCGCGCACTTCCCAAAGCGTTTGATTTTAAAAATCCTTTTAAAATCAATGTGTTTTTGTATGATGAAACGCTTGTTCCGTGTTTGGGTGAATCTTGTCAATTGGATTTTTTAAACCAAAAAGACTTTACTTCCCAACGCCATTTTGATTGGACTTTGGATCAAGCGGCTTTGAATTTGGTGCGCGGAGAAGATAGTTTTGTGCGCGCCATATTTTCTGGCAGACCCTTTGTTTGGCAAGCTTATCCGCAAAAAGAAAATGCGCATTTTCAAAAAGTGCATGCTTTTTTGGATTTTTTTGCGCCTTTTTTGGATGATTCCATTCGTTTGGATGTGCTGGATTTTTTTTATTATTTGAATGCGATGCCGCTTTTGAATCCCAATGTTTGTTTGCAATCGCTTTTGTGTTCTGATCGTTTTTTGATTTGGCAAAACAATGTTCGTCATTTTGCCCAAACGCTCTTGAAAGAAAAAAGCCTGCCCGAGCGTTTAATGGATTTTGTAAAATTGAAAAAAATAAGGAGTTGACCGTGGAAAAAGTGAAAACAAAAGCGTTATTTTCAATTTTTTGTCTTATTGGTTTGAGTGCTTGCGACTCAATGTTGGAATTTGGCGAACATTTGGGTTTTGAACCTGCCGAACAAAAAACCGAGCGGCAATTTTCCGAAGGCAAAGCCGTTGGCAATGCTTGTCGTCACGCGGGGCGTGCCATTGAAGATTGTTACAGTATTTACAACTGGTTGCCCAAAGCCGGTATTTTTGAAGGTTGGCTGGCAATGGACCAATATATGCGCGAACACAGTTTGCAACCGGTTGAACCGCTTTTGCCGCCGCCTCAATCGCCCAATAAAAAACGCAGCAAAAAGAAAAAGACGGCAGAAGAATCACAAGATGATTCAACATTGCCGTCTGCAAATGCCGATTCTGATTAAGGGTTTAAAGAATCAAAAAGGCACATCATCGTCCAATAAAGTATCGGGTTTGGGGGCTTCCGTTGGCGGCGCAACTGGGCGTTGCGGTGTCGTTGCAACAGCTGGGGAAGACAAATCCGATGCCATATCATTGGGATAAGAATTGGGCGGATAATTATTCATTGGTCGCGCACCGTAATTGTTGTGTGTTTGATTGTAAGAAGGCGGTGGCGCAGCATTGTAATTGTGGTTGCCATAAGGTGCATTGGCACCGTAAGGTTGTTGCGCATAACCGCCAGGCGCACCATAAGCTTGTGTGCCGTAAGGATCTTGTTGGGTTTTGGGCGAGAGCATTTTCATTTCATTGGCGTAAATTTCAACCATGGTGCGTTCAATGCCGTCTTGACCGGTGTAGCGATAAGAATTGATTTTGCCTTCCACATAAATCAGCGAACCTTTGCGCAAGTATTGCGCGGCAATTTCTGCAATGCGATTAAAAAAAATCACGCGATGCCATTCCACTTTGTTTTGTTTTTCGCCGGTGATTTTGTCTTTCCAAGTTTCATCGGTTGCCAAAGAGATGGTGCAACGCGGCGCTCCTTGTTGCGTTTGGCGCATTTCGGGATCTTTGCCTAATCGTCCAATTAAAATGACTTTGTTGAGCATTTTTTACGTCCTTTCTGTTTTCAATTAAATTTCAATGTTGTTGCAATAAGCGCGAATGAGCGCATGGTAATAAGGATCCGGCATTAAAAATGAATCATGCCCAAAACCCAAATTAATGTTGGCGTAAGAAACTTTTCTGTTATTGGCAAGCAACGCACAGACCATTTCTTGCGAGCGTTTGGGAGAAAAAATCCAATCAGAATGAAAGGATAAAATAAAAAAATGCGTCTGTGGATGGGTTCTTGCCAAGGTTTTGGATAAATCGCCGTTGTCCAAAAGCGCTGGGTCAAAATAATCCAAAGCGCGCGTCATAATCAAATACGAATTGGCATCAAAGCGTTCGGTGAATTTGTCGCCTTGGTGATGCAAATACGATTCCACTTGAAATTCCACATCAAAATCAAAAGAAAATTGCGCATTGTGCAAGTTTCTGCCGAATTTGTGCCCCATTTGGTCATCGCAAAAATAGGTGATTAAACCCAACATTCTGGCGATGCGCAAACCATAAACAGGGCGTGTTTTGTAAGCGTAATAATTGCCGCCGTGAAAATTCGGGTCGCTTAAAATGGCTTGCCGCCCAATTTCATTAAAAGCAATGTTTTGTGCCGACAATTTGGGAGCAGAAGCAATAATAATAGAATGGCGCAAGCGTTCTGGGTAAGCGATTGCCCAATAAAGCGCTTGCATGCCGCCCATTGAGCCGCCCATCACCGCCGCCCATTGTTGAATGCCCAAATAATCCGCCAATTCGGCTTGGGCGTTGACCCAATCGCTCATGGTCATCACTGGAAAATCAGCGCCGTAAGCTCGGCCAGTTTGTGGGTTAAGCGACATAGGGCCTGTTGAGCCGTGGCAGCCGCCCAAGTTATTCACGCCCACAATAAAAAATTTGTTGGTATCCAACGCTTTGCCCGGGCCAATTAAATTGTCCCACCAACCAACATTTTGCGGCGCATTTTCATAAACGCCTGCCACGTGATGATGCCCAGACAAAGAATGCCCAATCAAAATGGCATTAGAAGCATCGGCATTCAATTTGCCGTAAGTTTCATAAACCAAATCGTCATGGGCTAATGATTTGCCAGAGCGCAATTCCAAGGGTTTTTCAAAATGCGCTTTTTCCGCACGCACAAAGCCAACCGATTTGCCTGTCATTTCAAATGATTCCTTTTAAAACGTTGATAAGCGTTATGCAATTTTCCTTGGTGCCGATGGAAACTCTTAAAAAATTTTCAATTGACCGTGGATTTTTAAAATGCCGCACCAAAACGCCTTGTTCTTTTAAACTTTGAAAAAGTGTAGCACCTGCAATTTTGGGATGTTGGGCAAAAATAAAATTTGCCGCAGACGGCAGCACTTCAAAGCCTAAATTTTTTAAAGATTCCACCAAAAATTGGCGATTTTGAATAATCTTTTGGCATTGCGTTTCAAAATAATCGTTATCTTTTAATGAGGCAATTCCAGCGGCTGCCGTTACCGAATTGATTGGGTAAGAATTAAAACTATTTTTGACGATTTTCAGCGCTTCAATCAAGCTTGAATTGCCGATGGCATAACCCAACCTTAAACCCGCCATCGCACGGGATTTGGAAAACGTGCGGATGATTAAAAGATTGGGAAAATCTTGGATTAAAGGCAGGGCGCTGGCATTTTTCGGCGCAAAATCAATGTAGGCTTCATCCACCACAATGGGAATTTCTGGGCGCTGTTGGCAGAGTTTTTGAATTTCACAACAGGGCAAAAGTCTGCCGGTTGGCGCATTGGGATTGGGGAAAATAATGGCGCCAAAATCCTCTTTTAAAAAATCATCTATTGAAAAAGAAAAATCATTTTTTAAAGCAATGGTTTGGTAATTGATTTCAAAAAGTTTGGCGTAAACGGGATAAAAACTATAAGTTATTTGCGGAAAAGCCACGGCTTTGTTGTGTTTTAAAAGGGCAAAAAAAGTGTGCGCCAACACTTCATCCGAGCCGTTGCCAACAAAAATATTCTCCACATCAACGCCGTGAAATTCTGCCAAAGCTTGGCACAAAAGCACGCTTTCTGGGTCGGGATAACGCCGCAAAACATCGCCCGATTTTCCCAAAAGGTTTTCAATGGCTTTTAAAACCAAGGGCGAAGGCGCAAAAGGATTTTCATTGGTGTTGAGTTTGATGCATTGCGCTTGGGGTTGTTCGCCGGGTGTGTAAGGCGAGAGATTGTTTAAATGTGGATTCCAAAAAGCATTCATTTTTCAAAAAAAAATCAAGTTGACCGTGGAAAATCAAAAAAATAATCAAAATTGCAAATATCGTCATGCACATGGATTTTGCCGTTTTCATCCAACATTTGCGCAAGATTTTCAGGCGGCATGGTTTTTAAAATATTCAAAATTTTTTGCGGGTCATAAGGGCAATGGTAGCGCACATTTTGCGGTGCAAAAATGCGCAAACTTTTAGAATCTTCTGCAAAAATTTTGTTCATCAAATGCGCAAAATCATCATTTAAAAGTTCGGAGTCTGTTGCCGTGTCAGCCAAAATTTTCAAACGCACAAAGCCGTCTTTGTCTTTTAAATCGGCATTGGGCAGTTTTTTTAAAAATAAGCCGCCAGCAAAATTTTGAGAAGTGGCAAGTTTGATGAAAATATCCGTTTGTTCGGATTGACAAATAAAATTTTCAAAAATTGCGCCAATGCTATTGCCTTTTAACGCCACGGCGCTTTGGTAAGGTTTTTGCGATTCGGGCAGTTCCAAATTCATCAACAAAATGCCGTTTTGACCCGCTACAATTTGCTCTGATTCTGAACAATCCGCAGGCTTTGCCATTGCCCGAAATAACAAATCTTCTCCTGTTTCTGCCGTTTTTTTAACATCCACAAAAACTTGGGAAATGGGCGCTTGTGCTTTTAATTGTAAAGATAAGCGTGCTTGTGTTTTTAACATTTGCGCCAAATAAAGCGTGGCAACCAACATTTCGCCCACAATTTTGGCGGCAGAATCGGGGTAATTGCGCTTGTGCAACACGGCTTCAAAACCCGATTCCAAATGCACCCAAGCGCCTTGGATATTCAGGTTTTCAAACAAAAATCGGCGTATGCAATTCATTTTTTTTGAAAATTTTTTGGCGTTGACCGTGGAAAAACACGATTTTCCACGGTCAACCGTTGATTTTTTTTAAATTTTACAAAACCGCCGCAATGGCGCGCGCCACAATATCCACATTGCTGGGATTCAAAGCCGCCATGCAAATGCGCCCGCTGGAGACCGCATAAATGCCAAACTCGGTTTTCAAGCGTTCCACTTGTTCTTTATTCAAACCCGTGAAAGAAAACATTCCGCGTTGCGCGGCAATAAACGAAAAATCTTCTTGGCAACCAGCCGCTTCAATGCTTGCCACCAAATTTTTGCGAATTTTGGCAATGCGCAAGCGCATGGTTTTTAATTCTTCTTCCCATTCTTGTTTTAATTCCAAAGAATTCAACACTTCGGCAATCAACGCCGCGCCAAAGGTTGGCGGGTTGGAATAATTGGTGCGAATGGCAATTTTAATTTGCGACAACACGCGATTAGCTTCATCTTGATTGTTTAACACAACGGACAAAGCGCCCACGCGCTCGCCATACATAGAAAAATTTTTGGAAAAAGAGCTGGACACAAAAAAACGCAAACCCGATTGCGCAAAAGCGTTTAAGGCATAAGCATCTTCGGCAATGCCATTGGCAAAGCCTTGGTAAGCCATATCCAAAAAGGCAATGAGATTGTTGGCTTTGAAAATTTCCACCACTTCATCCCATTGTGGTTGGGTTAAATCTGCCCCGGTTGGATTGTGGCAACACGCATGCAAAACCACAACGGACAAACTGGGCATGGCGTTTAAATTTTCTTTGAACTTTTCAAAATCCACATTGCGCGTTTGGGCGTTGTAATAAGAATACGTTTGAACGGCAAAACCTGCGCGCTCAAAAATAGCGCGGTGATTCGCCCAAGTGGGCTCGCTTATAAAAACGCAAGATGCAGGATGAATGGCATGCAAAAAATCCGCCCCGATTTTCAAAGCGCCCGTGCCGCCCAAAGCTTGCGCGGTGATAACGCGTTTTTGTTCCAGCAATTCCGATTCATTGCCAAACAACAATTTTTGCACGGCAAGGTTGTAGGTTTTTAAACCATCAATGGGCAAATACGCATGCGGCAAATTTTGTTTGAAATAGGCTTCTTGCGCTTTTTTCAAGCAATTCAAAATGGGAATTTTGCCGTTTTCATCAAAATAAACGCCCACGCCCAAATTGATTTTTTCCGTGCGCGAATCGGCGGCAAAGGCTTCGTTTAACCCCAAAATCGGGTCGCGCGGGGCAAGCGCGACTTGTTGAAATAAAGATTGCAT
>JBNMHE010000032.1:0-15303 GCA_050872585.1 Rhodocyclales bacterium | reverse complement strand
TTTTGTTTCAAAGGAATATTTAATTAGGTGATAAAGAATAATCTGAAATACTCACATTCATTTTATTTTTTGCGCGTTGCATGGCTTTTAATAATTTTTCATTAGGTAATAATGTGGCATTGGTGACAATATCAAAAGTAATAACTTTTTGATTTTGATTTAAAAAATCCACCAATTCCTCCAAATGTTTGAAAATCAAAGGCTCCCCCGCCAATCACGCGCACAATGCGCACGGTATCAATTTGATTAAACAAAGCATTCAAGGTTTCCAAAATACCATTTAAAGAAGCTGTATAAGCTTTTTCTTTATTAAAATATTGCATTAAATTATTGCACGATTCACAATTTAAAGTGCAACGTGTTGTTAAAACCAATTCAAAATAAGGAATATCTATTTTATTTTTAAACAATCGCCAAAAAATATAAAACTTATAATTATTTTTAAATTTAATTTTAAAATGGCGTTCCAATTCATCTAAAAATCTTAAAACAAAATAAAAAGGAATTAAATAAAATAATTTAAAAGGATTTTGTTTTATTTTACGTGTTATTTCTTTAAAACTTAAAGGAGAAAAATGCACGCCTTTTAAATAATTATGCAAAACATAACGGTGATTAAAAATAGGATTAAACCAAAGCAAAATCAATGTTTTGATTTTTTTAATTTTCTGAAACAAACAAAGCATTTTTTTCCCCCTTTTTTTAAACCTTTTTAAAGTGTTTTTTTATTTTTAAATTTGATTTTAAATTTTCCACGGTCAACGCCAAATTTTTTTCAAAAAAAATTCACGTTTACCGTGGGAAAACGTTTTTAACGCCCAATGGCAAAATATTCAAAACCAGCAGTTCTTAAAAATGCAGGGTCGTAGAGATTTCTGCCGTCAAAAATCACAGGATTTTTTAAAGTTGTTTTGAGCACTTCAAAATCGGGCGAGCGAAATTCCTTCCATTCGGTCACAATCACCAAAGCTTCTTTGTTTTGTGCGGCATCCATTGGATTTAAAGCGTAAAGAATGCGTGGATTTTCACCAAACACACGCCGCGCTTCACGCATTGCCACAGGGTCATAAACCGAAATGTTGGCACCTTTTTCAAGCAAATCTTCAATTAAAACGCGCGAAGGTGCTTCGCGCATATCGTCCGTATTGGGTTTGAACGCCAAACCCCACAAAGCAAAATTTTTGCCGTTTAAGTTTTCACCAAAACGCTGGATAATTTTTTGCGTTAAAACGTGTTTTTGTTTGGCGTTTGCCAATTCCACGGCGTTTAAAACTTCCAAATCAATGCCAACGTTTTTTGCCGTGTGAATCAAGGCTTTGACATCCTTCGGAAAACACGAGCCGCCATAACCACAACCCGGATACAAAAAATGGTAACCAATGCGCGGGTCGGCACCCATTCCGCGGCGAACCAATTCAATATCCGCACCGAGTTTTTCTGCCAAATTTGCCAATTCGTTCATAAAACTAATGCGCGTGGCAAGCATTGCGTTGGAAGCGTATTTAATCAATTCAGCGCTTTGCAAATCGGTGGCAATAATGCGTTCGTGGTTGCGTTGAAAAGGCGCATAAATTTGGCGCATTAAATTTAAAGCGTGTTCATCATCTGAGCCGATGATAATGCGGTCTGGCCGCATAAAATCATCAATGGCGGCACCTTCTTTTAAAAATTCTGGGTTGGAGACCACACCAAAAGGAATAGATGCGCCGCGTTTTTTTAATTCTTCACCAATGGTTTGTTTCACCTTTTGTGCTGTGCCAACGGGCACGGTGCTTTTATCCACAATGATTTTGTAATCATTCATACATTTGCCAATGCTTTGCGCAGCCGACAAAACATAAGACAAATCCGCCGAACCATCTTCATCAGGCGGCGTGCCAACGGCAATAAATTGCGCCGTGCCAAAGGATATGGCTTGATTCAAATCATCCGTAAAAAACAAGCGCCCAGCCGCAACATTTTTGGCAATTAACTCTTTTAAGCCGGGTTCAAAAATCGGCACTTCGCCCGCATTCAACGTGGCAATTTTTTGTTTGTCCACATCGCAACACATCACGTGATTGCCCACTTCTGCCAAACACGTGCCCGACACCAAACCAACATAACCGCTTCCAATAATGGTAATTTTCATTGTTTTCCTTTTTTGAGTTTGCCTTTTGCTTATTGCTTTTTATTTTAAAAAAAATAATGCGTTGACCGTGGATTTTTTTAAATCAGCGATTCAAATTCTTCACTGCGTTTGGGCGGCATACTTTCCCACGTGCCGCAAGCCGGGCAGCGCCAATAAAATTGCCGCGCTTTGAAGCCGCAATTCTTGCAAAAATAGCGCGAGAGTTTTTTGGTATAACTTTGCACAATGCTTTTTGCCAATTCCACATCGGGTTTGTCTTGCGCTTTAATCAAAGATTGCGCGCCAATTAAAAACCTTTCCAAACCCAACAAAGATGGATTGCGCTGCAATTCGCTTTTGACCAAATCAAAAGCTGCTTGCATGCCTTCTTCTTTTAAAACGCCAAGATAAACGGCATCGAGCAAATCCACCGATGGATAACGCGCCAAATAGCCTTTCAAAAGCGCCAAGCCTTCTTTTTCTTTGTGGATTTTTTGGTAAGCATCTTGAATGCGCACCGGCAACAACGCCAAATAAGAAGGATTTTGTTGTTCCACATTCTGCCAAGATTCAATGGCTTTTTTGGGATTGTCCAAACGCAAAAAAAGCTCGCCTTCCAAAATGCTGGCTCTGGCGCATTGGCGATTGTAAGCAAGCGCGCTATCAATGTTTTGGCGCGCCAAATCCAATTGCGAACGCATTAAATTTTGGCTTGCCAACTCGCAATAATATTGTGCAATTTCCGTTTGATTGGCGATGTCGGGCAATTTTTTTGCCAAAACAATGGCTTTTTCCCATTCTTTACCCGATTGATAAATAGCAAGCAAATGGCGCTTGGCTTGTTCTTCGTAAGGTGTGGTTTCTAATTTTTGAAAAATGGCTTGGGCGCGGTCAAGCAAACCCGCATTTAAAAAATCTTGCCCCAATTCCAACAAGGCTTTCAAGCGCAAATCTTGCGGCAAATCATCGCGGTCAATTAAATTTTGATGCATGCGAATGGCGCGATCCGTCTCGCCGCGCCTGCGAAACAAATTGCCCAAGGCAAAATGCAATTCTATGGTCTCAGAATCAAGGCGCGTGACTTCTAAAAAAGAATCAATGGCTTTATCCGATTGTTCGTTTAACAAAAAATTCAAACCTTCAAAATAAGAGCGCGGTAATGTGCGCGATTCATGCACCACTTGACGCATATCCACGCGCGCAGCCACCCAACCCAACGCAAAAAAAATGGGGATGAGAATGAGTTCCCAGTAATCAAAAATTTCATTCATTGTGGCAAAGTTTTAAAGATTGGAAGAAGCGGCCATTTCATTTTGAGATGTTGGTGTTTTTGAAAAAATTTCGGCGTTGACCGTGGAATTTTTAACCAATTCGTCTTTTAAAAGCAGTTCTGTGCGCGTTTTTTGATTAAAAATATCCGTTTTTTCACGCGTTAAGCGGCGAATTTCACTTTTGAAACGCCAAATTTTTGGCAAAAACGCCAAAAAACAAATCAAAGCGCCCAAAACAAAAAACAAGAAAAACCAAACAATTTGCGGCAAAGTGTAAATCACACCCAAAGGCAAAATCAAAGAAGCAGGAGCGGTGTTGTTCAAAGCCAATAAAAATAAAAGTGCAAATAAAACAATACGCAAAAAATAACGCAAGGTTTTCATATGATTCTCCAAAAAAAAGGGCAGCAAATGCCGCCCTTTAATTTATCACATTCCGTGTGCGTTTTTTAAGGATTTAAAAGCTTCTCACGCAATTGTTTTCCCGCTTTAAAATGCGGTGCCCATTTTGCAGGCACTTCAACATTCAAACCTGTTCTGGGATTGCGCCCAGAACGTGGTGGGCGGTAACTCAAACTGAAACTACCAAATCCACGAATTTCAACCCGTACGCCTTTGTTTAACGAATCAGTCATGGCATCCAAAATCACGCGCACGGAAAGTTCGGTGTCATGCGGAGTTAATTGCACAAAACGTTGTGATAATTGTTCAATTAATTCTGAACGAGTCATTTTGAACTTAACCTTGTTCTTTCAACTTGGCTTTAAGCAATGCCCCCAAATTCGTTGTGCCAGCCGCAGCAGAAGATTCCGATGAGAATTTTTGCATTGCCGCATTTTGCTCAGCCTGTTCTTTGGCGCGAATCGACAAATTGATGGAACGCGTTTTACGGTCGACGTTTAACAGCATGGCTTCCACTTCGTCGCCTTCCTTCAATTTTTGGGTTAAATCATCCACGCGCTCGTGCGAAAACTCTGATGCGCGCAAATAGCCTTCGTTGTCGCCATCCAAGGCAATCACCGCACCTTTGGCATCAACAGACTTCACAATGCCTTTAACGATGCTGTTCTTTTCATGCGTTGCGATGAAATTGGTGTAAGGATCGCCTTCCAACTGCTTGATGCCCAAAGAAATGCGTTCTTTATCCACATCAATAGCCAACACCAAAGCTTCCACTTCATCGCCTTTTTTGAATTGGCGAATGGCTTCGTCTGAGGGTTGATTCCACGACAAATCCGACAAATGCACCAAACCGTCAATGCCGCCGGGCAAGCCGATAAAAATCCCAAAATCGGTAATGGATTTGATGGCACCTTTTAATTTATCGCCTTTTTTGTGATTGGCAGAAAACTCTTCCCACGGGTTGGCTTGACATTGTTTCATTCCCAAAGAAATGCGGCGGCGGTCTTCGTCAATTTCCAAAACCATCACTTCCACTTCATCGCCCAACTGCACAACTTTGGTGGGGTGAACGTTTTTGTTCGTCCAATCCATCTCCGACACATGCACCAAACCTTCAATGCCTTGTTCAATTTCAACAAATGCACCGTAATCGGTTAAATTCGTTACCTTGCCAAACAAACGTGTGCCGGTGGGATAACGCCGCGCAATGCCAATCCACGGGTCATCGCCTAATTGTTTCATTCCCAAAGAAACGCGGTTTTTGTCTACATCAAATTTCAATACTTTGGCAGAAACTTCATCACCCACATTTAAAACTTCTGATGGATGCCGCACGCGGCGCCACGCCAAATCGGTGATATGCAACAAGCCATCAATACCGCCCAAATCCACAAAAGCGCCGTATTCGGTAATGTTTTTCACAATGCCTTTAACAATGGAGCCTTCTTGCAAGTTTTCCATGAGTTTTTCGCGGTCGGCATCCATTGTGGCTTCCAACACTGCGCGGCGAGAAAGCACCACATTGTTGCGTTTACGGTCTAATTTAATAACCTTAAACTCCAAGGTTTTGCCTTCATACGGGCTGGGATCTTTCACTGGGCGCAAATCCACCAAAGAGCCGGGCAAAAAGGCGCGCACGCCGTTGGATATCACCGTTAACCCGCCTTTGACTTTGCCAGTAATGGTGCCTGTAACCAAACTGCTGTTGTTTAAAGCATCTTCCAAGAAATTCCAAGCGGCTACGCGTTTGGCTTTTTCGCGGGACAAACACGTGGTGCCATAACCGTTTTCCAATTCTTCTACCACCACATCAACGAAGTCGCCAACTTTGACTTCCACTTCGCCTTGGTCGTTTAAAAACTCCTCAATGGGCACGGGCGATTCAGATTTTAAACCTGCATCTACCATCACCACATCGCGTTTGATGCTGACCACTTCGGCTTTGATGACATCGCCTTTTTTATTTTCCCGCTCATATTCGGGAAGCAATTGTTCAAAAGATTCCATAAAAATAAAAAAAACCCTTTTCAAAAAGGGAAAAGAAAAAAACAAAACAACACTCTTTTTAAATTCAATTCAAAAAGAGCACCCAAAAACTTATTGCTTTTGGTATTGCGCAAGAACCAAAGCCAACACTTCATCAATGCTTTTGTGATTGGAATCAATCACAAAGGCCTCTTTGGCACAACGCAAAGGCGCATTGGGACGATTAACATCACGAAAATCACGCGCTTTCATATCGGCAATAAGGTCGGCAAGGTTAGCAGAAAAGCCCTTTTCATTCAACTGGTTAAGTCTTCTTTTTGCACGAATTTCAGCGCTGGCATCCAAATAAATTTTCAGTGGCGCATCGGGAAAAACAACCGTTCCCATATCTCTGCCATCCGCAACCAATCCCGGTTTTTGACAAAACGTGCGTTGCAAAAAAAGCAAACTTTCACGCACCAAAGGCATTGCCGCCACAATAGAAGCCATATTGCCGATTTTTTCCGTGCGGATTAAATCTGTCACATTTTGTTGGTTTAAAAAAATGTGGTTGTTTTGAAAAACAATCGGCAGATTTTTGGCCAAATCCGATAAAACTTGTTGATTTTCCACGGTCAACGCCAAATTTTTTTCAAAAGCGGCAAACGCCACCAAGCGATAAAGCGCGCCCGAATCCAAATAATGAAAACCCAGTTGTTGCGCCACTTTTTGCGCAATGGTGCCTTTGCCAGAAGCAGATGGTCCGTCAATGGCAATAACAGGAACAAAATCCACAAGATTGTGCAGTGCGGCAAAATAATTGGGAAAGGTTTTGCCAACACACTCGGGATTTTCAATGCGCAAAGGAATGGCGGCAGAAAACAAAGAAAAACTCATCGCCATGCGGTGGTCGTTGTAAGTGGCAATGCTGGCGGGTTTGAAATTGAAATGTTCGGGTGGCGTAATGGCAATTGAATCCGCCGTGGTTTTGACCCCAACGCCTAGTTTTTTTAACTCCGTTGCCATGGCCGATAAGCGGTCGGTTTCTTTAACGCGCCAACTGGCGATATTGTTGATTGTTGTTGTGCCATCGGCAAAAGCGGCAAGCGTTGCCAAGGTCATTGCCGCGTCTGGAAAATCGTTGGCATCTACTGTGATGGCTTTTAAGCCGTT
This sequence comes from Rhodocyclales bacterium, assembly GCA_050872585.1. Lineage (GTDB taxonomy): Bacteria > Pseudomonadota > Gammaproteobacteria > Burkholderiales > Rhodocyclaceae > SFHR01. The sequence goes on along the minus strand of JBNMHE010000032.1, from coordinate 8,382 downwards.
TGCGCCGCGCCGCACGCCCCAGCGCTGATTGCGCCAAAAAACAACCGCGCCCATTTTGCGCAATACGTTTAAAAAAGCCACATCGCCTTGAATGGAATGTTCAGGAATTCCTTCGGTTTGCACGCCGTCCTTGCTCAAAAGCGCACCCAATGCCCAAAAATACGAAGCGCTTGAAGCATCCGATTCCACGCGAAAATTCCCCGGACTTTGGTATTTTGCATTTTCAGGTGTCAAAAAAGCGCCATTTTGTTCAACAACCGCCACGCCGAATTGTTGCATTAGCGCGATGGTCATTGCCACATAAGGTTTGGAGATTAAAACGCCATCAATTTTTATCTCAAAAGCCTTGCCCGTTAAAGGCAATGCCATTAACAAAGCGCTTAAAAATTGGCTGGATATATCGCCTTTTAACAGAATTTTTCTCTCGCCATTGTCGGCAAAAGGTGCGATTTTTAAAGGCGGAAAACCTTCATTTTCCATTTCAATTTGTGCGCCAATTTGTTTTAAAGCATCTGTTAAATCACCGATAGGACGCTCATTCATTCTTTCAATGCCCGATAAAGCATAATTGCCACCCATTAACGCCAAAACAGCCGTTAAAAAACGAAACGCCGTGCCTGCATTGCCTAAGAAAAAATCGCCATTGTGGTTGGGCAGTTTGCCGTTTGCCCCGCGCACCCAAAAAATACCATCGCGCTTTTGAATGGAGACGCCCAAGGCTTTTAAAGCCGCTTGCATAACGGTTGTGTCTTCGCTTTCCAACAAATTCTCAATTGGCGTGGTGCCGTGCGCCAAAGCAGCCAAAAGCAACACGCGGTTGGAGATGCTCTTGGAGCCGGGCAAAACCACGCGCCCTTGGCATTGGGCAATGGGTGGCAAATCCAAAAAATCATTCATAAAAAAACTCCGTTTTTTTTATTTTCCACGGTGAACGCTGATTTTTTTTGAAAAAAATAATCGGTTGACCGTGGATTTTAAAGATTTTGCGCATACAAATCGTGCGCATCGGAATCGGTGATGACCACATCCAAAAATTCGCCAGCGGCGGTATCAAAAAAATCGTTGATATAAACCACGCCATCCACATCCGGCGCATCGTAAGCGCGGCGGGCAATGGCGCCTTCTTCATCAACCAAATCCACCAACACCCGCTCGGTTTTGCCCACTGCTTGCGCCAATTTTTTTTGGCTAATTTCGGCTTGCGCTTCCAACAACCACAATTTGCGCATCGCTTTGATTTCGTCTGCAACCGCATTGGGCAAAGCGTTGGCTGGCGCGCCCTCAACGGCGGAATATTCAAAAACGCCCACGCGGTCTAATTGGGCTAATTCCAAAAAATCCAACAAATCTTCAAATTCGCGTTCCGTCTCGCCCGGAAATCCCACAATAAAGGTGGAGCGCAAAGCAATATCAGGGCAAATTTTGCGCCATTTTTCAATTCTTAAAAGCATATTTTCTATGGCGGCGGGGCGGCGCATCGCCTTTAAAATGCGGGGGTTGGCGTGCTGCAAGGGAATATCCAAATAAGGCAAAATTTTGCCATCACTCATCAATTCCACCAAAGAATCCACCGCAGGATAAGGATAAACATAATGCAAACGCACCCAAACACCAAGGCTTGAAAGCGCTTTGCAAAGTTCGGTGATATTGCTTTTGATGGGTCTGCCATTCCAAAAATGCGTTTTGTATTTTAAATCCACGCCATAAGCAATCGTATCTTGCGCCACCACGATGATTTCCTTCACGCCCGATTGCACAAGGTTTTGCGCTTCCAACATAATTTCGTTAAAAGTGCGCGACCGCAAAGCGCCGCGCAACTGCGGAATAATGCAAAAACTGCATTGTTGGTTACAACCTTCGGCAATTTTCAAATAAGCAAAATGCGGCGGTGTGAGCAAAATGCGGGAGTCGTTAAAATCTTGATTTTTTTGCGGCAAACCAAAAATATCGGCAATTTGCCGAAAAACTTCATCGTGTTTGTTGGGGCCAGAAACACCCAAAACTTGCGGGAATTTTTTGAGGATTAAATCTTTTTTTGCGCCCAAACAACCCGTTACAAAAACGTTTTTGTTTTGAGACAAAGCTTCTTCTATCGCCGAAAGTGATTCGTCAATGGCATCATTGACAAAACCGCAAGTGTTGATAATCACAAAAGCCGCCGCCGCGGCATCATCGGTAAAGGCAAAACCCGCGGCTTTTAAACGTGCCAAAAGCACTTCGGAATCTGCCCCAGCTTTTGGGCAACCGAGCGAAACAAAGGCAATGGCAGGCGTTTTCATAAAATACAAAGAAAAGACAAACGGCGAATCATACTTGAAATTAAAGCCATTCGTTTTTAAAATTTGCGGTTTTTTTACCACACGAAGGGAAGTGTTATGGCGATTACGCGCACGCGCCGCTCAACCTTGGAGCGCCGCTGTATTTCCAAAACGGCAAAACGCTTGTTTAAAGGTTCGGGCAAATTGATGTTCAAAACGGTTTATTCCGCCGAATGCCACCAAAAAAACCGCAAGGCACTTTGATTTTTTTGGATTCAAACATGCAAAAAACCACTCTTTTCAAATGAGTGTTTTTTCCACGGTCAACTTGTTTTTTTTTAAATTTTTTAACGTTGACCGTGGATTTTTTTTAATTTAATTTAAAAATTTAAATGATTTAAATGTTTCATTTCAATTTGATAAATAAAAAACAACAATATGAAACAAACTTCTTTTTTATTTAAAAAATCCCATTTTAATCAAACATTTTCAATTGAAGAAAAAAAGCATTATTTTTTAAATTCTTTAAAAGGCCATACTTTAAAATACAAACGCTACTCCAAAAGTCCATTGCGTTATGGCGGCGGAAAATCGCTTGCAGTCGGTTTGATTGTGGAGCATTTTCCAAACGATATTTCACGTTTAATTAGCTCATTTATTGGCGGCGCAAGTGTTGAAGTAGCCAGCGCTTTGGAGCTGAATTTGGAAGTCAAAGCCTTTGATATTTTTGATATTTGGTGAATTTTTGGTAACTTGCAAGCACAAATTCACAAAAACTTTACAATGAACTTTTAAAATTAGAACCCAATCCACAAACTTATTCTTTAATTAAAACAGAATTAAAAAAACATTATCAAAATGAAATTCAATTGGATTCATTAACTTTGGCAAGGAATTATTATTTTAATTTTAATCTCAGTTATGGTCCAGGATTTTTAGGCTGGATGAGTAAAATTTATGAAAACAAAATGCGTTACCACAATATGCTTGAAAAACTTAAAAATTTTGGTTTACACCGCGGTGCCAAAAATTTAAGCGTGGAATGTGCCAGTTTTGAAAAAGTTTTTCAGCAATATCCCAACGACTTTTTTTATTGTGACCCGCCTTATTTTTTAACGGGAAACAGCAAAATGTTTAAGGGAATCTATCCGATGCGCAATTTTCCTATTCATCACAACGGCTTTCAACACGAACTTTTGGCAAAGTGTTTGCATGCGCACAAAGGCAAATTTATTTTAAGTTACAACGACTGCGAATGGGTGCGCAATGCTTACAAAGGCTTTAAAATTTTAGAACCCAAATGGCAATACACCATGGGACAAGGCGAAACGCGAATCGGCAAAAACCGCATTGAGCGCGGCGATACAGACAATATTAAACAAAGCCACGAAGTGTTAATTATGCAAATCTAAAAAAATTGTTTTGATAAAAAATCCACGGTCAACTCCAAAATTTTTTAAAAAAAATTGAAGTTGACCGTGGATTTTTTTGTTTTTGATTTCAATTTTTATTTTTTGAAAAATTGCATTCCGTTTTTTTCATCAAAATCCACCGCAATTTCATCTTTGGAAGAAAATTTTCCTGCCAACAATGCCTTGGCAAGCGGGTTTTCAATTTCTTGTTGAATGGCGCGTTTTAAAGGCCTTGCGCCAAAAATCGGGTCAAAACCAGCGCGCGCAATTTCTTTTAATGCCGAATCGGATACTTTTAATTGGTAATCCAACGCATTCAAACGTTTTTCCAAAACTTTCAACTGGATTTTGGCAATGTTTGCAATGTGTTCTTCGGCAAGCGCGTGGAAAACCACGGTTTCATCAATGCGGTTGATAAATTCTGGGCGAAAATAATTTTTCACTTCTTCCATCACCGCCGCTTTGATTTCATCATAAGAATTTTCATTCATTTGTTGAATCATTTGGCTGCCCAAGTTGGAAGTCATCACAATCACGGTGTTTTTAAAATCAACAGTCCTGCCTTGGCCATCTGTTAAACGGCCATCGTCCAACACTTGCAACAAAACGTTGAACACGTCTGGGTGCGCTTTTTCTACTTCATCCAACAAAATCAAGCTATATGGTTTGCGCCGAACAGCTTCGGTTAAATAACCGCCTTCTTCATAACCCACATAACCCGGAGGCGCACCAATTAAACGCGCAACGGAATGTTTTTCCATAAATTCGCTCATATCAATGCGAATCAAATGTTCTTCGGAATCAAACAAAAATTCCGCCAAGGCTTTGCAAAGTTCGGTTTTGCCCACACCTGTTGGCCCCAAAAACAAAAAAGAACCATAAGGCCGATTGGGGTCGGACAACCCAGAGCGCGAGCGGCGAATGGCATCTGAGACCAAACGCACGGCTTCATCTTGCCCCACCACGCGTTGGTGCAATTTTGTTTCCATGTGGAGTAATTTTTCACGCTCGCCTTGCATCATTTTGGCAACAGGAATGCCGGTGGCGCGGCTGACCACTTCGGCAATTTCATCCACACCCACTTCGGTGCGCAAAAGTTTGTTGTGCGTTTTGCCGGTTTTGTCGGTTTTTTCTGCCGCTTTTAATTGTGCTTCCAACTTGGGCAGTTGGCCGTATTGCAATTCGGCAACTTTTTCCAGTTTGCCTTCGCGTTGCAATTTCACAATTTGCGCTTTTAATTTATCAATGTTTTCTTTAATTTGCGCCGAACCCAACACGGCGGCTTTTTCCGCTTTCCAAATTTCTTCCAAGTTGGAATATTCTTGCGTTAATTGTTGGATTTTTTCTTCCAACAACGCCAAACGTTTTTGCGAGGCTTCGTCTTTTTCTTTTTTCAAAGCGGCGCTTTCAATTTTTAATTGAATCAATCGGCGCTCTAATTTATCCAAGGCTTCGGGTTTGGAATCAATTTCCATTTTGATGCGGCTTGCGGCTTCATCAATTAAATCAATGGCTTTATCCGGCAAAAAGCGGTCGGTAATATAACGATTTGAAAGTTCAGCAGCTGCCACAATCGCCGGGTCGGTGATATCCACGCCGTGGTGCAATTCGTATTTTTCTTGCAAACCACGCAAAATGGCAATGGTGGATTCCACGCTGGGTTCATCCACCAACACTTTTTGAAAACGGCGCTCCAAGGCGGCATCTTTTTCTATATATTGCCGATATTCATTTAACGTGGTAGCGCCAATGCAATGCAATTCGCCGCGCGCCAAAGCGGGTTTGAGCATATTGCCGGCATCCATTGCGCCATCGGATTTTCCAGCGCCAACCATTGTGTGCAGTTCATCAACAAACAAAATAATGTTGCCGTTTTCTTTGGCAATATCTTTTAAAACATTTTTCAAACGTTCTTCAAATTCACCGCGGTATTTGGCGCCAGCCAAAAGTCCTGCCATATCCAGCGCCAAAACGCGTTTGTTTTTTAAAGATTCTGGCACTTCGCCATTGACAATTCGTTGTGCCAAACCTTCCACAATGGCGGTTTTGCCCACACCCGGTTCGCCAATAATCACCGGATTATTTTTGCTGCGGCGCTGCAAAATTTGAATGGTGCGGCGGATTTCATCATCTCTGCCAATCACGGGGTCTAATTTGCCTTCGCGCGCGCGCTCGGTTAAATCCAAGCAGTATTTTTTAAGCGACTCGCGCTGACTTTCCGCATCTTGCGAATCCACATGTTGCCCGCCGCGAACCGCATCAATGGCGGCATTTAAAGCGTTTAAATTTAAGCCATTTTTTTTGGCTATTTCCGATAAAGCGCATTTGTCCTTAGCCAAGGCAACCAAAAACATCTCGCTTGCGATAAATTCATCGCCGCGTTTTTTGGCTTCTTCTTCGGCGCTGTTTAACAAACGCATCAAATCGCGGCTGATGGAAACATCATTGTTGCCGGTAATTTCAGGCAAATTGTTTAAGCGTTCTTGTAAGTTTTTTTCCAAATTGCCCACATGAACATTGGCACGCAACAAAAGCGATTGGGTTGCGCCTTCTTCTTGATTGATAAGCGCATTCAATAAATGTTCGGGCTCAATATAGGCATGGTTTTCCGATAAAGCCAAAGATTGGGCATCCGTTAAAGCATCTTGAAAGGGTGTGGTAAATTTATCCATTCTCATTATTTTTTCCTCATTTTAAAAAAATCAATGTGTGTTTTTATGCGGGCATTTTTTCAAATTTCAAGTTTTTCCACGGTCAACCGAAAATTTTTTTTAAAATTTTTATTGGCTTTTTTATTTTCGCCCTGGCTTTTTGCCCAAAATACCTTGCCGGATTTGGGCGATGTTGCTTCATCCAGTTTGCCGCAATTTGAACAAAACAAAATTGCCCAAGAATTGATACAACAAATCAAACGCGATTCTTCTTATTTGAACGATATTGATTCAGAATTTTATTTGTCCCAAATTGGAAAACGCTTGCAACAAGCGGCAAAACATCCTTTACCTTTGTCTTTTTTTATCTTACAAAATTCCTCTATTAACGCATTTGCCTTGCCGGGCGGCATGATCGGTATTTATTCCGGATTGATTTTAAACTCCCAAAACGAATCCGAATTGGCGGGCGTTTTGGCACACGAAATTGCACACGTGACGCAAAATCACATTGCACGCAATGTTTACCAAAATAAACAACTTCTTTGGGCAAGTTTATTGGGTTTGGGCGCAGCCGCCATTGCGGGTGCTGCCGGCGCCAATAGCGATTCTGCTGGCGCGGCATTGGCTTTAACACAAGGTGTTGTGGCGCACAAAGAATTGTCTTTCTCACGCGATTTGGAACGCGAAGCCGATAGAATTGGTTTTGAAACTTTAAAGCAAGCGCACTTTGAAACGCGCGCGATGGCCAGTTTTTTTAATCGTTTAATGAATAACAAAAACGAAAAAAACGCCCTAGTTTATTTGCAAACGCATCCTTTAACTTTGGAGCGTTTGAGCGATATGCAAAACCGCGACTCCAAAACGCCTTATCGCCAAATTGCCAGTTCATTGGATTTTTATTTGATTCGCGCGCGTTTGAGCGTTTTGGCCAATCATCCCAAACAAGCCCAAATGCTTTTTCAAAATTACGTGCAACATCAGCGCTATCCCAATCGCGCAGCCGCTTTTTATGGTTTGGCATTGGCTTATTTGCGTTTAAATGATGGAGAAAACGCACTTAAAAACATAGAAAATGCCTTGAAAATTGAAAAAAATCCTTTTTTAATCAGCTTAAAAGCGCAAGTTTTATTACAACAAAATGAAAACGAAAAAGCGCTTGTGCTTTTAAAAAAAGCCATGGCGGAAAATCTCCAAAACAGCGCTTTAAAACTGCATTACGCCGATGCTTTGATACAAAATCAACAATTTCAAGCCGCCTATGATTTTTTAAATGCCATCACACCCAAAACGCCGCGCGAGTATCAATGGATGGCCAAAGCCAGTCTTGCTTTAAAACAAATGGCAAACTACCACCTTGCACTTGGCGAATCGGCTTTGTTGGAAGGATTGTTTTCTGCTGCCGTGCATCATTTTGAACAAGGTGAAAAATTCGCCGAATCCGATTTTTACAAAGCCTCGCAAATCCGCGCCCGATTAGATTTTGCACAAAAACAATGGCAAGAATCAAAATAAAACTTTCTTTAAAAAAAAAAACATTTATAATTTTGCGATTTTCACGGGGGCGTAGCTCAGTTGGGAGAGCGATTGGTTCGCAATCAATAGGTCGGCGGTTCGATCCCGCCCGTCTCCACCACATTCAAATCCTTTAAAAAATAAAAAAATCCACGGTCAACAAGAATTTTTTTTAATTTTTTTTGGCTTTTTTAATTTTTTAAATTTTTTAAAATTTTTTTAAGTCGACCGTGGAAAAATCCTCAAAAAAGGACTTAAAAATGATTTTTTCATCTTTTTTATTTATTTTTGCTTTTTTGCCCGTTGTTTGGCTTGTTTTTCATTTATTAAAATCAAAATACGTTGTTTCTTCCAAAGTTTTTTTAATTTTATCCAGTTTGTTTTTTTATGCTTATTGGAAATTAGATTATTTACCTATTTTATTATCTTCAATTATTATTAATTTTGGTTTGGCACAAGCTATTTTATCCAGAAATTTAAAAAAACCTCAATTTTATTTTATCATTGGAATTTTATTTAATTTAAGTTTGTTGGGTTATTTTAAAT
>JBNMHE010000031.1:0-15531 GCA_050872585.1 Rhodocyclales bacterium | reverse complement strand
AATGTTCGGTTTACCGTGGAAAATTGCTGTTTTTTGTTTGTTTTTTGTGTTTTCAAATGTTTTTGCGCAAAACGCGCAAAATCAAAAACTTGCCGAAATTCGTTTGAGCGGCCCGGGCGCTTTTTTGTCCTTTCCGTTGATTTATATGGCAGAAAGCGGCGCTTTAAACGATATTGCCGAAAAAACAACCTTTCAATTGTGGAAAAACCCCGACCAACTGCGGCTTTTTGTTTTAGACCAAAAAACGGATTTCATCGCCTTGCCTTCCAATGTGGCGGCGAATTTGTATAACCGCGGTGTGCCGTTGAAACTGGTCAATATTGCCGCTTGGGGTGGGCTGTGGTTGGTTTCCCGCCGTGAAAATGTGGCGCATTTGGCGGATTTAAAAAATGAAGAAATTGCCATTCCTTTTCGCGGCGATATGCCGGACATTTTGTTTCAATTAAACGCGGCAAAAGAAAATTTGAACGTTCAAAAAGATTTTAAAATTCGTTATTTGGCAAACATTTTTGATGTCTTGCAGTTGTTGATTTTGCGCCAAGTAGACCACGCATTGTTGCCAGACCCAGCCGCTTCAATGGCATTAGAAAAATCGCAAACCTTACCAGCAAGCGTTATTGCGCCCAAACTTTACAAAGCCTTGCGTTTTGAAACGTTGTTAAAAGAAAATTTTAATAACCAAAAATTGCCACAAGCCGGCATTGCCGCGGTCAATCACGCGGCGCAAAATTTTGCGCTACAAAACCGCATTCAAGCAGAATACCAAAAAGCCTTGGCGTTTTGTGAGGAAAACGCGGCTGCTTGCGCCAAAATGATGATGAAATACGCGCCGATGTTATCTACAAACGTGGTGGCTGAATCGCTCAAATCCCGCGATTTGAATCCACAAAAAACGGCGGATGTTGCCAGTGATTTAAAAGACTTTTTTCTTTTATTAAACCAACAAAATCCCAAACTCATTGGCGGCAAAATGCCCGATGATTCTTTTTTTGAATAAAAAAACGGGTTGACCGTGGAAAATCATCGCCGTTTTTTGGCAAGCTTTGGTGCTTATTTGTGGAGTGCTTGGGGCGCGCTTGCCAGCATTGCTTTATTTTTTGCCTTGTGGGCAGCCGCGGCGCAACACTATGGCGCGTTGATTTTGCCAAGTCCAAAAGAATCTTTTTTGCGGCTTTTTGCGCTTTTGGAAAGCAAAGAAAACTGGATACAAATTGGAATCAGCGCACGGCGCGCCATCATCGGTTTTTTGTTGGCGGCGCTTTGCGGTTCACTTTTGGGAATTTTGGTGGGTTTATCGCGCAGTGCGGTTTTGTTGACTCGCCCGATTTTAACTTTTTTCATTGGCGTGCCGCCGATTGCGTGGTTGGTTTTGGCGTTGTTGTGGTTTGGAATGAACGATGGCACGCCGATTTTCACCGTTTTTATTGCGTCTTTTCCGCCGATTTTCATCGGTGCATTAGAAGGCACGCGCACATTAGAAGGTGATTTGAAAACCTTAATCCACATTTTTCGTTTGCCATTGTGGATGCGTTTGAGTGATCTTTATTTTCCGCACGTGCTGGCTTATTTGTTCCCCGCGTGGATTACGGCTTTGGGCGCTTCTTGGAAAATTGTGGTGATGGCTGAATTATTGGCTTGCGATGATGGCATCGGTGCGCTTCTTGCCATTTCGCGCAGCCATTTGGATACCGAATCCTCCATGGCGTGGATTTTGAGTTTGTTGGTGATTTTGTTTGTGTTGGAATATTTGTTTTTAGAACCCATCAAACGTAGGGTAGAAGAATGGCGCGGCTTTTAGTAGAAAACTTATCGCACCGATTTTTTTGGAAAGCGGTGTTGGAAAACGTGAATTTTGCGCTTGAATCAGGCGAAGTGTTGTGTTTGTTGGGACCTTCTGGTTGTGGAAAATCTACGCTCTTGAATTTAATCGCCGGGCTTTTGGTGCCGTGGAAGGGCAAAATACAAAACGATTTTCAAAACCCATCATTGGTTTTTCAAGCCCCAAGGTTGTTGCCGTGGCTTTTAACGTGGGAAAACATTGCGCTGGGCTTAAAAGCGCGCGGCGTTTCAAAAAAAGAACGTTTTGAAAAATCCGTGATTTTTGGAAAAAAAATGGGGTTGACCGTGGATGATTTGCATCAATATCCCAGCGCCTTGTCTGGCGGTATGCAAAGCCGTGTTGCTTTGTGCCGCGCTTTTGTGGTGCAACCGGATTTGTTGCTTTTGGATGAACCTTTTTCGGCGTTGGATTGGAGCTTGAAACAAGAACTCTACACATTGCTTGAAATGGAGCAATCCAGCGCGCATTTTGCCGTATTGATGATTACGCACGATCCCTTAGAAGCCTTGCGTTTGGCTGACCGCATTTTGATGATGCAAAAAAAAGATGAATCGCCTGCCAAAATTGCGCAGGAATGGCGCATTCCAACTCCCAAAAATGAACGCTGCCGCGCGTGGCTTTCTCAAAAAAGCACGGCATTTTTGGACGAAGTGGCAGCATTGTTTTGAGTAAAAAAATGAAAGCCTTGTGGATTTGCCCCTTTCGTCCGTTTTTCTTTTTAACTGCCTTTTCGGCAATTTTCTTGATCATCATTTGGGTGTTGGGTTTAAACGGATTTTTTCCATTGCCATCAACACTTCACCCTTTTGTGTGGCACGCTTACAGCATTTATTCCGCCACGCTTTTTGCCGCCGTGGCAGGTTTTATGTTGACGGCGATTCCGGAATTTACATCAACCCAAAATCCAACAACCCCGCGCGTTTTAAAGTGTTTGGTATTCGTTTGGATTTTGGGGCGCATTGCTTTTCAACTCATTGATTTTTTAAGCATTTTTCCTGCCGCTATTTTTGATTTAAGCTTTTTAGCCACAATTTTTTATTTAACGGCGCCGGCAATTTGGCAACAAACCCCAAGAAAACACACCAGCTTTTTGTTTTTACAAATTGCTTTATTTTCCGCTGTTTTGGCGTTTTATGTTTCGTTGCAATTTTCGCCCGACTCGGCGCTTAAAATCATCCGCATTTTGTGCCACTTGATGATGGTTTTGGTGATTTTGGCAATGTCGCGCATTTCCATGCGTTTGATGAATGATGTTTTAATACGCCAAGCGAACATTCACACAAGCTATATTGCTCGCCCGCCCAAACGCGCTTTGGCAATTGTGGCAATTTTGTTGTTGTGCATTTCTGAATTTTTGGCGCCACAAGCAGAAGCCACTTTGTGGCTCAAAATTGCTGCGGCTGCTGGCGTTTTTCATGTGTTAAGCGATTGGCATATTGGGCGCGCCATTTTTTCACGCTGGACAATGATGGGCTACATTGCTTATTTTTCTATTGCTTTGGGCTATTTGCTGGAAGGTTTTTTGCCGCTTTTTTTTGATTTTGCGCCATTGAACATTGGGCTACATTTGCGAACGATTGCGGGTTTGGGTTTGGCAATTTTGCTGGTGATGTGCGTGGCAGGCAGAATGCATTCGGGTTGGGGGTTGGATGTTCGCCCGTGGATAATTTTTGCTGCCATTTTTATTTTTGCCGCCGCTTTGTTGCGTGAAGTTTATTCTTTTTTTGGTTTTTCTTTTTTAATTGCCGCTGCTATTTTTTGGTGCGCTGCATTTTTGCTTTATCTTATTTTCAGCCCACATCTTTTTTTAAAACGCCCCGATGGCAAAAGCGGTTGCGATGATTCCAATTGATTATGCTGTTGATTGTGAGTTTATATTTGTGGCGTATTGATTTCAAAAAAATGTAAATGATTTTTTTAAGCAAAGTCAAAGCATAGAAAGAAAAAAATTTGTTTTTCCACGGTCAACATTTAAAATTTTTCTAAAAAAAATGGGGTTGACCGTGGATTTTTTTGTTTTTTTGAAGTGGTTTTCAAACGGAGTTGATTCTTTTCAAAAAGGATTGTTTTTCAAAATGTATGCCTTGAATTTAAGCGAAGAAGAAATTAAAAACAAAGTGGCTTATGATTTTTTTAAATCATTTGATTGCACGCAACGCATTGACAACATTGATTTTATGGTTTTACCGCAAAATTGCAAAACGCCGCAGCAATATCTTTTGTGGGCGGAAGCCAAAAAAGGCAACAAAGCCAACATTGTGCAAAGTTTGATTCAATTGATTTTAACCATTGGCAAAGCCAAAATTCACAACAAAAGCATTCCGCCGTTGTTTTTGGGTGCTTTTGATGGTGAAAAAATGGCGTTTTTGCCTTACCACACCATTTCCGCTGTTTTTAATTTAAATGATTTTAATTGGAATGTAACGCCCAGCGATTATTCCACCAAAGAATTTATGCAGTTGGAAAAAACAATAGGTTCAATTTTAAATCAAGAAAAATTATTGTTTTATTTTTTAAAAGACAAACAAGAATTAAAAGAATTTATAAGCAAAAATTTTGTTTTCAATGATTCTGTTTTAAACAAAATTCAAATTACCAAAACCAATTTTATTCATATTTATCAAAAATGGCGCAAAGTGGTGATGCCCAGCATTTTAATTGATTGGAAAATGGCAAAACAAAAGGGCATTTTGGATGGCGATTTTTATTTGGCGGATTGTTTGAGTTTGGAAAACAAAACCATTACCGATAAATTATTGGTTTTGTTAAAAGAATCGCATTATGAATTATTAAAAAGAATTGATGAAACCGGTTTGTTAAATTATTCCCAAGCGGCATTTTTGGACAAGCAACAAGCGCATTTTGAATTTTGGAAAATTTATGCGCGCCCGCCCGCCGAAGAAGTGCGCAATTTTATGATTAAGCGGCGAGATTTATTGGTCAGCGATGATATTCGGGAGCGCAAAGGTGCATTTTTCACACCGCAAATGTGGGTTGAAAAAGCGCAAGAATATTTGGCAAAAGCTTTGGGTGAAAATTGGCAAGAACATTATTATGTTTGGGATTGCGCCGCCGGCACCGGCAATTTGCTTGCTGGTTTAACCGAGGCAAGAAGGATTTTTGCTTCCACCTTGGACAAAGCCGATGTGGATATTATGCATGAACGCATTGACAATGGCGCCAATTTGTTACCGGGTAATGTCTTTCAATTTGATTTTTTAAACGATGATTTTGAAAAATTGCCACAAAACTTACAAAAAATTATTAAAAATGAACCGGAAAAATTGGTGATTTTTATCAATCCGCCGTATGCGGAACATTTAAATAAAACAGAAATTATAGGTAAAGGGAAAGCAAAAGTAGGTGTTGCAAAAACGAAAATTGCAACTCAATATAAAGATGTTTTAGGCAAAGCCAATAGAGAATTATTTGCGCAATTTTTTATAAGAATTTACAAAGAAATTCCGGGTTGCATTTTGGCAAGTTTTTCAAAATTAAAATATGTTAATTCTGCAAACTTTGTTCAATTTAGAGAAACTTTTAAAGCCAAGTTTTTAAAAGGTTTTATGGTTCCTGCTTATACTTTTGATAATGTCAATGGAAAATTTCCCATTGGTTTTTTAATTTGGGATTTAAAAGAAAAAGAATGATTTTTTAATTTTAAAAAAAGGAGGGCACAATGCAAAACAAAAAAATTTTTAATTCCCGTTTTTCACATCATCCAAAAAAGGAAAATATGGAAAAACAAGAAAAAATGGAAAACAAAGAATTGATTGAATTGATTTTAAAAGATTTTCAAAAACCTGAAAATTACGCCGTTTTTGAACGTTTGAAAGACAAATGAAGTATTTTCCGCTACAAAATATTATTGCGCTTCACGATGCCATGATTGAAACCATGCAAGGTTTAAAAGGCATTGAACCATCACGTATTGTTTATTTGGAATCGGCATTGAATCACATTCAAAATGATGATTTTTATCCTTTGTTTGTGGATAAACTCACGCATTTGTTTTTTGCCTGCATTCAATTTCATCCTTTTTTGGATGGCAACAAACGCACGGCATTATTAGTGGCAAAATTATTTATAGAATTAAACCTTCCGAATCATTTGTCTTTTGATTTTTATCAACAATTAGAAAATGTGGCAGTTGCCGTTGCCGATGGGAAAATGAATAAAGAAGAATTAAAATATTTTTTCAAAAAAATTTTAGGTTGACCGTGGAGAAATTAAAATGAAAGATAAAATTATTTTAGATGTTTTTGATGAAAATGGTAATTTAATTGGCAAAAAAAAGTTTATTCAAACAAAGAAAAAAAATATAAATGAATGGCGAAATGATTTTTTAAAAAATGGGGATTTTTTATGTTATATAATTCGCCAAGTTGCCGCAGATTTTCAACATAATAATCAAGTAGCATTTTTATCAAAATCACAAGCACAAAAATGCACAAGTATAACTCAAAACAATTTAATTCCTTTTTTTGTTTATTTTTCAGTTCGCCACACAATTCCCGCAACGTGGATAAATGACCGTGACCAATTTTTATTCCCCAATGAAAATTGGGAAAAAGATAAAGAATTTCAACATAATTGTTTTGTTTTTGCTTTATTCCACGGACAAAATAAAATAAGCGCCAAAGAAGGAATTAATCATTTAATTCCATTTACAGAAAAAGAAATTGGCGCACAAAATGCGTTTCAATCCGATTTTTTGCACCGTTTTATTCACGGCAAAATTAAAATTCAAAACCCCAACACCGGTTTAATTCAAAACAAAATTTTATTTGTTCCACAAGAAAAAATGCAATTTTCAAATGCAGCACAACAGGTTTTCAAATGCGCCAAAGAATTGTTTTGTTATTATCACCAACAAGCCTCCCAAAAACCACAATTGTATTTGAATGATGCCGCCCTTTATGATATTAAAGAATTTTTTCAAGGCAGAAATGCAAAAGGCAGAATGAATGCAAAATCGGATGATGTGATTTATATTGAATTATTCAATAATTTAAAAAATGCACAAAAAATGCTGGCAGAAAAAATAGAACCCAAAATTTATGAATACGGCTTTTTGTTGGAATAAATAAAAAAATAAAATAAAAAAATCCACGGTCAACTTGAAAATTTTTTCAAAAAAAATCAAAAAAAAATCACGTTGACCGTGGAAAAATTTTTATTGTTTTTTTTTTAAAGCATAAAATGCCAAGCAACTTTTTTTTCAACACAACGCAATGCCTGCTCTTGCCCAAAAATTTGAAGATTACACGCTTTGGCGCCGTGCTTTAAGCGCACGCATTGAGCGCTTTTGTGAAGTGCTCCAACAAGATGATTTGCTTGATGAACGTATCCAAGAACGTTTGGCCAACTTGCTTTTGCGCTTGCGTGAAAATCGTTTGATGGTGGCGTCTGTGGCGGAATTTTCTCGGGGAGAATCCGAGTTAATCAATGCCATTTTTTTCTCGGAATACGGCAATCGTGTGTTGCCTTCTTCTGCTGGCCGCACCACGATGTGCCCAACCGAATTGTTTTACGATGTTAAAAAACCGCATGGCGTGGAATTGCTGCCCATTGAAACACGTGCAACCGATGGCAATGTGAGCGATTACCGCTTGCAACAAGATGCTTGGGAATTTATTGCCATTGATATCCATTCCTCTGAATCCATGGCCAATGCCTTAAAACAAGTGCGTGAAACACAAAAAGTTTCCGTTGAACAAGCACAACGTTTGGGTTTTGAAATCCAAGAAAATTTAAAAGAACGTTTTGCCGAATTGGAAAATTGGGTGCAAGAAACCGAAGAAAAAATGCATCATGTTCAAAAAATGAGCCAGCGCATTGAAGAGATTTTTCATCAAAATGCGCCCAATTGGCAGAAAAGCGCTTAGAATTTTTTTATTTTTTTAAAATTAGGATTCAAACCATGACCACTTCCCAAACACAAGGCATTGAAGAAGTTTTGCTGAATTTGTGTGATTCTGTTTCTTTTGTGCTCAATGAAGCCACCAAAGACCGCGTGCATTATTCCGCCATGGTGCAATGCATTCAAAAAACCAGTTTAAGGCCGGATATTGGTTGTTTTGTGTTGTTTGATGGTGGATTTTCCGGTTTGGTGGTGATTAATTTTTCTGCCGATGCCGCCATGGAGTTGTATTCCAACTATCTTTTGCAAATGGGCATTGCCCAAAACGAATTGGCGCAAACGCACACCGCCAATGATGTCAGCGATGTAATGGGTGAATTGATGAATCAAATTGTGGGCGATTTTACGCGCCGCATCCAAAACGATTTGCAAACGTGCATCACGCAAAGCCAACCCAAAATGTTGGTGTTAAACAAACAAGTGGTTTTGCAAGTGGATTCCAATTTGGATGACCCGCAAGCGCGCCGCGTCTCGTTTTATACCGGCAACCATCATGTGTTTTATGTGGAATTGGCAATGGACAATGTGGCATTTGTGCCGCTTAAAAAACGCAAAAAAACCAAAGAAGCCAAAGAAAAAAACGATGAAAACGAAGCACTTTTAAAATCCTTGGGAATGTAATGAAATCCGGAACAATTGCATTTATCGGCAAACCCAATGTGGGCAAATCCACCTTGTTTAATCAATTGTTGGGTGAAAAAATCAGCATCACTTCCAAAAAAGCACAAACCACGCGCAACAACATTTTGGGCGTTTTAACCCAACACAATGCCCAGTTTGTTTTTGTGGATACGCCGGGATTTCAACATTATTTTAAAAATGCGCTTTACAAACAAAT
Organism: Rhodocyclales bacterium; assembly: GCA_050872585.1. GTDB lineage: Bacteria > Pseudomonadota > Gammaproteobacteria > Burkholderiales > Rhodocyclaceae > SFHR01. The sequence continues at coordinate 6,930 of JBNMHE010000031.1, read as the reverse complement.
GAATCAAGGCATACACCATGCTTTAAACGATGTGGATGTGATTGTTTTTTTGGTAGAAGCCAAAAAATTAAATGAAAACGAACAAGCCTTGTTGCAATTGTTGCCCAAAAACAAACCGGTGATTTTGACCATCAACAAAATTGATTTGTTGAACAACAAAAACGATTTGTTGCCTTTGATGGCGCATTTTCAAACCTTATTTGATTTTGCCGCCATCGTGCCGATTGCCTCGCGCTTGAAAAAAGAAAGTTTGCCGCTTTTGGATGCCATTTTGCCGCTTTTGCCTAACGAAGGCTTGCTTTATGAAGAAGAAACTTTAACGGACAAAAGCGCCCGATTTTTGGCATCAGAATTTATCCGTGAAAAAGTATTTCGGCAATTGGGCGATGAATTGCCTTATGGCACAGTGGTAGAAATAGAAAAATTTGAAGAATTGCCGAATCTTTACCGCATTTTCGCCGCCATTGTGATAGAAAAACAAAACCACAAAGCCATTTTAATTGGCAAAAACGGCAACAAATTAAAACGCATTGCATCGGATGCCCGCAAAGATTTGGAAAAATTATTCCAAACCAAACTTTATTTGGAAATTTTTGTCAAAGTCAAAAGCGGTTGGGCAAATGATGTGCATTATTTGCAAAACATGCAAAATTAACACAACGCGGGCACGATTTTTTTAAAAAATCCACGGTCAACGTTTTGTTTTTTTTAAAATTTTAAAAATTTTTTTATTTTCAAAAATGTTTTTACTGCTTCCCATTTTGTTGGTTTTTGCGTTTTTGTTTTGGCGATTGGTGCGCCCTTTGAAAACAAATTTATTGGTTAAATTTGTTTTAATCATTTTGATTTTGGCGCTTTTGTCCAAATTTTCGGTTTATTCTTTTTGGGGCGGCTCGGTTTTTTCGCCCAACTTGCCCAAAAATGCCTTGATTTTTTTAGAAGGTTCAATGGGTGCGGCTTTAATTTTGTGTTTTGCGGTGTTGTTGCGGGATGTTTTTTTGTTGCTTTTTTGGAAAAAAAAATGGCAATTTCACCGCAACAGCAAATGGGCTTTTGGCTTGTTTTTCCTTTCTTTTTTAATTGGACAATGGGGCAGCATTCAAGCAGCAAGCGTGCCTGAAGTGAAAAACGTCACCGTTTTTTTGGAAAAATTGCCCAAAGAATTGGACGGCCTAAAAATTGTTCAATTAACCGATACACACATTTTGCGTTTGTTGGACAAAGACTGGCTCAATCAAGTGGTTGAAAAAACCAACGCCCAACACGCCGATTTGATTTTTTTAACCGGCGATTATGCGGATGCTTTGCCCGAAACATTAAAAGAATCCATTGAAGGTTTTGGCAAACTCAAAGCCCGTTACGGCGTTTTTGGTGTAAGCGGCAACCACGAATATTATTCGGATGCCGCCGCCTGGTTTGATTTTTTGAAAAAACAAAACATCACAATGCTGGACAATGCGCACATTGTGCTTTCTATTCGCAAAAAAGAATTGGTGATTGCCGGCATGCCTGACCCAACGCAAGGGCGCTTGGGTGGAAATGCGCCCAACATTGAACAAACTTTAAAGCAAGCGCCTTTGCATGCGCCAATTATTTTGCTCAATCATCAACCCAAAGGCGCCCAGCGCCATGCGCAAAATGGTGTGGATTTGCAATTGTCTGGTCATACGCACGGCGGCGTGATGTTTTTTCTCAAACCATTGGTGGCGGCATTCAATGAAGGTTTTGTGCATGGCTTGTATTCGGTGGGCAACATGCAATTGTATGTTTCGGGCGGAACGGGTTTGTGGGGTGGATTTTCTTGCCGCATTTTGGTGCCATCCGAAATTACGCTTTTGACATTAAGAAAAAAAGTTTAAAAAAAAATCAAAAAATAAAAAAAATTGGGCGTTGACCGTGGATTTTTTTTATTCTTAAAAAATAGCGTGCTTTTTGGGAAAAAAATCCACGGTCAACGTTGTTGAAAATTATTTTTTTTCAAGCCAATGCGCCACAATCAAACCGATTTCGTAAAGCAAACACATTGGAATGGCAAGCGCCAGTTGGGAAATCACATCGGGTGGCGTGATAATTGCCGCAATGGTGAAAGCGCCGACAATAAAATAGGGGCGGGCATTTTTTAAACTTTTTAAACGCAAGACGCCCAATTTCACCAACACAATTAAAGCCACCGGCACTTCAAAAGCCAAACCAAAGGCAATAAACATGGTGATGACAAAAGACAAATACGCTTGAATGTCCGGTGCGGGCGTGATGCTTTGCGGTGCAAAGGCATTGATGAATTTAAAAATTTGCCCAAAAACAAAAAAATAACAAAAAGCAATGCCGACAAAAAACAAAAGGGTGCCAAAAATCACCAAGGGAATGCCCCATTTTTTTTCGTGCGGATAAAGTCCAGGCGCAACAAATGCCCATGCTTGCCAAAGAACAAAAGGCAAAGCCAACAAAAAAGCGGCAAGCGCTGTGACTTTTAAAGGAATTAAAAAAGGGGTCACCACACCAATGGCAAGCATTTTGGCGCCTTCTGGCAGTGCGGCGGTTAAAGGCGCTGCCAAAAAATCATAAATGGCAGAAGGGCCGGGATAAAGGCACAAAATCAACAAAGCCATCAACATCGCCGCCAATGATTTCAACAAGCGGTTGCGCAATTCAATCAAATGGAAAACAACAGAATCATCGTTCATTTTTTTATATTTTTTTATTGGGCGGACCGCAAAAATCTTTGGGCAAGGTTTCTAAACTTTGGGCAATTTCATCTTGCAATTTTTGGTTTTGTCGGGTGATTTCTTCTGTGATTTTTTGACTTTGGGTTTTCAAGTTGGTTTGTATTTCTTTGAATTCTTGCATTTCTTCAAGTGGCATTTCACGCATTAAATCTTCTTTAAAATGTTGCGCCATTTTTTGAAAGCGTCCCATGACCAACCCCAAAGTTTTGGCAACACGTGGCAAACGCTCGGGACCAATCACAATTAAAGCCACAATGCCAATGACCACCAGTTCTGAAAAAGCAACATCAAACATAAATTCAAAAAAATATTTTCAAAAAAATGATGCGTTGACCGTGGATTTTTTTAAAAAATCCACGGTCAACAAAAATTTATTTTGATTTTTCTTCCAAAACTTCTTTTTTGGATTCTTCTTGACTGCCTTCTGCAATGCCTTCTTTTAAGCCTTTGATGGCCGCGCCCAAATCGCGCCCGAAGCTGGGCAATTTTTTGGTGCCAAAAACCAATACCACAACCAACAACACCACCAACCAATGCCAAATAGAAAATGTACCCATGGGTTTAATCCTTTTCAAACATTTGTCCAACAGGTTTTTTGCCGCCCACAATATGAAAATGCAAATGCGGCACTTCTTGCCCGCCAATTTCTTGGGTGTTAATGACCAAACGAAAACCATTGGGGGAAAATTCCTGGGCAATTTGTTTGGCTTGCAACAACATTTTGCCCAGCAATTCGGAATCGGTATTTTCGGTGTGAAACAAGCTTTCAATGTGGCGTTTGGCAATCAGCAAAAGATGCACTTCTTTGGCCGGATGAATATCTTTGAAAGCCAACATTTCGTTGTTTTCAAACACTTTTTGGCAAGGAATTTCTCCTTTAACAATTTTGCAAAATACGCATTCGTTCATGGTTTGCTCCTTTGTTTTTTTTCTGTAATGCCGCTGGTGCCTTCTCGGCGTTTGAGTTCGTTGAAAACCTCTTCCAATGAAATATGGCGAAAACGCAACAAAACCATCAAATGGAATAATAAATCTGCCGATTCATAAATCAAATGTTCTCGGTTGTTTTCGGTTGCCGCCAAAATGGTTTCCAAACATTCTTCGTTTAATTTTTTGCTGATTTTTTCACATCCAGCATGAAAAAGTTGCGCGGTGTAAGATTGTTTGGGGTCGGCATGTTGGCGATTTTGTAAAACGTGTTCCAAATGAAACAAAACATTATTTTCCATAAATGGCGCTTTCTTCTTTCACAACGGGAGCATTTTCCACCCATTCCTCGTTTTTTAAAATATTAAAAAAACAAGAATAATGCCCGGTGTGGCATGCCAAACCGGTTTGTTGAACGGTTAAAAGCAAAGTATCGCCATCGCAATCGGTTTCAATTTGGATGATTTTTTGAAAATGCCCCGATTCTTCGCCTTTTTGCCACAATTTTCGGCGTGAACGGGAATAATAAACCGCCCGTCCGCTTTTTAAACTTTGTTCCAAAGATTGCGGATTCATCCACGCCAACATCAAAACTTTGCCCGATTCATCTTGTGCAATGGCGGGAATTAACCCCTCTTGATTCCATTTTAAGCCTTTTAAATACTCTTTCATAAGCGCACTTCAATGCCTTGTGTGTGTAAAAATGTTTTGGCTTGTTGGATGCTCAATTCCCCAAAATGAAAAACCGATGCCGCCAAAACGGCGCTGGCTTTGCCTTTTAAAATGCCATCTGCCAAATGTTGCAAGTTGCCAACGCCGCCGGATGCAATGACGGGAATACTCACCGCATCGGATACCGCGCGGGTGAGCGCCAAATCAAAGCCATTTTTGGTGCCATCGCAATCCATACTGGTTAATAAAATTTCGCCTGCACCGCGCAAAGCCACTTCTTTTGCCCACAAAATGGCATCTTTTTGGGTGTTGTTTCTGCCGCCGTGCGTAAAAACTTGCCAAGAATGACCTATTTTTTTGGCATCAATGGCAACCACCAAAGATTGTGCGCCCACTTTTTGGCTGATTTCATCAATTAAATCTGGGGATTGAATGGCAGAAGTATTGATGGAAACTTTGTCCGCGCCGGCGTTTAACAATCGGCGCACATCCGAAATGGTGCGGATGCCACCGCCAACCGTCAAAGGAATAAAAATTTTTTTGGCGCAATTTTCAACCACATTCAAAATAATATTGCGCTGGTCTGATGAAGCGGTGATATCCAAAAAAGTAATTTCATCGGCACCGGCTTTGCCGTATTGTTGGGCAATCATAACCGGGTCGCCAGCATCTTTTAAATTAACAAAATTCACCCCTTTGACCACACGCCCGGCATTGACATCCAAACAAGGAATAATGCGTTTTGCCAACATGGTTATTGCCCTGCCAATGTGAGTGCGGCTTGAAAATCAAGCGCACCGGTATAAATGGCGCGCCCGGCAATCACACCAAAAATTTTGGGAATTTTTTTTAAGTTTTCAATGTCTTTTAAATTGGCCAAGCCGCCCGAGGCAATCACGGGAATAGAAAGATTTTCTGCCATTTTTTGCGTTTCTTCTAAATTGATGCCACAAAGCATGCCATCGCGCGCAATATCGGTGTAAATAATGGCGGATGTGCCGCAATCTTCAAAACGTTTGGCAAAATCCAATGCCCGATGTTGGCTGGTTTTGGCCCAACCATCGGTGGCCACCCAACCATTTTTGGCATCAATGCCGATGATGATTCTATCGGGAAAATGTTTGTTGGCTTCTTGCACAAATGCTGGATTTTCAACCGCAATGGTGCCCAAAATTGCCCATTGAATGCCCCAATCAAAAAGCATTTCCAATGTTTTTAAATCGCGAATGCCACCGCCCAATTCCACAGGAATTTTGCCGTTTAAGCTTTTTAAAATTGCCAAAATAGCAGTTTTGTTTTTGGGTTCGCCCACAAATGCGCCGTTTAAATCCACCAAATGCAAACGTTTGGCACCCAAATGAAGCCAATGTTGTGCCATTTCTTCTGGTCGCGTGGAAAAAACAGTGGAATCTTCCATCAAACCTTGTTTCAAACGCACGCATGCGCCATCTTTTAAATCTATTGCGGGAATAATTTGCATCATTTTGTTTTGTAAAAATCAAAAAAAATCAAAAAAATTAACGTTGACCGTGGAATTTTAATTTAAGGCTGCCAAAGCGTGAAATTCTTTAAAAATTGCAAACCATCCTCTGCGCTTTTTTCTGGATGAAATTGCACGGCAACACCATTTTGAAAAACAACGGCGGAAGTAAAATCAACGCCATAATGTGTGGTGCCCAAAATGTGGTCGGCATTTTGCGCTTGGGCGTAAAAACTATGCACAAAATAAAAACGCGCATTAGGTGCAATGTTTTGCCACAAAAAATGCGTTTGGGTTTGTTTGACATTGTTCCAACCCATATGCGGAATTTTGAACAATTTTTTTGGATTTTGTTCTGGTTGAAAGCGCCAAACCTTGCCTTTTAAAATGCCTAATCCTGGGCTGTTGCCTTCTTCGGATTGTTCAAACAACAATTGCAAGCCCAAACAAATGCCCAAAAAAGGTTTTTGTTTGAGGGCATGCAAAAGGGCGGTTTTCAAATGGCGTTTTTCCAATTCTTTTAAACAATCGGGCATGGCGCCTTGCCCGGGAAAAATAATTTTATCGGCTTGTTCAATATCTTGGGCGGTTTGCGCCAGAACAACATTTTTTTCGCCAACATATTGAATGGCTTGCACAACCGAGCGCAAGTTTCCAAAACCATAATCCACAATGGCAATCATTTACAACACTCCTTTGGTGGAAGGAATATCGTTGCTGTTTTTCTCTTTTGCCATTGCCATTTTGAGCGCTTTGCCAAAGGCTTTGAATAAACTTTCTGCTTGATGGTGCGTGTTTTCGCCTTTTAAATTATCCAAATGCAAGGTAATTTGTGCGTGATTAACAAAACCTTGAAAAAATTCTTTGACCAATTCTGTATCAAACTGCCCGATTTTTTGCGCATGAAAGGTACAATTAAAAAACAAAGCTGGACGCCCTGAAATATCAATCACCGCGCGCGACAAACTTTCATCCAACGGCACATAAGCAAAGCCATAACGTTGAATGCCTTTTTTGTCATGCAATGCTTTTAAAAAAGCTTGCCCCAAAGCAATGCCCAAATCTTCCACGCTGTGATGGTCATCAATGTGCGTATCACCTTTTGCCAACACCGTTAAGTCCATT
>JBNMHE010000030.1:0-15540 GCA_050872585.1 Rhodocyclales bacterium | reverse complement strand
GGTCATGGATGATATTTCCGAGCTGATTGATGTGGATTTGGATTTGTCGCATTCGGGGGGGGGGGGGGTATTTTTTGCAGGGGTGAAAAATGTTTTTAGTCTATATAGTCCTTCTGAATTGTCGCATTTGAATGCCGAACATTATGCAATGTTGAAAAATTCTTATATTGCTGGCGGAATTTGGGTGATGAATTTAAAAAAAATTCGCCAAGATCATTTGGAAGAAAAAATGTTGGATATTATTCAAAACAACAACATTTGCAAACGCTGGATTGAACAAGATGTGATGAACATTGCTTGTGAAAACAAAACCGTTTTTTTACCTTTAAATTACATTGCTTATCCTTATTTGCATCATCTTTTAAAATTTCCCGATTTTAAAAGTCTTTATTCGCGTGATGAATTGTATGATTCTATTATTTCTCCAAAAATTATTCATTATGCGGCGGTGAAACCTTGGCAAACGGAAGATTGTGACTATGCGCCAATTTGGTGGCAAATTTTTGACTATTTAAAATTGCCGCGCACTGCGATTTTTAAAAATCATTCTTTGGCAAAAGAGCGCGAAGAAAACTTTCAACAACATTTAAAAAAACAAGAATTACATTTTAAAAAACGCAAAAAACAATTTTTATTGATTTTATTTTTGCAAAGTGTTTTTATTTTTGTTTTAACTTTTAAATTGTTTTTTTATTAAATTTTTTAAATTTTTTTATATAAAAAAATCCACGGTCAACGTTTTATTTTTTTTAAATTAAAAAAGAACAAAATTTAAAAAATAAAAAAAAATTTTGGGTTTACCGTGGAAAATCTTCGGCAATGTGTTCGGCTGCAATTTTGCCGCTTAACACAGCTGATTCCAAGGTGGATGGATAATGCAAAATGGTATGGTCGCCAGCCAAATAAATGCCCGGCGTTGATGTTCTGCCGGCACTTTTGCGTTTTAAATTGGGTGCGGCACGCCAGGCGGCTTTTTGAATGCACAAGGCTTTGCTAAACAAAATGTTGCCCAAAGGTGCATTTTGGCGTTTTTCAAGACTGCGTTTGAATTGCAAAGTTAAAGTTTCGGTTGATTTTTTCCAAGCTATTTGCCATTTACCAGAAGCGCTTAATACAATGGCAACGCCGTTTTCGTCTTGCGGAATCACAAAAGCAGGAAAAGGCCAATTGAGATAATGCAAACCTTTTAAGCGAACAGAACGTTCAAATGTGACATAAAGCGTTGCCACAGGTTCAAAATTAGTTGGGTTGATTAAATGTTCCAATTGGGTGGTTTTTAATAATTGGTATGTGGCATCGGCTGGCATGGCCAAAACAATAGAATCAAAATCCACATGCATGGGGCCATTTTTGTAATGCAAAATCCATGTTTGGGCTGGGGTTTGTTCTATTTTAAAAATGCGTGTGGAAAAAAACAATTGCGCACCTTTTTGCGCCAGATAGGATTTTGCAGGTTCGGGCACCACTTGGGACAAACCTTTTCGGGCAATCCAAAAACGCAAGGCTTTGGGCGAATAAGACAACAAAGAATCGCACAACACTTGATGAAAAATGGCAGCGCTTGCGCGATGCGTGGGCGTGTTTAAGGCGGCAATGCACAAAGGTTTTAAAAATTCATGGAGAAATAAAGATTCTTCTGAAAAATAATTTTTAAGCCATTCATCTACGCTGATATCAGGCGCATTGTTTTTTTTTAAATGCAATAACCAATGCAAGGCATTTTGTTTTTCAACTGCATTGAAGCCTTTTGCTTGTTTGAAAAATTGCAGATTTTGCCAAGGTTTAACCAAAATGGTGGGCAAAAAAGAATGCCAAAAGGGTGCTTGGTATTCAAAAAGCAAATGCGGTGTTTCCAGTTGCAAAGGCAATTCATAAAGCACTTTTTCGGGCGCACTTTTGATTATTTTCATGAGTTGAAAAGTTTGCCAATAAGCGCCTAATAACAAATGTTGACCATTATCCAAAGACCAAACGGGCGCCCGACTTTCTTTTAATTGTGGCAAAGTTTTGGCTCTGCCGCCCAAATTTTTTCCCGCTTCAAACAAGCTTACCGAAAAACCTTTTTGAATTAAATAAACCGCAGCGGCAATGCCAGCCCAACCGCCGCCAATGACGGCAATGCGCTTCATAAAATTTTCCTTAAATAATAAGCGCGCAACGCAATTGATAATTTATCCCACAACGGCAAAGAGCATTTTTTTTGAAAAAAATCCACGGTCAACACGGAATTTTTTTGAAAATTTTGTTCTATTTTTTGAAAAATCGCATAATAAAGCGCGCCCATCATCAAACCTGTGCGCTGTTTTTTTTGTTCATTGGGCAAAAGTTGTTGAAAATGCGCATTGGCCGATTCGTAAAAAGCGCGCGCTTTTTGAACAATAGGCAACAAAATGTTGCTGAAAACTTGGTCAGAAAGCGTGTGAAAATTTAAAAAATCGCATGGCAAAATCTGTTCTTGTTGCAAATAATCCATGGGAATATAAATGCGATTCCGATTGGCATCTTCTTGTAAATCACGCAAAATGTTGGTTAATTGCAAAGCAATGCCCAAATCATAAGCATAATGTTCGGTTGTTGGCGATATTTTGGAATCGGGATGAAAAATTTGCGCAAGCAACAAACCTACCGAGGAAGCCACGTTAAAACAATACTTTTCTAAATTTTCAAAGTGCGCATAAGAATGCTTGTTTAAATCCATTTGCATGCCATCCAAAAGCGCCAAAAAATAAGAAGAATTCAATTGAAAATGTGTTGTTGCCCATGACAATTCATAAAAAATTGGCTGATGCGCTTCCAAACATGGAAAATGTTCAATGCAATCACGCGCCTGATTCAAACGTTCTTGTGCGTATGCTTGTTGTGATTCTTCATCCACCCAATCGTCAATGGTGCGACAAAAAGCATAAAGCGCATACATTGCACGTTTTTGTTCTTTTGATAAAAACTTAAATGCAATCAAAAAGTTACTTTTGCTTTTTAAAGTAATACTTTCACAAAATTGGCTGGGCGTTTGCATTTTTTAATGGTTTTTGAATTCTTCTGAGAGCAAAAACACGCTCAAAGCATAAAAACGCGAGCGATTGTAATGGGTAATGACTTCAAAATTGTGTAATCCCAACCAAAATTCTTTTTCTTGATCGCTTTCAAAATCCAAAAAAGAAACCATTTCTTGATCATCCGCTTGGGTGATAAATCCTTGATTTTTCAAGTCTTTTACCAAAAGAGAAGGATGAACATTGGTTAAAAAAGCATCGGGAATATTGCCGTTTAAATCCAGCGCAAAGGCAATGGCTTTGTTTTTTTGCCATCCGTGTTCTTTTAAAAAAGCGGCAACACTGCCAATGGCATCCATTTCGCTTTGGATTAAATCAATTTGTCCATTGCCATCAAAATCCACTGCAAAACGCCGAATGCTGGATGGCATAAATTGTGCAATGCCCAAAGCACCAGCGTAAGAACCTTTTATATTCAAAGGGTTATAATTGTTTTCTCGTGTAAAATACAAAAATTCTTTGAGTTCATTTTTAAAAAAATCGGCACGGCGTTGGTCGTAAAAAGCCAAATTGACCAAAGCTTCAAAAGTGGAAAAACTGCCCAAATTTTGTCCAAATTGCGTTTCAATACCGATGATGGCGGCGATGATTTCACGCGGCACGCCATAAGTTTTTTCGGCTTGTTCAAAAGCCAAAGCGTGTTTTTTTAAAAATTTATTACCGCGCAAAACCAACAAAGGATTAACAAAATTTTGTTTGTATTTTTTCCAGTTGCGCGGTGCTTTTTTGGGTTCAACCAAACTTAAAATGCGTTCGTTTTTGCTTGCGGATAAAAAATAAGTTTGCAATTCTTCTGGTTTAAAATCAGCAGACAAACTCTGACAAAACGCTTGCACTTCGGGTATTTGCCAAAGCGCTTCATCGGCAAAAACAAAAGAAGATAAAAACAAAAAAGGGAAAAATAAAAAAAATCGCACGACAGAAAAATTGAAAAAGTTTAAAAAACATCATCATAACGCCAAAATGTGTTTTTCCACGGTCAACTTCAAAAAATTTTCAAAAAAATTTGGGGTTGACCGTGGAAAAATTGTTTAGAATGCGCATTTTTTGGATAAAAAACATTTTGTTGGTTTTTAAAATTATTTTTCATTCTTTTTTTAAACGCACTTTTTGGTGTTATTTTGGCGTGGCATTTTTGGCGATGTTGGTCAATATCGGCACGCGATTTTTTTATGAAAATTTTTTTAATTTTGGATTGAGCATCGTTTTGAGTTATTTCAGCGGACATATTTTTAATTTTGCACTCAGTGTGCATTTTGTTTTTCAAAAAACGCAAAATTTAATAATTCATTTTCTTAAATTTTCTAGCGTGGCCATGTTGGGGTTATTGGTGCAATATCTGGTTGCTTTGAGTTTATTGCAAATGTTGCAAAATTTCACTTTAATTCATTTGGAATGGCAAAAATTATTGGCACATTTGTGCGGAATTGCTTGCAGTTTTTTTGCCAATTTTTTGGGGCATCAATTTTTTAGTTTTCAATCCAAACATTTTTTTAAAAAAAGGATAAAAAATGATTAAAAAAATAGCCATTATTGGCGCTGGACCTGCTGGATTATCTGCGGCTTATATTTTGTTAAAAGAAAATTCAAAAAAACAAAATCAACAAGAAAATAAAATTTTATATGAAGTTGAAATTTTTGAACAAAGCAATGCCATTGGAGGAATTTCACAAACCATTGATTTTAACGGCAATAGAATGGATATTGGTGGGCATCGTTTTTTTAGTAAAAATGATTCCGTGATGGATTTTTGGCAAAATATTTTACCTATTCAAAATGAAAATCTTCATCCTGAAAATGTGGATAAAATTCTTTTAATTCGCAAACGTTTAAGTCGAATTTATTTTTTAAAACAATTATTTGATTATCCATTAACTTTAAGTTGGAATTTTATTCAAAAATTGGGTTTTGTTCGTTGTTTTAAAATTGGTGTGAGTTATTTAAAAGCGCTTATTTTTCCGTATCAAAAAGTAGATAATTTGGAAAAATTTTATATTAATCGTTTTGGTTCCGAACTTTATCATTTGTTTTTTAAAGATTATACGCATAAAGTTTGGGGTAAAAAACCTTCTGAACTTTCGCCCGATTGGGGCGCACAACGTGTGAAAGGTTTGTCTATTTTCAAAGCCATTTATTCGGCTTTAAAATTTAAAAACAAACAAGATTTAAAACAAAAAAACGTGGAAACCAGTTTAATTGAACAATTTTTGTATCCTAAATTTGGCCCTGGGCAATTGTGGGAAAGCTTGGCTGAAGAAATTGTTCAAATGGGTGGAAAAATTAATTTAAATTCCAAAATTACACAAATCAATTTTAAAAAAATAAAAAATGGGGGGGGGGAGATTGCATCCATTGTGTTGAATGAAACACACCCTATTTTTGCCGACTTTTTTATCTCCACTATGCCCATTAAAGACTTGTTTTTGGCAATGGATGGAGCGCCAAAAGATGTGGTCAATATTGCTTCACAATTGGAATATCGCGATTTTATTACGGTTGGCGTGTTGCTGGATAAAATGCCTATTTTACAAAACACCAAAGACAACTGGATTTACATTCAAGAGCCTGATGTTCGTGTGGCACGCTTACAATTTTTTCACAATTGGAGCGAATATATGCTTAAAAACCGCAGGCAGTATTTTATCGGTATGGAATACATGTGCTTTGAAAACGATGATTTGTGGAGCAAAACCGATTCCCAATTTTGTGATTTTGCCAAAGAAGAATTAAAACAACTGGGGTTTGCCCAAGAGGAAAACATTTTAAAAACGCATATTGTGCGTGTTCACAAAGCGTATCCATCGTATAGCGGCGTTTATGGCAATTTTCATCAAGTGCGTGATTTTTTGGATACTTTGCCTAATTTGTATGTTTGCGGAAGAAACGGTATGCATCGCTACAACAATATGGATCATTCTATGTTAAGTGCTTTTGAAGTTGCCAACTGCATTATTCAAAACAAAACGGATAAAAGCACCATTTGGCAAGTGAATGCAGAAGAAGCCTATCATGAGGAAATTCAAAATGAAAATAAATAAAACTTTTTCTTTTGATTTTTTGCCTACACCATTTGGCAAATGGGATTACTTTCTTGCTTTGTTATTTGTGTTTTCTGCGCTTTGGGTTTGTGCCGCACAAATTACAGAAGGTTATGGCAACTGGGCAGGCGATTTTGCGCAATACATTAACGAAGCCATTCACATGCTTGATGGCAATTTATCAACACAAATTGCCAACAACACGTGGATGATGGATAAAAGCGATTCCCCTGTTGGCCCATACCGTTATCCATGGGCAATGGCATTGATGTTATCCCCCATTTATTGGTTTTTTGGTTTTAATTTGTTGGCTTTTAAAATGCTGGGCATTGTTTTTTATGCCTTGTTTGTGGGCAGTTTTTATCTTTTTTGCGCCAAAACTTTGCCACGTGTTGATGCCATCTGGATTGCTTTGTTGTTTACGTTTCAACCATTTTTAAGTTTTTGGAGTGCATCTTATGTAACCAGCGATATTCCTTTTTTGTTCATCGGTTTTTGGACGATTTGGCAAGTGAGCAGTTTGTTTGATTCTCAAAAAATACCTTACACCAATCAAAAGGCTTATTTCAATGCTATTTTGTGTGGTTTTTTAATTGCTTATGCCAGTTTGTTACGCAGTAATGGGTTGTTGATTTTATTTGCCTTAATGACGATGCATGCGCTTTTAATTTTCCGTTTTGCTTTGGAAAAATTTTTCTTTTTTCAACATTTTCTTCGTTTGAACAATTTTGTTGGACGTTTTTTTAATGTTGTTTTATCACTTTGTCAAAATATCAAAACGCCTTATGCATGGCAGGCACACAGCGTGATTTATTTTGTTTTTTTGTTGTTGTATTTTGGCGTGGATGCGTGTTTTCCAAGCGCACAAGGCAATGTGCATGTGAATATGTTAAGTGATATTTCTTTGGAAAAAACGTTAACAAATTCTGACCAATACCTTTTGGCACTTTTTGATTTGTTGGGTGGCAATTTACAAAAAGGGCTTGTTGTTGTTTTTTTCTTGGCCATGCCTCTTTGTTGTGTTGGCATACAACATTGTGTTGTTCAAAACAAACGCCATTTTTTTGTTGCGCTTTGCTTGCTGAATCTTTTTTTGCTTTTGATTCTTTGGCCAGGTATTTTTCAAGGTTTTCGTTTTGTGTTTATCTTTTTGCCTTTTTTGGTTTTTTATGTGGCAAAAGGCATGCAAGTTTTAAAAGAAAAGGGCAAGCGCATTTACATTCGTTTTTTTGGCATTCCTGTTGCGCTGATTATTTTAAATATGATGGGTATGCTTTTGATGAATGCGAATTGGAATTTTTATCCTTTTCCAAAAACAAAAAGCGGCGCTTTTTCAGTTCATTCGCAACCGCTTTGGGAATACATCCAAAACAATACGCCGCAAAATGCCATTATTTTGAACTTCAAACCACGCATTGTGCATTTGGCAACCCAGCGTTTGGGTTTTTTTTCCACCGATCCTTCCCGCCTGTTTGAAGCTGATTACGTATTGATGGCGCAAAACAATGTTGAAAATCTCATGCTCATGATGAATGAAAATACGCCCTTTTTTCAAGAAAATACCCGCTTGATTTTTGAAAATTCTGATTTTAAATTTTACCAAGTATTGAAAAAATAAAAAAAATCCACGGTCAACTTCAAAAAATTTTCAAAAAAATTTTGGGTTGACCGTGGATTTTTTTAAAAATAAAATTGTTTTTTTTCTTTTTTTGAATACTTTGAAATGTTTTTGAATCAAAAATCCATTCCGCTTGTTTTATTTTCTTTTTATCAAAACATTCCCGCATTTTATCGCCAAATTTTTTGGATTATTTTTATTGTTTTAAATGTTGTTTTTGGTTTTCATACTGTTCATTTTATTTTTGGTAACCACGATTGGTATTCTATTTTTGAAGGCTTAGGTTTATTAAGCAATTTGCACATGGGAAAATACACCGAATTTCTCATTAGTTTGGGCATACAAAATGGCAGAATTATGCCTTTTTTAAATAATGAATTGGGTTTTTTAGGATTATCTTTTAGCGCCATATTATTTTGTTATTTTTTTCAATTACAAAAAGAAAAATGGATGTGGCTTATTGTTTCTTTTTTATTCACTTTGCAACCATTTGTTTATGCCAGAATGTATTATGTTCATCAATTTTCTGGCGTATTTATCGCTCAATTTATTTTATTTTTGAGTTTTGTTTTATCAAAACAAGCCGCCTTATTTGAAAATAAAATCAAAAGTTATTTTTATTGTTTTTTATCTTCCTTATGCATTCATTGGGCTTTGGCAACTTATCCTCTTTTTATTGATACCATTTTGATTGTTTTAACATTTTATTTGATGGTTTTGTTTTTAAATCAAAATAATAATTTAAAAAATGTTTTTCATCAATCACGTTTTATTATTATTGCCGTTATTTTAGGCGTTATTAGTTTTAAATTAACTTATTCTTTATTAAAATATTTAAACATTGTCATGTCTTATTATAATAACCAACTGGTTGAAAGCACGCAAATTTTGCCGCGCATTGTTTTGGCATTTCAAACGGCATTGCATTCTTTAACGCATTATGAAACTGCCTTTATGCCGCGCACCATTACTTTGCTTTTCTTTTTGTTTTTTTTGGGTTCTGTTTTTTTAATTTTTTTTGTGCGTTTGCCGATTTTAAATAAAATTTTTATTTTTGTTTTATTTTTCTTTTTGTTGTTGTTTTCTCAAACGCATATTATTATTTCAAAAAATATATTATCTTATTCCGGAATAGAATACCACGGATTAATGTTTTTGCGCGTTTTGTTGGTTGTTTTATTTTTAAAACTTTCTTTTCAAATTCAATGGGGAAAAATTTTAATTCAAAATGGCGCTTTTTTACTTTCCATTTTAATTTTATGGGTTTGTGTCATTCATGATTTGCACGCACAACGTGCGCAAAAATTGGCCATGGATGCAGAATTTCGGCGTTTTAATCGCATCATTGACCGCATAGAACAAACGCCGGGTTTTTCGTATTCCAAACAATTTTGCGGCATCATGTTCGGTGATTTGGAAAATATCCGCGTGCGTTTTCACAAAGGCGGCGCTTTAAAAGATTTGCCCAATTACAATGACTATCCTTTGGTTGGTGCAGGCATAATGCCGCCTTGGAATCCTTTGGATACTTTTGATTTTTTAATGGAAAAAAGCATTTTAAGAGAATGTAATTTTTATATGGATTTTAATAAAACTTCTTTTGAAGCAATTCAAGCAGATTTAAAATACAAAGAGATCATTCAAAAGTTATATCAAAATGGCGTTTTAAATCAATTAAAACCTTGGCCAGATCAAAATTCTGTGGTGATTGTGGATAATATCTTGGTTTTTACCGCAGGAGAAGGAAATTTAAAACTCATTCAAAACTACGCGCAACAAACTTGGGGAAAAAAGAATTAAAATAATAAAAATATAAAAAAATCCACGGTCAACTGGAAAAAATTTTAAATTTTTTAAAAAAATTTTCAGTTGACCGTGGATTTTTTTTGATTTTAAAAATCAATCCCAATTCAAATTGGCGTTGCTTTGGTATTCGGTTACGCGGGTTTCAAAAAAGTTCTTTTCTTTTCTTAAATTCGCTTGCTCGTCCAGCCACGGAATGGCGTTTTGCGCGTGCGGATAAGGCAATTCCAAACCCAGTTGGCGCGCGCGGCGATTGATTACAAATTCATATTGCGCCATGTGCATTTCTTTGTTGTAGCCCAAAATGGGATTTTGCAAAATGTAGTTGGCGTAATTGTGTTCGGCTTGGTGCGCTTCTTGCCACAATTCATCCCACAAGGCTTTTTCTGGCGTGAAGTTTTCTTCAATCATCAGTTGTTTTAAAACGCGAATGCCAAAAGAAGCGTGCAACACTTCATCGCGCATAATGTATTGGAATTGTTCTGCCGTGCCTTTCATCAAGCCGCGGCGTTGCAGGGCAAAAATGGGCGTAAAGCCGTTATAAAACCACGCGCCTTCAAAAATGGCAGCAAAAAAAGCATAAGACAAAATAAAATCTTGCACATTTTTGGTGTCGGTTAAATCCAAATCGGATTTTAAAATTTTATTCAATCGGCGATTCGCCAGCGCAATTTTGCCGTAAATGGCGGGAATAGTGCGGTAGCGGTTGTAAATTTCGCCTTGGTCTAATCCCAAACTTTCAATGCAATGTTGGTAAGTCCAAGTGTGCAAAGATTCTTCATAAACTTGCCGCGCTTGGTAAATTTGAAGTTCGGGCGCGCTCATTTTTTCCATCACCGCCAAGCCAATGTTGCGCATTGCCAAAATATCCGCGGTGGTTAAATACGCCAAAACATTTTCAAACAAATGGCGCTCATCAGGCGTTAAGCGGTGCTTGTAATCATGCACATCGCTTGCCATATTGATTTCCAAAGGAGTCCAATGGTTTTGGTTGGCTTTTAAAAAATATTCCCACGCCCACGGATATTTAAAAGGTGCCAGTTGGTTGATATCCGTTTGCGCGTTAATCACGCGTTTGTCTTCGGCTTTAACGGGCGGCAGACTTTGTAAGTTGTGTTCGTTCATCATTATTGGCAAGCCTCGCAATCTGGGTTATCAATAGAACAAAAAGTAGGAGAAGGCGCAGCGGTATTTTTTTCCGTTTGGCTCGCACCCAAACTGCGCAAGTAATAAGTGCTTTTTAAGCCGCGGCGCCACGCCAAGTTGTAAAGCGCATCCAGTTTTTTGCCTGAAGGCGTGGCAAGATAAAGATTCAAAGATTGCGCTTGGTCAATCCATTTTTGGCGCAATGCCGCGCATTCAATCAAGTCTTCCGCATTGATTTCAAAGGCATTTTTGAATACGCGTTTCATTGCATTGGGAATGCGGTCAATAGCTTGCACGGAGCCATCAAAATATTTCAAGTCGGATAACATCACTTCATCCCACAAACCTTTTTCTTTTAAGGCTTTGACCAAAATGGGATTGATTAAAGTAAATTCGCCCGACAAATTGGATTTGACATAAAGATTTTGGTAATTCGGTTCAATGCCGGTAGAGACGCCCACAATGTTGGCAATGGTTGCGGTTGGGGCAATGGCCATCACGCAAGAATTGCGCAAACCATTTTCGCGAATGTGTTGGCGCAATGTTTCCCAATCCAAACGGCTGGTGTGGTCGACTTCCAAATCGCCCGCGCGGCGCGCATTGGCAAGCAGCGACAAACTATCTATCGGCAAAACGCCTTTGTCCCACAAACTGCCTGAAAAAGTGCTGTATGCGCCGCGCTCTTTTGCCAATTCACAACTGGCAGAAAGGGCATAAAAACTAATCAATTCGGTTGAAGAATCGGCAAATTCGCGTGCCGCCTCCGAATCCCAAGCAAGATTTTGCATTTGCAAACAATCGGCAAAACCCATCATTCCCATACCAATTGGGCGGTGCCGCATATTGGCGCGGCGTGCTTTGGGGCTGGCGTAATAATTGATGTCAATCACGTTATCCAACATACGAATGGCGGTTTGAATGGTGCTTTTGAGCTTTTCTTTGTCCAAACCATCTTCTTTTAAATGTTGCAATAAATTGATAGAACCCAAATTGCAAACGGCAATTTCATCGGTGGATGTGTTGAGCGTGATTTCTGTGCATAAATTGCTGCTATGCACCACGCCCACGTGTTGTTGCGGCGAGCGCAAATTGCAGGAATCTTTAAAGGTAATCCATGGGTGCCCCGTTTCAAAAAGCATGGTGAGCATTTTGCGCCAAAGACTGCGGGCTTGAACCTTTTTGAATAAACGCAGTTCGCCGTTGGCGGCTTTTTCTTCGTAATTTTCATAAGCCTTTTTAAAGGCATTGCCATAGAGTTCGTGTAAATCTGGGGTTTCATCGGGGGAAAAAAGCGTCCATTCGGCATCGTCTGCCACGCGTTCCATAAACAAATCGGGCACCCAGCAGGCGGTGTTCATATCGTGCGTGCGGCGCCGCTCATCGCCTGTGTTTTTGCGCAATTCCACAAATTCTTCAATATCCAAATGCCAAGTTTCCAAATAAGCGCAAACCGCACCTTTGCGTTTGCCGCCTTGATTAACAGCCACTGCCGTGTCATTGGCAACTTTTAAAAATGGAATAACGCCTTGGCTTTTGCCGTGCGTGCCGCGGATATCGCTGCCTAATGCCCGAACGCTTGTCCAATCGTTGCCCAAGCCGCCGGCGTATTTTTGCAAGAGCGCATTTTCTTTAATCGCTTGGAAAATGCCGTCTAAATCATCGGGCACGGTGGTTAAATAACAAGAAGACAACTGCGGATGCGTGGTGCCACTATTAAAAAGCGTGGGCGTGGAACACATAAAATCAAAGGAAGAGATTAAGTTATAAAACTCAATGGCGCGCGCTTCGCGGTCAATTTCATTGATTGCCAAGCCCATTGCCACACGCATAAAGAAAAATTGCGGCAATTCCACGTGTTTGCCATTGTGTTGCAAAAAATAGCGGTCATACAAGGTTTGCAAACCCAAATAACCAAATTGTTGGTCGCGTGAGATTTTTAATTCTTCTGCTAAGCGTTGCAAATCAAAATGCGCCAAGTTGTAATCCAAAAGTCCGTGTTCAATGCCGTTGTAAATAAAGGCGGCAAAGGCATTTTTTTGGGCAGATTCGCGCTCGGTTTTTGGCAGATTTTTGCCCATCACTTCGCGCTCTAATGCAAACAAAAGGCAGCGCGCTGCCACTTTATCCCAAGCTGGGTCGCGCTCAATGAGCATTCGGGCGGTTAAAATCAAGGCTTCGGGCAAATCTTTTTCAGGCATATTCGCATAAAGCGTGTTGCGGCTTAATTTAAAAAGCACATTGGGGTCGGCATCCACAATGCCATCGCAAGCGGCAAAGCAGTATTCTTGCCACTGCGCCTTCATCAAAGGGCGCGTTGTGCCATCGTCTTTGGTTAAGCTGATTAAAATTTCGTTATGCGCTTCTTTTTCTGCTTGGCGGCGCGATTGCGCGCGTTCTTCGCGGTAAAGCACATAAGCGCGCGCCACATCGTGTTCGCCCGAACGCATCAAAGCCAATTCCACTTGGTCTTGAATATCTTCAATGTGGATTCTGCCGCTCACAGCCAAACGGCGCGAAAGCGCTTGCACCACGGTTTGGGTTAAATTTTCGGTGATGGCATAAAGTGCGGATGAGCGCGATTCATCCGTTCCTTTAACGGCGATGAAGGCTTTTTTCAGCGCCAAGGTAATTTTGGTTGGGTCAAAAGATGCCAATTCGCTATCGCGGCGAATCACTTGCCAGTTTTGTTTGGGTGCCAACTCTGGCAGAAAAGGGGATTGGGACATTACAAAAATCCTTGAAAAAAAGAGTGCAAAAAAAAGCGTTTTGCTTTTTTCAAAGCAAAAATCTTAAAAAAATCAAAGGGTTAGTTTTTATCCACGGTCAACGCCAAAAAATTTTGAAAGTTTTTTTGGGTTGACCGTGGAAAAACGTGCGCGCTTTTTAAACTTCGCTAGCCAAATTGGACAACACCACGTTGGAGCGCAAGTTTTCAATAATTTTTTGTAAACCAATGCGTTCTTTGGTGTTGATGATAATCGGGGCGCGCAAACTGGCTGCCATATCTGCTTTGCCGCTTTTGTAAACCACTTGCATCACGGTTAAATCTTCAACAGCAGGATTTTTCAACAAGGCGGCTTCTTCGTCCGTTAAGCTTAATTCATAATGAAAACCATACAAAGTTGGATCCACAATTTGCAAGGCCAAGCCGCCGTCTTCAACAGATTGCAAGGTGAAGCTGGGCAAAGCGCCTTGTTTGTCCAGCTCGTGAATCAACATAAAGCGCGTTTTGTTTTCAAAACCTGCCAAACCTTTTGGGAAGGTGATGACTTTGTCATCGCTGACTTCAACGCTGCCAAACAAATGTGTTTCAACTTTCATAAATCCCCCTCTTGCAAACGTGGTTGTAAAAAACGCATTTTATAACCAAACTTTCTTTTGTTAAAAACTAAATATAGGTTTTTTTATTTTTTTTTACACAAAAAAATGGTGCTCAAAACAATTTTAAAAGATGATGATTTTAATATTATTTTTCAAAAAAAATCCACGTTGACCGTGGATTTTTTGATTATTATTGTTTTTTTTATAAAATTATTTTTTTATTTTAATGTATGGTAAAAGATAAGATGAATAGAGCGGATTTTGAAAAATTTAAAAATATGGCTTTGATGTTGTAGAAAAAAGTGCAAAATGCGGATGGATTATAACTATTTATTGGATATTATAAATTTTGTAAAAGAGACAAAAAGCGTTGAGAAAAGCGTGAAAATAAGAAAAGTTCTCAGTAATCTCTTTATTGATTTAATCATTCCAATGCTTTTAAAAATGCAACAATTTGCTTGATTTCATCATCCCATTTTTGCGTAGTATGTTGGCGCAAAAGAATATGTTTTTTATACCAAAATGTGGATTGTTGTGTTGCATTGCCCCAACGCCAATCGGATCGGAATTGCGGCAAAAGCAAAAAAGTGGGCAGGTTTAAAGAACCAGCTAAGTGCGAAAGCGCCGAATCCACGCTGACTAAAAAATCCAATTCCAATAAACTTTGGCTGGTTTCTAAAAAGTTTTTAAAAGTTTTTTCAAAATTGATAATTTGCACGTTTTTTAAATTGTAGAGCGGTTTAAAAACCGATTCATCGTGAATGGAGCGCGCCGCATCGTTGGAATGTTTGGGGTTGCCGCGCGCCAAAATGCCGATTTTTAAAAAATTTTTTTCGTTGACCGTGGATTTTTGCGGTTTTTTAAAAAGTGGCATTTGAAAATTGTATTTTTCTGGCGAAAAATCCAAGATTTCCGGCAAATCCATCAAAAAACACCAAAAATCGTGCGGTTGCCAAAAAGTTTGTGCGCCAAACTGCAAAGTTTTTAAGCCTTCAAAAAAATCAATATTGGGCAATTCGGTGAATAAATCAACCAAAGATTCTCGGCAAATCCAGTGGATTTTTTTAAAACCTAAACGTTCTTTTAAAATCGGCACAAAGCGCGAAAAATGAATTTCATCGCCCAAACCTTGTTCAGGAATAATGAGTAAATCTTTGTTTTTAAAAGAATTTTTGTTTTTTTCCAAAGGCGCATAAATGCCGCGCGGAAAAAGATTGTAGGGCGGCATTTGCCGAAAAGCGTTGGAATAAGCGCGCCGCCCGATTTTAAAACCTTTTTGGTAGTTGCCCATTTTCAACAAAAGTTGTGCCAAATTCATGCGGGAAGGCGCATGCAACGTGTTGATTTTTAAAGCTTTTTCAAAAAAAGTGAGGGCTTTTTCATTTTCATTTTTGTCCGCATAAAAAACGCCAAGCGCATTGAAATAAATGGCGTTTTGCGACTCGTTTTTTAAAGCCATTTCCAAATGCGGCAAGGCTTCATTGTGGCGCAGTCCGCAAAAATGTTTCATCAAAAACGCGGCGTAATTGGTGCGCAACACGGCATTTTGCAATGAATCTTT
>JBNMHE010000029.1:0-15879 GCA_050872585.1 Rhodocyclales bacterium | reverse complement strand
TAATCGCATGGCGTTTGGGTTTATTCCAAAATTTATGGGATTCTTTATTTTGTTTTCCACTGGTTTTGTTTTTAATTTTCCAATTCTTTTTTTTCAAAAAAATAAAATAATTTAAAAAATATTATTTTCCACGGTCAACGCAAAAAAAATTTTTAAAATTTTTTAAAAATTTTTTTAAGTTGACCGTGGATTTTTTTATTCTTTTTTCAATAACAATGCTTTTTCATACAAAATTTTTTTGTGAATACCGGTTATTTTTTCTGTAATTTTGGCAGAATCTTTAACGGACAAATTATGTTCCAACAAACATTTTAAAAGTTCTTCTGCTTTATTTTCAAAAGGATTTTTAATTTTGCCTTCATTTAAAATTAAAACAAATTCCCCTTTTTGGCGATTGGGATTTTCATTGAACCATTTTGGCGCATCGTGGCACAATAAAGTGGTTAATTCTTCAAAACATTTGGTTAATTCTCGGGCAACAAATAATTCTCTTTGTGGAAAAATATTTGCCAAATCATTCAAAGTTTCTTTTATTCTATGCGGCGATTCATAAAAAATAAGCGCGCCATTTTGATTTTTTAAATCATTTAAAACTTGAATACGCCCATTTTTTTTGCTGGGCAAAAAACCATAAAAATAAAAATGTTTGGCCAAAAAACCGCTTGCCGAAAATGCCGCAATGGCCGCACAAGCCCCAGGCAAAGGCACAATGGCAAAACCAGCTTGTTGCACTTTGCACACAATTTTGGCGCCCGGGTCAGAAATAGCGGGCGTTCCAGCATCGGATACCAAACCCACACTTTCATTTTGCTTTAAAAGGGCGATAATTTTTTCAGATGCTTGATTTTCATTGTGTTCATGCGCGGCAAACAAATGCAAATGCGGATTGATCTTTTTTAAAATTGGCGCACTCGTGCGCGTATCTTCACACGCCACGTAATTCAATTGTTTTAAAATGTGGTGCGCACGCAAGGTAAAATCGCCCAAATTGCCAATTGGCGTGGGAATCAAATAAAGGGAGGCGGCATTGTTATCCATTCGGCAAATTGTAGGGCAAAAAGCAGAACAAAATGCACGGCATTTTTTAGAAAATCAAGGTTTAATTCATTTAAAAAGCAATTTTAAAGTGCGCGGCGGCGAAATTGATTTGATTATGCAAGATGGCAAAGAATTGGTATTTGTGGAAGTGCGTTTTCGCCAACAAAATCAATTTGGCGGCGCCATAGCAAGTGTGAATTTCAAAAAACAAAAACGCTTAATTTTGGCTGCCCAACATTATTTGGCAAGGCTAAAAGTTGAACCGCTTTGCCGTTTTGATTGTGTTTTTTTTCAAGGCGATCAAAACAATCCAATGTGGATTAAAAATGCATTTTTGGCAGAATAAAAAAAGCTATTTTTTCTTTAAAGCACATTGAAAATTAAAAAAAATTTTTCAAAAAAATGCGGCGTTGACCGTGGAAAATGTAAAATAAAAAAATGCAAAATCATTTTAAAAAACATTTTTTAGAAAGTGCGGCTTTAAAAACAAAAATGGCTGAAACTTTGCCCGTTTTTTTAGAAAAAGCCGCTTGTTGTTTGTGGCAAACTTTACAAAACGGCAACAAGGTTTTGATTTGTGGCAATGGCGGCTCGGCTGCCGATGCCCAACATTTTGCTGCCGAACTGGTTGGGCGTTTTGAAAAAGAACGCAAAGCCTTGCCAGCACTTGCTTTAACAACTGATTCTTCCAATTTAACCGCCATTGCCAATGATTATGCTTTTGACCAAATTTTTGCGCGTCAAGTGGCAGCCTTAGGCAATGCCCAAGATTGTTTGATTGCCATTTCAACTTCGGGCAATTCCAACAATGTGTTTTTGGCAATAGAACAAGCGCATGCGCAAAATATGCGCGTTATTGCTTTAACCGGCAGAAATGGCGGCAAAATCGCACAAATTTTAAAACCCGATGATGATGTGCTTTTAAATGTGGCGCACACGCGCACCGCACACATTCAAGAAGTGCATATCACCATCATTCATGCCTTGTGCGCCAATATCGATTCACATTTTTAAAAAAGGATGGTTTATGAAACGTTTTCAACCGCTTTTTCTCAGTTTATTGTTCAGTTTAAGCGCTTGCGTGCCGGTGGTAATGATTGCCGGCGGAAGTGGCGGAATAATGGCCTTGCATGATCGGCGCTCCATTGGCACACAAACCGATGATGAAGGCATTGAATGGAAAGCCATCCAACAAGTGCCGGAAAAATACGCCAGCGTTTCACATAAAAATTACACTTCGTTTAATCGCCGCGTTTTGATTACCGGCGAAGCGCCTAATGAATCGGTTCGCCAAGGCATTGGCGATGCTGTTTTGGCAATTAAAGGCGTAAAAGAAGTGTATAACGAAATGGTTTTGGGTGAAAATTCTTCTCTTGCTTCTCGCAGCAATGATTCTTATATTACTTCCAAGGTCAAAGGCAAATTGGTGGATACCAAAAATTTATCTGCCAACCACATTAAAGTGATTACCGAAGCGGGCGTGGTTTATTTGATGGGCATTGTCAATGCCCATGAAGCACAGTTGGCAACCGAAGCCGCGCGCGTTGTATCTGGCGTTAAAAAAGTGGTGAGTTTGTTTGAAATTGTCAGCGAAGAAGAAACGCGCCAAATAGATGAATCGATGAAAGGAAGCGCCAACACTTCTTCTTCCAATGTGCTGCAAACGGAAAATTAAACCATCAAGCCATACTTGCCAAAGCGGCAGCCAAATCGGCATTGTCGTTTGGCGTGGCTTCTTTTTGAGGCGCATCTTTATTTTGGTTTTCTACTTCCACAATATAGCCTTGTTTTTTTAAAGATTGCGCCCAAAAATGCGCAATGTCTTCGGATTCATGCCATGGGCCATATTCCACAATCGGTCGCGTGCCGCCATCTTGGTATTTTGTAATGACTCGAAACATTGCTTTTAATTTAAGGAAAAAAACATGGATGCGCCTATTGTAATCGTTTCTCGCCAATCGCGCTTGGCAATGTGGCAAGCCCAATACGTGTTGAATCGTTTAAAAAAACATTATCCCAATCAAACTTTTTCCATTTTGCCCACCACAACCCGAGGCGATGAAATTCTAAACCAACCACTTGCCAAAATTGGCGGCAAAGGCTTGTTTATTAAAGAATTGGAAGTGGCGCTTTTGAACAAACAAGCGCATTTGGCTGTGCATTCTATGAAAGATGTGCCCATGCAAATGCCGGAAGGTTTTGCATTGCCTTTTATTTTTGGGCGCGAAAATCCTTTTGATGCATTGGTCAGCAACCATTTTGAAAACCTGCAACAACTTCCCGCAGGCGCCGTGGTCGGCACTTCCAGCTTGCGCAGAGAATCGCAACTGCGTTGCCGTTTTCCGCATTTAAAAATCAAAAGTTTAAGAGGCAATTTAGATACACGATTAAAAAAACTAGACCAAGGCGAATTTGACGCCATTATTTTAGCGGCAACAGGTTTGGAACGTTTGAATTTACACAACCGAATCCGCTCGATTTTGCCCATAGAACAATCCATTCCCGCGCCCGGGCAAGGCGCTTTGGGCATAGAAATTTTGGAAAATCAATCGGCTATTCTTCAAACATTACACATTTTTAAAGACGAAACAACCGCGTGTTGCGTTTTGGCAGAACGTGCTTTTTCGCGCGTTTTGGGCGGTTCGTGCCAAGTGCCGCTTGGCGCTTATGCCGTTTTACAAAACAATGCCGTTTTTTTGCGCGCTTTTGTGGGTAATCCAGAAGGCACCCAAATGCTTTATGACGAACAATGTGCGCCCATCAACCAAGCCGAAGAATTGGGAAAAACCATGGCGGAAAGAATGTTATCCAAAGGCGCCGATGCCATTTTGAAAAAAATTTTAGGTTGACCGTGGATTTTTTGCCTTCTTGCCAAATTGCTTTAACGCGCCCAGATAATCAAACCCTCAAAAATGCGCTTCAAGCTTATGCCATTGAGGTTGTGGAATGTCCGCTTTTTTCTATTTTGCCTTTGTCGGAATCCGAACAAAAAACAACGCATCAAGCATTCAAAAATTTTTTAAAAGAAAAAAGCGTAATCGTTTTTATTAGTCCCAATGCGGTGCGCTATGCTTTTGCTTGGGAAAATTCTCTTTGTTTTTGGCAAAAACACATTCTTCTTGCCAGCGGAAAAACAACGCAACAAGCCTTAAAAGAAAAAGGACTTGATGCATTTGTCAGCCAAACACAAAGCGCCGAAGGTTTAATTCAATGGTTTGAAAAAAATCCGCAAAGCACACACAATGTGGCAATTTTGCGCGGCAATTCCGGGCGCGAAATATTGCCGCAATTTTTACACAATCGCGGCAAAAACGTGGGCGTTTTTGCGTTGTATCAACGCCAAATGGCCTCCAAAAATCAAGCGCAAACTTTATTTAATCTTGCCACAGAAGGCAAAATCAATGCCATTGTTTTTACCAGCAGTGAAGTGGTGCGTTTTTGGTTTTCTATTTTAAAAATGCGCCAAGTGCCACAGCCTTTGGTAAAATTGCCCGTGTTTGCCATTCATCCGCGCATTGCCAAAACTTTGCATGATTTTGGTTTTTTAAACGTGGTGAATACGCAAAATAGTTCGGCTTTGGTTGATTGTTTGACGCATTTTCAATGGAATAAAAATGGCTAAAAAAACCCGCAAAGACGATTTGCCTTCATCTACAAAATCCACACCGGAAACCATTGAAGGAGAGGCAAAAGTGTTAGAAGAAACACCCGAATCTATTTCGGAAAAAACAAGCGATGAAACGCCTTCTTTTCAAGCACAAGAAGAAACAAAAACAAATGAAAATGCAACTTCTTCTTTTGCAACCCAATCACAATCGGCAAACAGCGCATCCGTAAAAGAAACAGAAAAAAAACAAACAGGCACTTTGCCGCCTTCGCCATCCAAATGGATGTGGTTATTAATGTGGGTTTTGTTGGCGGCAGTGGCGTGGTTGGGATGGAATTCTCAACACAGTCAAGACACTTTAAAAGATGATTTGAATGCCCGAGACGAACAAATTGGCAAAGCGCAAGATGCCAGAGTCAAAGAATTAAGCGAAAAATTAGACCACGACCAAGATGAAATCAACACGCGCATTCAAGCATTAGAAGGGCGCGATTCTTCATGGCAAGCCAAAATACAAGCGCAAATTACACAGTTGCAAGAATCGCAAACCGCGTTGAATATAGAGCGCGAGCGCTTTTTAAAATTACAAGAAGGTGCTGCCTTAATTGGTGTTTTTCAACGCATTGCGGCAGCCGAACAAGCCTTGCCGACCAATGTGCCATGGAGCATTCGCTTGTTAAAATCCGCACAACTTCGCTTACAACAACAAAATGATGCGCAATCCCAACAATTATTGCCTTTGGTAACCGAAGATTTGACGCGTTTAAACGAACAAAAAGAAGCGCCCAACACCACCCAAATGCTCAAAGATTTGGAACAAATGGCAAGCGATAGCGCTTTTTGGCCATTAAAACGCCAAAAAAATGAAAAAAATTTGGCGTTGACCGTGGAAAAAGCCAAAGAAAATCCACAAACGACCAGCGTTTCGGTCAATAGTTTTGGCGCGTGGCTAGAAGATTCAATGGCCAGTTTGTGGAGTGCGTTAAGCGACTTTGTGCGCGTGCAATCCATTAGCGAAGCCGATATTTTGGCCAGCACTGCACCTTCTTGGTTGGTTTATGAAAATACGCGTTTGCGTTTTTTGGGTTTGCGTTTGGCTTTGGCAAGTTCCAATCAAGCTATTTTTGAATCGGAATTAAAAGCCACGTTAAGCGCCTTAACACATGATTTTGATTTGGAAGATTCTGATGTTTTCAACGCCAAAAAAACATTAGAAAAAATGCAAAACGTGCATTTTGAACGCGTTTTGAATTTAAAAAGCAGTGCTTATTTGATGTCCGTGCCAGCCGAGGTGTTGCCGTGAAAAATGTTTTGTGGATTATTCTTCTTTTTTTGGGCGCGGTGCTTTTGGCATTTGGCGTGCAACACAATTCCGGCAGTGTCATTTTTGTTTTAAGCCAACACCGCATTGAATTGTCTTTTAATTTTTTTGTGGTTTTGCTTTTGTTGGCGTTGTTTGTTTTGTTTTTGCTTTTTCGCATTTTGGCAGCAATTTTTAACATTCCCAAAACGTTGCGCCGCTTTCAAGACAAACGCGCACAAGAAATGTTCAATCGCGCTTTGTTGGCTTTTTTTGAAGGGCAACACCAACAAGCTTTCAAATTGGCACAAAAAACCTATCAAAAAAACAAATGGAAAGGACTTTCCGCTTTGTTGGCGGCACATTGTGCTGAAAATGAAAACCAGCGCACATGGTTAAATTATGCGCGCCAAGCCGATGAATCTCTCCACCATGCCGCCACTTTGTTGGAAGCCCAAACGGCATTTCAAACCCAACGTTTTGGCGATGCTTTGAATGCTTTGAGCTCACTTCCTCCTAAAATTGCCGCATCCAAAACGGCTTTGTTATTGGATTTGTCCGCTCGCGAAGGTTTAAACGAAGGGCAAAATATTTTGTCGCGCTTAAAAATGCTGCAAAAAAAAGGCGTTTTAACAAGCGAATCGGCGCAAAAAGTTAAAAATCAAGCCACCTTGAATGCCTTAAAAGAAGCATCCGATAATTTGGAAAATCTCACAACTTTTTTAAATGGTTGGAAACCCGAAAACATCAACGAAATTCAAGCGGCAGTGGATTATTTGTTGCATTTTGGAGATGAAAAATCCGCTCAAAAATGGATAGAAAAATACCTTTCACACAATGAAAATTTAAACCATTGCGCCTTGCTTTTTGCGCGTTATGCTTCATTAAAAGAAGGCGATGAAAAATTGCGCATTGCACAAGCTGAAAAATGGTTAAACCACGCGCCCGACAACAGCGCCTTGCTTTTGGCTTTGGGACAAATGTGTTTGAAAGCGCATTTGTGGGGCAAAGCACAAAATTATTTGGAAGCCGCCATTGCACTTAATCACAATTTGGAAGCCCATTTGGAATTGGCACGCTTATTGGATTATCTCAATCGTCCAGAAGATGCCAACAAACATTATCGAGCTTTGGCTCAAACAGAATTCAAGGAGATTCACAATGTTGCGCAAAATTTATAATTTTTATCCCGTAGAACCGGCGCCCGACCCAAACAATTTGCCCAAAGGCGGCGATATTTATTACGAATGCAAGCATTGCAAAGGCGTGGTTAATTCCGTCTCGCGCATCAAAGCGCAATGCGAATGCGGCAAATTGAAAGCCGATAAAGGTTCTTGTTTCATTGAAAATCCCAATGAAATAACCGTGGTTAAAGGCAAATTAAAATAATCCACATTGTTCAAAATAAAAAAAATAATCGGTTGACCGTGGATTTTTTATCCGTTTTTCA
The DNA here is from genome assembly GCA_050872585.1 of Rhodocyclales bacterium. Classification (GTDB taxonomy): domain Bacteria; phylum Pseudomonadota; class Gammaproteobacteria; order Burkholderiales; family Rhodocyclaceae; genus SFHR01. Next base: position 8,484 of record JBNMHE010000029.1, on the reverse strand, counting down.
AAAAAATGAAACCAAAAAACAATTTAGCACTCTCATTATGTGAGTGCTAAAATGGCACATTTTTTGAAAACAAAATTTAAATTTTAAAGGAGAAAAACATGCATACGGCGTTGGTTACAACGGATAGCTTAACGGCGTATATTCAACAAGCCAATGCGCATCCCATTTTAACGCAGGAGCAAGAGCACATTTTGGCCAAGCGCTTGCATGAAGAAAATGATTTGGAAGCAGCCAAAATATTGGTTTGTTCGCATTTGCGTTTGGTCATTGCCGTTGCGCGCGGTTATTTGGGTTATGGATTGCCGCATGCGGATTTGATTCAAGAAGGCAATATTGGCTTAATGAAAGCGGTCAAACGTTTTGATCCTGCGCGAGGCGTGCGTTTGGTAACATTTGCATTGTATTGGATTAAAGCGCAAATCAACGATTATGTTTTGCGCAATTGGCGCATCGTCAAAACCGCCACCACCAAAGCACAACGCAAATTGTTTTTTAATTTGCGCAAAATGCTGCAAAATCCGCATCGCGCTTTAACCCAAAAAGAAACGCACCAGATTGCCAAGCAATTGGAAGTGAAAGAATGCGATGTTTTGGAGATGCATTCGCGCATGGTTTTGCAAGATGTGGCGCTAGACCAACCTTTTGATGAAAACTCGGATTCTGCGCCCATTGATTCTTTGGCCGATTCACGTTTATCGCCCGAAGTGTTGATGGAAAAAAAACAACATTTGCAAAATGAAAACATCCACAAAGCCTTGGCTTTATTGGATGAGCGCAGTGCTTTTATCATTCAAACGCGCTATTTGTCCGATTCGCCCAAAACTTTGCAAGAATTGGCACAAATTTACAATGTTTCTGCCGAGCGCATTCGCCAAATTGAAAATCAAGCATTAAAGAAAATGCGCACGTTTTTATCGCAATAAAAAAATCCACGGTCAACGTCAAAAAAAATTAAAAAAATCGGAGGTTGACCGTGGATTTTTTTATTCGCGCAATTTGTTGAGCAAATTTTCCAATTGTTCGTTATCTGCAAAATGAATGGTCAAGCGTCCTTTGCCTTTTTGCGTTGCGCGAATCATCACGCGGGTGCTTAAATGTTGCGCCAATTCTTCTTCAATGCGGATTAAATCCGGATTTTGCTTGTTGAAAGACTCGCTTTTTTGATTGAGCAAACGCGCAACTTCGCGCTCTACTTCGCGCACCGACAATTTTTTTTGCACAATTTTTTGCGCCAAGGCAATTTGTAAAGCAGGCGGCAAAGTTAAAAGGGCGCGCGCGTGCCCCATATCCAGTTTGTCTTCTAATAACAATTTTTGCACCGCATCGCACAAATTCAACAAACGCATCATATTGCCCACATTGGCACGCGAACGCCCAACGGCTTGCGCAATTTCTTGTTGCGTGAGATGAAATTCTTCTGCCAAACGTTTCAAACCTTGTGCTTCTTCCAATGGGTTTAAATTTTCGCGCTGAATATTTTCAACAAGCGCCATGGCAAGCGCCACTTTGTCGTCAATAACGCGGATTAAAACCGGCACTTCTTCACATTGAGCCACTTGTGCTGCGCGCCAACGGCGCTCGCCAGCAATAATTTCATAGCGCGGCGCATCCAATGCCGCCGATTGAATAGGACGCACCAAAATAGGTTGCATAATGCCTTGTTTTTTAATGGATTCTGCCAAAGACATCAACGCAATTTCATCCATTTGTTGGCGCGGTTGGTATTTTCCCGGACACAAATCGCCAATAGATAAAAACGTTAATTCTTCTTCATTTTCTTGTGGGCGCAAAAGTGCGTTTAATCCGCGCCCCAACCCTCTTTTGTTGCTCATCATCTTTTACTTTCCAAGCATCTCACATGCCAAATCCATATACGCTCTGGCGCCGCGAGAAGATTTATCATAAAAAAGAATCGGTTTGCCATAAGATGGCGCTTCCGCCAATCGCACATTGCGCGGAATAATGCTTTGGTAAATTTTATTGGGAAAATATTTTTCCAATTCTTGTGAAACTTGTTGATTCAAAACGCCTTGCGGATTAAACATGGTGCGCAACAAACCTTCAATTTCCAAATCTTTATTGAGTTTTTTGATTTTGCGCAAAGTTTCAACCAAATCAGACAAACCTTCCAAAGCGTAATATTCACATTGCATCGGAATTAAAACCGCTTGAGCCGCCACCAAACCATTGACGGTGAGCATATTTAAAGCGGGCGGACAGTCAATAATCACAAAATCATAAAGCGCTTCTATGTTTTTTAAAGATTTTTTTAAGCGCATTTCGCGCTCGGACAATTCCACCAATTCCACTTCCGCGCCGGACAATTCGCGATTGGCGGGCATCAAATCAAAACCAAACTGCGTGGTAATTTTAACGTCTTCAAAACGGGCTTTGCCAATTAACAGTTGATACACCGTGGGCAAGGCTTCTTTTTTAAAAACGCCCACTCCCGTTGTGGCATTGCCTTGCGGATCCAAATCAATTAAAAGCACGCGGCGTTGCAAAGCTGCCAAACAAGCAGACAAATTCACCGCTGTGGTGGTTTTGCCGACGCCGCCTTTTTGGTTGGTAATGGCCAAAATTTTCATTGTTTTTCTAAAATCAAAAGAGTGCGCGATGCGCCAAGAGTCTTCATTTTGCATTTTACCTTATTTAAATGCGCAATTTCGTTTTCAACCGAAGCGCTTTTCAAAAGCAACCATTTGCCTTGATGTTTTAATAAATGTTGTGTTTTTTCAACAAACATCGCTGCCGATGAAAATGCGCGACAAGCCACAAAATCAAAAGTATCTTTGTGATTTTCCGCGCGCGTGTGCAAAGTTTGCACGTTTTTTAAATTCAACACGCGTTTTAATTCATTCAAAAAAGCAATTTTTTTAAAAACAGAATCCATCAAAAAAAACGCACAATCTGGACGAAAAATCGCCAAAACCATTCCGGGAAAACCCGCTCCAGAACCCACATCCAAAAAAGAAAATGGCGTTTTGGACAAATGCGGCAACAACAAAAGACAATCCACAAAATGAATGTGCACAATTTCTTCAAAAGAATCTTTGCTGGTGAGTTGGTAAACCTTATTCCATTTTTCAAGCGTTTGGGCATACACCAAAAGCAAATGGATTTGTTCTTTGTTTGCTTGAATGCCGTTTGCATTTAAAGCATTTTTTAAAAAAAATTCTCGTTGACCGTGGATTTTTTGATTTTCCACGGTCAACCGATTTTTTTTTTGAAAATGCTTCATTTTTTTACATCAATCCTGATTTTTTTAAATAAATTAACAAAATAGAAATGGCAGCAGGCGTCATGCCCGAAATACGCATCGCTTGCGCAATGGTTTGCGGACGATGCAATTTTAATTTTTGGCGCACTTCTTCGGAAAGTCCTTTGACATGATCGTAATTAAATTGCAAGGGAATGGCTTGATTGCCCATTTTTTCGGCTTTTTCAATTTCTATTTTTTGCCGTTCAATATAACCGGCATATTGGGCTTGAATTTCCAGTTGTTCAATCACCGCGCCATCGGTTAAAGGCAACAAATCTTGTGCAAACAAAAACAAATCGGCATAACGCACATTGGGACGGCGCAAAAAATCAAACAAATTGGTTTCACGCGAAAGTGTTTGGTTTAAAGATTGTGCGGCTTGTTGCGCTTGCAACACTTTGGGATTAATCCATGTTTTTTTTAGGCGCTCTTTTTCTTGGGCAATGGCTTCTTGTTTTTCATTAAAGATGCGCCAGCGTTCTTCATCAATTAAACCCAATGCGTGCGCCTTGATTGTTAAACGAGAATCGGCATTGTCTTCTCTTAAACTCAAACGGTATTCGGCGCGGCTGGTAAACATACGATAAGGATCCGAGATGCCTTGCGTGATTAAATCATCCACCATCACGCCAATATAAGATTCATAACGTTTTAAAACAAACGGATTTTCTCCTTTTGCACAAAGTGCGGCATTGATGCCTGCCAAAAGTCCTTGCGCAGCCGCTTCTTCATAACCGGTTGTGCCGTTAATTTGTCCAGCCAAAAATAATTTTGGAATCACTTTGCTTTGTAAAGAATCCAACAAGGCGCGCGGATCAAAAAAATCGTATTCAATGGCATAACCCGGACGCAAAATATGGCAATTTTCCAAACCTTTGATGGAATGCACCAAATCCAATTGCACATCAAGCGGCAAACTGGTTGAAATGCCATTGGGATAAAACACATTGGTGTTTAAACCTTCCGGTTCTAAAAAAATCGGATGGCTGTTTTTATCAGAAAACTTGTGGATTTTGTCTTCAATAGAAGGGCAATAACGTGGTCCCACACTTTCAATCACACCGGCATAAAGCGGCGAGCGGTTTAAATTATGGCGAATAATCTCATGCGTTTTTTCATTGGTTTGCGTTAGCCAACATGGCAGTTGTTTGGGATGCGGGTATTTTGGAATAAAAGAAAAATAAGAATGAGAATAATCGCCATCTTGTTTTTCCAAAACGGAAAAATCAATGGTTTTGCCATCTAAGCGCGGTGGAGTTCCAGTTTTCAAACGTCCTTGTGGCAAATTCAAATGGGTTAAATTTTCCGCAAGCAACACACTGCCTGGCGCGCCCATTCTGCCGCCTGTTTTTTGCTCCAAACCCACATGCATTAAGCCATTTAAAAAAGTGCCGGCGGTCAGCACAAAAGCATCAGCGTAAAAATCAACACCAAAAGAAGCTTTCACGCCAACCAATTCCGCATTTTTAAAAATAAATGATTCGGCACTTTGGGCAACAAGCCACAAATTAGGTTGATTTTCTAAGGTTTGGCGAATAATTTTTTTGTAGAGTTGCCTATCTATTTGCGCGCGCGTTGCACGAACAGCATGACCCTTAGACGCATTGAGCATACGAAATTGAATGCCTGCAAAATCGGCGGCTTGCGCCATAATACCACCCATTGCATCGACTTCACGCACCAAATGCCCTTTGCCAATTCCGCCAATAGAAGGATTGCAACTTAATGCGCCCAACGTTTCCAAATCATCAGTTAAAAGCAATGTTTTTTCACCCATTCGGGCGCAAGCAAGAGCTGCTTCGGTTCCAGCATGACCGCCGCCAATCACAATCACAGAAAAATGAATAGGAAAGCGCATAAAAAAGCCAAAAAGTTCATTAAAAAAGGCATAATTTTAAGTGTTTTGCGTTTGTTTAGGTTTTGAATGAGCACGGAAAATATGCTTTTAGCCTTGCACCGCACTTTGCACAAATTGCGCGTGTTGCTAATTGACCGAAATGCACCGGCAAGAGAATCTTTGCGCATAATGTTAAGCACATTGGGCATTACCAGCATTCAAGGTGCCGCGAATGCTTCCGATGTGGTGCGTCAAGTTAAAAATGCACACTTTGATATTATTATTTCCGAGTTTATGTTAGACGATGCGCGCGATGGACAACAATTATTAGAAGAGTTGCGCATGGCAAAATACATTCCCTTATCCACGGTTTATATGATTGTCACCAGCGAACGTTCTTTTACCAATGTGGTGGCTTTGGCGGAATTGGCGCCCGATGATTATTTAATCAAACCTTTAACCCCTGAACAAATGCAACCACGATTGATTCACGCCATTTACAAAAAACATATTTTGAAAAAAATTTATGCGCGACTGGAAGAAGAAAACCTACCAGAAGCATTGGTTGCATGTGAGCGCGTCATTCAACAATATCCCGCTTTTGCATTGGAAGCACAACGCCACAAAGGCAGCATTTTATTAAAATTAAGACTTTTCCCAGAAGCCGAAAAACTCTACCAACAAGTGATTGCCGAAAATGATCCACCTTGGGCAAAAATGGGCATTGCCATTGCTTTAAAAGAACAAGGCAAATTGAAAGAAGCCACTTTATTGGCTTTAAAATTGTTAGAACAAGCACCACAATTTCTGGCCATTCATGATTTTTTAGCCAGCATTTACACGCAAGAAGGCAATTTGCCCAAAGCTCAAGAAATTTTGCAAAAAGCCGCAGAGTCTTCGCCTAATAACACCATTCGCCAACGCATCATGGGCGATGTGGCTATGCAAAACAACGATTTAACCTTGGCACAAAAAGCATTTGGTAAGGTTATTGAACGCAGCCGCGGCTCCACTTTGCGCAGTATGGATGATTTCAGCAATTTGGCCAGAGTGTATATTGCCAAAGACGATGTGGCTTCTTCACGCAAATTGATGGGTGATTTAAAACGCGAATTTCGCGGCAATGCCACCGCAGAATTGATTGCTTTAACCAATGAAGTTTTGTGTTTGAAAAACGAAGGCGCCAACACCCAAGCACAAACTTTATTAGATGAAGCCTTAACATTGAAAGAACAATTATCCGATGAAGTTTTGTCGGCCAAACAAACAACTGATTTGGCACTGGCATGTTTAAAATTAGGCAAAAATGAAGAGGGCGAAGCCTTCATTCGCCAAGTGGCCGCAGAAAATTTTGAAAATCAAAGCGTTTTGGCGCAAATAGAGCGTGTTTTTCAACAAACCCATTCTGAGGAAAATGGCAAAGCCATTTTGTTTTCTATTCAAGAAGAAATCAAAGCCATAGAGTTACAAAGTGAACAAGCATCGCAAAAAGGCAATTGGGCAGAAAATGCGCATTTATTGATGAATGCCGTTCAAAAAGTGCCTAGCGCGGCTTTTTTAATCAAAGCCGCTTTTGCCATTTTTACCTTGTTAGACCACAAAGGCTGGGACCACGATTTGGCCAGTCAAGCCATCCATTATTTGCAACGCGTCAAAAAAAAAGATCCACACAATGCCAAACTGCCTAGCGTATTTGCCTTGTATGCCATGGTTGCCAAAAAATACGGCGTTGCAACACAATTAACTTTATAAAAAAACAGAAAGGAAAAATAATGTTTTCAGGCATTGTTCAAGCCATAGGACAATTACAATCCATCACGCCAAGAGCGGCAGGCGTGCGTTTAACCATTCAATCCGATACTTTGGATTTCAGCGATGTGCAATTGGGCGATTCTATTGCTTGCAATGGCGTGTGTTTAACCGTGGTGGATTTTTCAAAAAATACTTTTTCAGTGGATGCTTCACCCGAAACCATTTCTTGCACAACCGGTTTTAAAGAAATTGGCACGCTTTTGAATTTGGAAAAAGCATTAAAAATCAATGAGCGTTTGGGCGGACACATTGTCACCGGACATGTGGATGGACAAGGCAAAGTGATTGATTTTACCGCCATTGGCGACAATCGCCGTTTGGGCATTTGTGCGCCCGAAAATTTAGCCAAATACATTGCCAAAAAAGGTTCCATCACGGTCAATGGCGTCAGTTTAACCATCAATGAAGTAGAACATTGTCATTTTTCCATTCATTTGATTGCGCACACTTTGAAAAACACCATGTTTCACGCTTTAAAAGAAGGCGATTTTGTCAATTTGGAAGTGGATATCATCGCGCGTTATTGCGAGCGTTTGTTAAACGAATCGGAAATCAAATAAAAATCAAAAAATCCACGGTCAACGCTTGAATTTTTTTATTTTTACAATTTTTTTGGCGTTGACCGTGGATTTTTTTCAAACGTGTTGTTGAAAGTTTAAAGCAAAATCTGTGCCATAATGTTGGCATTTTGGGAGATGATATGGACAAAGACAAACAACAAGCGCTATCTGTTGCATTGCAACAAATTGAAAAACAATTTGGCAAAGGCGCCATTATGCGCATGGGCGATGTGGATGTGGATGAAGCATTGGAAGTGGTTTCCACCGGTTCTTTGGGATTGGATATTGCTTTGGGCGTTGGCGGTTTGCCGCGCGGTCGGGTGGTTGAAATTTATGGTCCCGAATCTTCTGGCAAAACCACGCTTTGTTTGCAAGTGATATCCGAGATGCAAAAATTGGGCGGCACCGCCGCTTTTATTGATGCCGAACACGCATTGGATGTGCAATATGCCCAGCGTTTGGGCGTGCAAGTTTCAGATTTAATCGTCTCGCAACCGGATACAGGCGAGCAAGCCTTGGAAATTGTAGACAAGTTGGTGAGTTCCGGCGGCGTGGATATTATTGTCATTGACTCAGTTGCGGCCTTGACGCCGCGCGCCGAAATTGAAGGTGAAATGGGCGACTCGGTGATGGGTTTGCATGCGCGTTTGATGAGTCAAGCCTTGCGCAAATTAACCGGCAGCATTAAAAAAACCAACACTTTGGTCATTTTTATTAACCAAATTCGCATGAAAATTGGCGTGATGTTTGGCAGTCCTGAAACCACAACCGGCGGCAATGCTTTGAAGTTTTACGCTTCGGTTCGCTTGGATATTCGCCGCATTGGCGCGCTTAAAAAAGGCGATGAAGTCATCGGTAATGAAACGCGCGTTAAAGTAGTCAAAAACAAAGTGGCGCCACCTTTTAGAGAAGTTATTTTTGAAATGTTGTATGGTCAAGGCATTTCACGTGAAGGTGAAATTGTGGATATGGGCGTGGCAATGGGTTTGATTGACAAATCTGGCGCTTGGTAT
>JBNMHE010000028.1:0-16085 GCA_050872585.1 Rhodocyclales bacterium | reverse complement strand
GCGTTTTTGCCTTCAATTTCAATTTTTTCTTTGTCTAATAAACGCACAATGCCTTTGGGCGTGCAGGCAACCAAAGCTTTTGTGTTTTGCACCAAAGCGCCCAAATTTTGTGCGTGAAAACCATCCACATCTTTTTGCGGCGCAATGGCTTTTAAAATGGCTTCTTCATTGATTTGTTTGGGCAAGGGCAACTGCACCAAAATGCCGTGAATGTTGGGATTTTGGTTGAGTTGGTGAATATGCGCCAAGAGTTCGGCTTCATTTGTGTCTTCTTTTAAGGCAATTTTTTGCGAAAAAATGCCTAATTTTTCGCAAGCGATGATTTTGTTTTTCACATAAACCTGTGAGGCGGGGTTGTTGCCCACCAAAATAACTGCCAAGCCGGGCGTAATTTTGCGGGATTTTAAGTTTTCCACGCGTTCTTTTAAAGCGTTGCGGCAGTGTTCTGCGCAGGCTTTGCCATCTATGATTTTCATAATTTTTTAAAGGCGAAAAAAAGCAAAAGCATAGCCGAATCGCATTAAAATGTCGCTTTTTTTACAGAGAAAAGCGATGAAAAGCGCCGCCATTCGCCAAACATTTTTAGATTTTTTCGCCAAAAAAGGGCACCGTGTGGTGCATTCTTCTTCCCTTGTGCCAGAAAACGACCCAACCTTGCTTTTTACCAATGCGGGGATGAATCAATTCAAAGATGTTTTTTTGGGGTTTGATAAACGTTCTTATACGCGTGCCACCACTGCGCAAAAATGCGTGAGAGCCGGCGGCAAGCACAATGATTTGGAAAATGTGGGCTACACCGCGCGGCACCACACCTTTTTTGAAATGATGGGCAATTTTTCCTTTGGCGATTATTTTAAAAAAGATGCCATTCTTTTTGCGTGGGAATTGCTCACCGATATTTTTAAACTCCCCAAAGAAAAATTAACCGTCACGGTTTATGCCGAAGACGATGAGGCTTATTCTATTTGGCGCGATGATATTGGCGTGCCAGAAAATCGCATTATCAAAATTGGAGACAACAAAGGCGCGCGGTATTTGTCGGACAATTTTTGGATGATGGGGGAAACCGGTCCGTGCGGTCCTTGCACAGAAATTTTTTACGACCACGGGGAGAATATTTTTGGTGGTCCTCCGGGTTCCAAAGATGAAGATGGCGACCGGTTTATTGAAATTTGGAACATTGTTTTTATGCAATTTAACCGCGATGAAGAAGGCAACTTAACCAAACTGCCTAAACCATCGGTGGATACTGGAATGGGGTTGGAGCGTATGGCGGCGGTGTTGCAGGGCGTGCATTCCAATTATGAAATTGATTTGTTCCAAAATTTAATTGCCGCGGCGGCAAAAATCACGGCGTGTGGTGATTTGAACCATTCTTCTTTAAAAGTTTTGGCAGACCACAGCCGCGCTTGTGCTTTTTTAATTGCCGATGGTGTGTTGCCTTTAAATGAAGGGCGCGGTTTTGTGTTGCGCCGCATTATTCGCCGCGCCGTGCGCCACGGCTACAAATTAGGCGTGAAAGAGCCTTTCTTTTACCAAATGTTGCCCGCCGTGATTGCGGAAATGGGCGAGGCTTACCCAGAATTAAAAGAAAAAGAAAAGAAAATTCATCAAGTGATTGCGGATGAAGAATCGCGCTTTTTTCAAACCTTGGAAAATGGAATGGCTTTGTTGGAAAATGCGTTAAAACCATTAAAACAAGGCGATTTTTTATCGGGCGATATTGCTTTTCAACTGCATGACACTTTTGGTTTTCCGCTGGATTTAACGCAAGATGTTTGCCGTGAAAAAAATATCCAAGTGGATGAAGCGGCATTTGATTGGGCAATGGCGCGCCAAAAACAAATGGCGCGTGAAAGCGCCAAATTCAAAATGGCGGCAGGCGTGGCTTATGAAGGCGCCGAATCAACTTTTGAAGGTTATGCGCATCTGGTTGCGCACGCCAAAATTTTGGCAATTTATAAAAATAACGAATCGGTTGAAAGCATTGAAAACGGCGATTCCGCAATGATTGTTTTAGACAAAACGCCTTTTTATGCGGAATCGGGCGGGCAAGTTGGCGACAAAGGTGTGTTGCGCGCAGCTGGCGGCGAATTTGTGGTGTGGGATACGCAAAAAATCAAAGCACAAGTTTTTGCGCATGTGGGCAAAGTATCAAACGGCACATTCAAAGTGGGCGATTCTTTATTTGCGCAAATCAACCACGATGTGCGGCAAGCCATTATGCGCAACCATTCGGCAACGCATTTGTTGCATTGTGCTTTGCGCCACGTTTTGGGCGAACACGTGCAACAAAAAGGTTCTTTGGTGGATTCTGAGAAAACCCGTTTTGATTTTGCGCACCATCAAGCATTAAGCGATGAAGAAAAAACCGCGGTTGAAAACTGGGTCAATGCCGAAATTTTAAAAAATACGCCCACCATTTGCCGTGAAATGCCCATAGAAGAAGCGCAAAAATTGGGCGCTGTGATGCTTTTTGGCGAAAAATACGGCGATGAAGTGCGCGTGGTGGATATTGGCCAAACGCGCGAATTGTGCGGCGGCACGCACGTTGAAAAAACGGGCGATATTGGTTTGTTTAAAATAACGCAAGAGTTGGGCGTGGCAGCGGGCATTCGCCGCATTGAAGCTCTAACCGGTTGGAATGCGCTGCGTTATGTGCAAAACCAAAGCACGTGGATAGAACAAGCCTTAAACATTTTAAAAACGCCGCAAAATGAATTTTTAAACAAATTGGATTCTTTGCAAAAAGAAAACAAAAATCTGCAAAAAGAAAATGCCCAACTGAAAAACGCCCAAACTTTAAGCAATGTGGATGTTTGGATTCAACAAGCCCAAAAAATAGCAAACATTGATGTGTTAAGCGTGCAGTTGGAAAATGTTTCGGTTGTGCATTTGCGTGAAAGTTTGGACAAAATCAAAAACAAACTGCCCAATTCGGTTGCGGTTTTGGCAAGTGTGGAAAACGGCAAAATCACGGTGATTGCTGGTGTTTCCAAAAATTTAACTGCAACAATGAAAGCGGGCGATTTGGTGCGTTTTGTTTGTGCGCAAATTGATGGCAAAGGCGGCGGCCGCGCCGATTTGGCACAAGGCGGCGGCAACAATGTTGCAAAACTCAAAGCAGCTTTGGCAAGCGTTGTGGAATGGGTGAAATCCAAACAAGCATAAAAATCCACGGTGAACGTTCATTTTTTTTGAAAAAAATAATACGTTGACCGTGGATTTTTTTAAAAATGAAAAATGAAAAACTTGAATGTTTCTTTTGTGCATCCCGATGATGCTTTGCAAATTGAGCAAGAACACCAAACCAATTTTTTGGTGCAAAACAAAACTTTGGGCATTCAAACTTTGCACCATGCTGTTTTGGCGCCGGGCGGCTTAAATGGTGAAATTGGTGGGATTTGGAATGAAAAAGGCGAACATTTGTCATCCACTTATGTGCATTGGATGAAAAACACTCAACCCCCCCCCCCCCGAAAATTGAAAAAAGAATAGAAGAATCTGTGGTTTATGTTGGGTTTTGGCTGGGATGTTGGGGGCATGAAATCACCGACCATTTGCGTTATTTTTGGGTGTTTTTTAATCAACATTATGCGCATTTGAAAAACTTAAAATGGGTTTATGCGCCCACCACGCTTTGCACAAAACCGAATGAAAATTTTTTAAGTTATTTAAAAAGTTTGCATTTGCCCATTGAAAATTTAATGGCCGTCACGCAAGCAACGGAATTTAAAACAATCATTTTGCCAGATGAATGTTTTTGGAATGAAAACAATTTTGGCTTTTACACGCCGGAGTTTTTGGCTATTTTGGCACGCTTGCCCCCAATGCCTGCGCCGTTGTTTGATGTGGAAAAGGTTTATTTTTCGCGTTTGAATTTTCAATCGGAAAAAGATTTTAACGAGGAATCTTTAAAAAACTATTTTGAAAAACACGGATTTCACATTGTTTATCCGGAGAAAATTACGTTTTTGCAAGAGCTTGCCATTTTGCAACATTGCCGAATTTTTGCCGCAACCGATGGTTCCATTTGCCACAATTTGATTTTTGCCAATCCACAAACTGCCTTGATTTTAAGAAAATGCCGACATTCAACCGGTTATCAAATCAGCATTAACAAAATGAAAACCAACACCAATATTGTTTATATTGATGTTGGATTTTCACCTTTTGCGGATTATTTTAAAAAAGAATGGAATTTGGGACCTTTTTTTGTTTACGAAAGTTCTTTTTTGCGCGCTTATTTTGGTGAAAAAAAAGGCATTTTTCCATTTTTTAAATTTGTGCAATTTTGTTTTCGGCAAAGCAAGAACAAAATTCGGCAATGGAATTGGACTTACATTGACCATACTTTTTTGGCTTGGACGCATTCTTGGCGTGCCAAATTGAAATTGGGTTCGCGTTTGCGCAAAATGTTTAAAAATCCACGGTGAACGTGAAATTTTTTTTGAAAATAATTTTGGGTTGACCGTGGATTTTTTTAAGCGTTAATGATCCAAAAATAAAACATCAACCAAAAGGAAGGCAGCACCGCCGCCAAACTATCAAAACGATCCAAAAAGCCGCCGTGCCCAGGCAACAATTGGCTGGAATCTTTGAGATTGGCTTGGCGTTTGAATAAAGATTCCAGCAAATCGCCCACAATGGAAAGTGCGGCAAAAATGCCGCCCAAAAAAATGGTGATGAAAAAAACAAGCCAATGAAAATCAACATTTCTGCCGATTTTGCTTAAAAACAGAAAATAAAGCATCACGCCCAAAATGCCTCCTAATGCGCCTTCCCAAGATTTTCCCGGGCTAATGGATGGGCACATTTTGTGTTTGCCACACGCTTTGCCAACAAAATACGCAACCGAATCGGCAATCCAAACGATGAGCATTGCCAAAAGCAACAATTCCACCGAAAAATTGCGCATTTGCACCACAGAAAGCCAAAGCGGAAACAAAACCACAATGCCCAGCACCATGCCTTTCAAGCCGTTGATTTTCCATTTTTGGTGCAAAAAAATAGGCGCAACCAAACACCAAAATGCGCTGCTAATGGCCAAAACCGACAAACAAAATAAAGAAATATTGCCTTTTAATTGCAGCGTTTCTTCATAAAAAAAAGAAAAACAAACCAAAAACAAAAAAGCCGCCACGCCCAAAATTTTGCGCTTGAAAGAAGAAAATTGTAAAAATTGTCCCCATTCCCAAAAGGCAAGCGCCACCACAAAAGAAAGGAATAAAGAAAAATACCAAGAAGGCAAAAACAAAACGGCTGGCAAAAAAACAGCCAGCATAACAATGGCGGTGATGATTCGGGTTTGAAGCATAAAAATTCTTTCTTAAAAAAAATGAAAACAATAAAATTTTTTTAAATTTTTAAATTTGAATGTTGTGTTTTTATTTTAATTTTTTTTAAATTTGTTTTAAATTTTTTTTGCGTTTAAAAGGTTTGGTGGATTTTTTCCACGGTCAACGAGAAAAAAATTTCAAAAAAAATGCGGGTTGACCGTGGATTTTTTTCAAAGCGAACGAATGGGCAGCATTAAGCGCACCAAAAAGGCGTTTTTCAAATGTTCAAATTGTATTTCGCCGCTGTGTTGGCGCACAATGCGCTCAACAATGGCCAAACCCAAACCGGTGCCCGTTGTGTTGGTGCGTGCAGAATCGCCGCGCACAAAAGCGCGTTTGATGCGTGAAAATTCCGTTTTGGGCACACCTTGCCCATGGTCAATGACATCAATGAGCATCGTTTGATTGTGCTGCGTAATGTTGAGAATGACGGGCGGCTTGCCGTATTTGTAAGCATTGTCAATTAAATTGATTACGGCGCGGCATAAGCTTTTGGCACGCAAAGGCATCAAGGGCAAATTTTCATCAATGGCAAAAGAAAAATCAACATGCAATTCTTGTTGGCGCGTGCCAAGCGCATGAAAAAGTTCAAATGCTTGGGTAAAAACCAATTCTTCTGCCACATCGCTTTTGGCGTAATCCATAAATTGGGCGATGATGGCTTCCATTTGTTCAATATCCAAAACGATATTGTCGCGGCTTTGCGGATTATCCACGCTTAATTCTGCTTCCAAACGCAAACGCGTTAAAGGTGTGCGCAAATCGTGTGAAATGCCTGCCAAAACCAGTGCGCGTTCTTTTTCATGGGCGCACAAATCTTCTTTCATCCGTTCAAAATCGCGCGCCAAAGCTTGAATTTCTTTGGAACCTTGATGTGTATTAATCTGCAAAAATTGCTCGCCTTTGCCCAAAGCACGCGCATTTTGGGCTAAATTTTTCAAAGGCCAACTGATTTGCCTTGCCATAAACCAAGTGGCCAAAAGGGTAATCAATGTGGCGCTGGCGCCCCAAATCAGCCAATGCATAGTGATGGTCAAAGGTGCGCGCTCGCGTGGGAATTCCAACCAGTATTCGTCTTCATCATCGGGAGAAAATTTAAAACTGACCCAAAAACCTTCAAAACCATCCACGCTGGATGCAAAACGTGTGTTGTTGCCTAATAACGCACGCGTTTCGGCTTTAACCAAATCGGTAAAAAGATTGTTGGGTAAATCTTGGGCATCGTCATTTTGTTCGTTGCAAGGATGCAAAAAAATGCCTTCGCGGCGTGAAAGTTCAGCCAATAAAAAAGTGCGTTTTTCGGGTGCTGCGGCATACAAAGAAGCGCGCACCAAATTCACCATTGAGGCTGCCAATGCCGCGGTTTCTTGTGCGCGCGGTTTGGCTGCGTAATGGTATGCCAAAAAAAACCATACGGAATTGCTTAACAAAACCAATGCCACAACACAAATAAACAAACGTGCAAACAAACTTTGTGGGAAAAACGTTTTCATTTTTTTTAAAAATGATTTATTCGCTTATTGGTGCATGGTTTTGATTTTCATCGGGCACAAAAACATAACCAAACCCCCAAACAGTTTGCAAATAGCGCGGATTGGCAGGATCTTTTTCGGTTAGTTTGCGCAAACGTGAAATTTGCACATCAATGGCGCGGTCAAAAGAGCCTTGTTCGCGCCCGCGCGCCAAGTTCATGAGTTTGTCGCGCGATAAAGGTTCATTGGGATGTTGCAACAATACTTTGAGCAAAGAAAATTCTCCTGTGGTGAGATTAATGCTTTCTTCATTTTTTTTCACGCTGCGCGTGTTTAAATTAACCTGCACATCGCCAAAGCAAATGAGGTTTTTTTCTTTAAGAGGCGCACCGGGCACTTCGGTTTTTTGTCGGCGCAAAACCGCGTGAATGCGCGCCAATAATTCTCTGGGATTAAAAGGTTTGGGTAAATAATCATCTGCCCCCATTTCCAAACCCACAATGCGGTCAATTTCTTCGCCTTTGGCGGTAAGCATAATAATGGGCGTTGAATCGCCAGAACCGCGCAAGCGCCGACAAATAGACAAACCATCTTCATGAGGCAACATCAAATCCAAAACCAACAAATCAAAATGTTCGCGTTTACGGATTTTATCCATTTGCGCGGCATCGCCTGCCGATTGCACGGAAAAACCTTGTTCGGTTAAATAACGCATCAAAAGGGAGCGCAAGCGTGTATCGTCATCGACTACCAAGATTTGTGTCATCGTTGTTTCCTTTGTGATTTTGGAAAAAAAAGCATACCGAAAACAGCATTTTTGATTTTTCAAAAATGGTAAGCAATTTTTAAAAAAATGGCTTTTGGAAACATTATTTTACATTTGCTTGCAACAAAAAATGTTTAATAAAAGGCACAATGCGTTTGATGAAAAAATACATGTGCTTTTTCGTTTTGTTATTTTGTGCATTATCGGTTTTGGCTGATTCCGATTTTGCCTTTGCGCCTTTTGAAAAAGAAAAAATAAAAAGCGATATTGAATATTATTGGAAGCACAAAAAACCGCATAAAAAACCGCCTCCGCCTTTGAATAAAGAAGAATTGCAAGCCATCAAACAAGGCATTACCACTTACAATGCGCACAAACATTGGGAACGCCGCTGCAAAGACGCACAAGAAGCGCCGCCTTATGAATGGCAAAAATTTTTGCGCAAATGGCACAAAAAACAAAGAAAACTTTTTTTTATGGCCAAAAATGGCGATTTGCATCGCGGTGCCGCCAACGATTTTTATTTGTTCGGCACTTATGCGCCGCACGATTGGGAAAATTTCAGACAAACTTGCCATTTGGGTATGCCTGAATTTTTAAAAGAAAAATTGCCCACTTTGGAAAAATAGTTTTTTCAAATGATTAAAAAATAAAAAAAATAAAAATTTTTCAAATTTTTTTGATGTTGACCGTGGATTTTTTTAATTTTTGAAAAATCAAGCACTGCCCAAATTGCGCCCGATTAAAGCATTTTCGGTTTGGCCATCGCTGCCGTAAAGTGCGGTTTTTTCTTTTTGCATTAAAGTGGCAAGCGCTTCTTGCGTGCGTTCCAAATGGCGCATCAAATGTTTGCCGTTTTGTTGGTTTTGATTTTGAACTTCTTGCGCAAGGTTGAAAAGTTTTTCGGTTTGGGTTTGAATTTCTGGTTGTTGGCGCATGGGCTCGGTAAAAAGTTGGTTGCGCGTTTGTTCCAAATGTTCAATGTTTTTTAAAAGTGTTAATTTTTTTTCGCCTAAAATATCCAAACCTTCCGGCATTAAAGAAGTCAGCGCTTTTTCTTCTTGTTTTAATAAGGCTATAAAATCTTCAAGTGCTTGAATTTCTTGCACCAGCACTTGGGTTAATAAAGTTTCGTTTTTGGTCATTTTTTTAAACGTGCGATGAAATTAAATCTTTTGCCATTTGAATAATGCCATCGGCAATGGCCTCCGGATGAATTTGAAAACATCCTTGCGCAATGGCATTTTTAATTTGCTCCACTTTGGCGCTATCAAAAGGCACTTCCGATAAAGGTGCGGCATTTTGCGTGGTGTTCAAATGTTCGCTTGGCGTTGGAGAATGATGGGTGCGCGGCACTTTGGTTGGCAAAGTTTTGGGCACATAAGAAGAATGGATTTTCATAAGAGTCTGCCGTTTTGGAATGTTGGATTGTAATTGTATTTACGACTTGTTGAATTTTAACCTTAATTGAAAAAATCCACGGTCAACGCTTTGTTTTTTTATTTTTTTTAAAATTTTAAAATTTTTCAACGTTGACCGTGGATTTTTTGTTTGGGCTTGAACATCACAAATTGGGTTGCACCAAAACATTTCCGTTTGCATCGCATGTGCCGATAATTTTTTGCCCATTTGGCATTTTCACTTGAAGAGAATCGCCTGCGCTTGCACTTTGTTGTGCAATGCCTTCGGATTGAACGGCAAAATTTTTGCCAGAATAAATCAAGCGCACGCGTTGGCCTGTTTCAATGATGCTTGGTTTTTTCAAAAAAGATTGCAAAAGCGGTTTGCCCGCGCGCACACTTTGTAAAAGAATCAGCCCTTGCGCTTGTTCTATTTTTGTTAAAGCGCCAAAAGGCAACTGCGTTAAATCGCCCGTTTGGTAGAGCAAATCTTCTTTTTGCACCATTTGCAAACGATTCAAATGCCGACTTGCCACAACATATTCTCCCAAAACGGCAATGTGAATGGGAAGCATCATTTCCCATTGCGTGGGCGAGATGCAACGAAGACCAATGTGCGTTTTGCCAATCAAGCGCGTGTTGTTGGGCAAAAACGTTTGGTAAGCTGTGCAAGGCGCGTAATTTTCCAAAGGAATATTGCCAATTTTGATTTCAATGCTTTGTTCGCTGTTTTGTAAAGAATGGCTTAAAAATTCCAACACGCTTTGGCGCGCCAAAAGCGCATCGGCATTGGCGTGAAGCGGAAAAAAACACACACAAAACAAAAAAAAATAAAACATAAAAAGTTTAATCAAAAAAAAGGTCAATCAAGGCGGCAACTTTTTCGGGTTGGTCGTGGTGCAACATGTGGCTGCAATTTTCAATTTGTGCGGTTTGAATGTGTGCAAACAACGCAATGCGCGAAAAATAATCTTCTGGTGCGTGCTTGAATTCTTCCATCACCCACGAATTTTGCGCTTGAACCCACAAAACAGGCGCTTGCACAAATTGCCAAATGGCTTTGATTTCTTCCACTGGAAAACGCTGCGGCAAATGCGCTTTGTGCCAAGGATCTGCATTAAACACCACGCCATTTTCTATTTTTTTACTTAAAAATGGCGCTAAAAAATCTGCTTGCTCGGTTTTCAAACGCGGATTTTTAATCAACAAACGTTCTTTGAAAGCGTTTTCATTGGGATAAACAAACATTTTGGGACGAATAAAACGATTTTCCAGCCAATTTTGCAGCAAAGGGCGTGCAAAATCTGGTGCTTTTTGGGTTAAACCAAAACCTTCTAAGGTGATGACTTTGTCCACATTTTCAGGTTTTAAACCAGCATAAGTTAAAGCAAGCATTCCGCCCATAGAATGCCCAACCAAACATGCAGGTTCATTGAAAGAATAATGTTTCAAAATGGCATGCAAATCGGCCAAATGTTCGCGGAAGGGATAAATGCGATTAAGCCATTCTGACTGCCCAAAACCACGCCAATCGGGTGCAATGATGTGGTATTTTTTTTGTAAAGCATTCACCACAAACTGCCACGATGGCGAGGCATCCATCCAACCGTGCAAAAAGAAAATCTTTTTTGCGCCGTTTTTGGCATTGACAAAATGCCGAATATTCAGCCGCACGTCTGGCAGTTGCAGGTTTTCGGTATAAATTTCCATAATCAAATTTTTTCAAAATCTTCCAAAAAGCGCCACTGTCCCAATGGCAAATCGCCTAATTTTAAACGCCCGATGCGCACACGTTTTAAAGCCAACACTTTCAAACCAACCAAGGCGCACATGCGGCGAATTTGCCGTTTTTTGCCTTCTTGTAAAATAAAATGCAGTTGGTTTTCATTCAAGCGTTTGACGCGCGCGGGTTTGAGCGCTTTGCCATCCAACTTTAAACCGTGGTTCAAAAGTTTTAAACCATCTTCAATCATTTTGCCTTCAACGCGCACCAAATATTCTTTTTCAATCTCACTTTTTTCATCAATAATTTTTTTGGCTAGTCTGCCGTTTTGCGTGTAAATCATCAAACCAGTGGAATTGATATCTAATCTTCCTGCTGGTGCAAAACCTTTGTTGATAAAACCATCCAATTCTTTGGGGTTGCCAACAAAATTTTCGGCTTTTAAAAGAGAAAGTGCGTGCGGATAATTTTTTTCCGGCTGGCTGGAAACATAACCCAATGGTTTATTCAAAATAATGGTTCGGCGCGCTTGTTGGATTTTTTGCGCTTTTTCCAAAACTTGAATTTGTGCCGATTCCAACACACGCTGACCCAAAACAGCTTGTTGTCCATCCACCAACACCAAACCCGATTCAATTAAAAAATCCGCTTCGCGTCTAGAAGCAATGCCTTTTTGGGATAAAACTTTGGAAAGTCGCTCGCCATGATTTTCCACGGTCAACGATGAATTTTTTTCAAAATTTTTTGGGGTTGACCGTGGATTTTTAGATTTTTTAACGTCAAAATCAGAGATTTTTTGCAAGCGGGCTCGGGCTATATCCCGCGGGTTGTTGATTCGCCGTTTCATTAGAATCCCGCCTTTCAAAAATCCAAAAGTGTAACCCAAGCGCCTTGACTTTTGGTTTTTTTGTTTTAAAATCAAGCGCTTTTTGAATTGGAGTTGAGCAATGTATGCGGTCATAAAAACCGGCGGCAAACAATATCGTGTTGCGGCTGGCCAAAAATTGAAAATAGAACAGATACCAGCAGACATTGGCGCACAAATCACGCTGGACGAAGTTTTGATGCTCGGCGAAGGCGAGTCGGTTAAAATCGGCACGCCCTTGATTGAAGGTGCCAAAGTAGAATGCACGGTGTTGAATCAAGGGCGGCACAAAAAAATTAAAATTTTCAAAATGCGCCGCCGCAAGCATTATCAAAAACATCAAGGTCATCGGCAAAATTACACCGAGATTGAGATTAAAAACATTCTGGGAGCTTAACAATGGCACACAAAAAAGCAGGCGGCAGTTCTAGAAACGGGCGCGATTCTGAATCCAAACGCTTGGGCGTGAAACGTTATGGCGGTCAATTTGTGTTGGCTGGCAACATTTTGGTGCGCCAACGCGGCACGCAATTTCACCCGGGCGAAAATGTGGGCATCGGCAAAGACCACACGCTTTTTGCCTTAAAAGATGGCGTGGTGGCATTTCACGTTGGCGGCAAATTCAAACGCCGCTCGGTTGCCATTATTCCGGATGCGCAATAAAAAACAAAACCAATAATCAACCCCGCAACAGCGGGGTTTTTTAAAGAATGAAATTTTTTGACGAAGCCAAAATTTACGTCAAAGCTGGCGATGGCGGCAATGGCGTAGCAAGTTTTCGGCGGGAAAAATTTATTCCCAAAGGCGGCCCGGACGGCGGCGATGGCGGCGCGGGCGGCAGCGTTTTTTTTTGTGCCAGCCGCAATTTAAATACTTTGATTGATTACCGCTACAAACGCAAATTTTTTGCCCAGCGCGGCGAAAACGGGCGCGGTTCGGATTGTTACGGCGCAGGCGGTGCGGATTTGGTGCTTTATGTGCCCGTTGGCACAATGATTTTTAACGATGAAGACGGCACGCTTTTGGCTGACTTAAAAACAGACGAAGAGAAAGTTTTAATTGCCAAAGGCGGGCGCGGTGGTTTGGGTAATTTGCATTTTAAATCTTCAACCAATCGTGCGCCGCGCAAAGCCACCAAAGGCGGTGTGGGAGAAGAATTTTTTTTAAGGTTGGAATTGCGCGTGTTGGCGGACGTTGGACTTTTGGGTTTGCCCAACGCTGGCAAAAGCACGCTGATTCGTTGCCTTTCCGCCGCCAAACCGAAGGTTGCCGATTATCCTTTTACCACTTTGCAACCTTATTTGGGCGTGGTTGATGCGGGCAACACGAACTTTGTGATGGCGGATGTGCCGGGTTTAATTGAAGGCGCAGCAGATGGCGCGGGTTTGGGGATTCATTTTTTAAAGCATTTGTCGCGAACAAGAATGTTGTTGCATTTGGTGGATATTTCCCCGCCCGACCCAACGGATGACCCCGTTAAAAACGCCCGCGCCATTTTGAAAGAACTTGCCGCTTTTGATGAGGCATTGGCGCAAAAACCGCGATTTTTGCTTTTAAACAAAATAGATTTAATTCCCGAATCAGAAAGGGAAATTTTTGTTACCGATCTTATAGAAAAAATCAAAGCCGAAGGCGTTAGGTTTGATGAAGTTTTTGCCATTTCGGCACAAAATGCAACAACTTTGAAGACTTTGCGTTTTAAAATTGCCGAACGTTTGAAAGAACTCGCTGAAAATAGCGAAAACGATGAAAATCCACGGTCAACCGATAATTTTTTTGAAAATGAAAACGCAAAAACGCTGGGTGATTAAACTCGGTTCCGCTTTGGTAACGAATAACGGCTTGGGTTTGGATTACACCGCCATTGATTTTTGGGCGCGGCAAATGGCAATGCTCGTGGAAAATGGCATTGAAGTAGCACTTGTTTCATCTGGGGCAATTGCTTGCGGAATGCAACGTTTGGGAAAATCCACGCGCCCGCAATTTTTAAATGAATTGCAAGCCTGCGCGGCGGTGGGGCAAATGAGCTTGGCGCAAACTTATGAACAAGCCTTTGGGCGTTATGGCTTGCCTTGCGCGCAAATTTTATTAACGCATGACGACTTTTCCGACCGCAAGCGCTATTTGAACGTGCGCGCGGCTTTAACGGAATTGTTGCGCTTAAACGTTGTGCCGATTATCAACGAAAACGACACCATTTCCACCGACTACATCAAATTAGGCGACAACGACACGCTTGCCGCTTTGGTGGTTCACGCTTTGAGCGCCGAACGCTTGGTGATTTTAACCGACCAAGACGGCTTATTTTCCGAAGACCCACGCCAAAACCCCAAAGCCACGCTCATTTCAAAAGCCACAGCAGGCGATGCGTCTTTGGAAAAAATGGCTGGTGGCGCGGGTTCGGCAATTAGCAAAGGCGGAATGCTCTCCAAAATTTTGGCAGCCAAACGCGCGGCAAATGGTGGGGCATCCACCATCATTGCCAACGGCAAAACGCCGCAGGTTTTGTTGAAAATTGCCAATGGCGAATCGGTTGGCACTTTTTTGGAATCGCAAAGTGCGCCGCGCGCCGCGCGCAAACAATGGTTGGCAGACCAGTTGCAAATTGCAGGTTCTTTGTATTTGGATGCAGGCGCTGTTACCGCTTTAAAATCGGGCAAAAGTTTGTTGCCCGTGGGCGTGAAAAAAATCGCAGGCGACTTTCGCGAAGGAGACGTTTTGGCTTTGATTGCCCCAGATGGTGCGGAATTAGGGCGCGCACTTGTTAATTATGACGCGCGCCACACGCAACAAATTTTGGGGCAAGCAACCAGCAAAATTGCTGAAATTTTGGGTTTTATCACCGCGCCGGAACTTGTGCATCGCGACAATTTGGTTTTGTTTTAAAAAAATCCACGGTCAACTTAAAAAAAATTTAAAAAGTTTTAAATTAAAGTTTTAAATTTTTTTTAAACTTTTTGAATAAAAAGGAGCAATAAAAATGAATATCGTTTGTTTGGATTTGGAAGGTGTTTTGGTGCCGGAAATTTGGATTGCTTTTGCGCAAAAAACCGGTATTGAAGAATTAAAACGCACCACGCGCGATGAACCCAATTATGATGTTTTAATGCGTTACCGTTTAAATATATTAAAAGAAAATAATTTGAAATTAAATGATATTCAAAAAGTTATTGGCAGTTTGGAACCTTTAAATGACGCAAAAGAATTTTTAAATGAATTGAGAAAACATTTTCAAGTTGTTATTTTATCCGATACATTTTATGAATTTGCCATGCCATTAATGGAAAAATTAAATATGCCTACTTTATTTTGTCATCATTTGGAAATGAATCAAGAAAATGAAATTATCAATTACCATTTACGACAAAAAAATCAAAAGGCGCAAGCCGTTCAAGTTTTAAAAAGTTTAAATTTTAAAGTTTTTTCTTCTGGTGATTCTTATAATGATTTGGGAATGTTAAAAGAATCCGATCAAGGATTTTTTTATAATCCGCCCGAAAATATCAAAAATGATTATCAAGAATTTCCCGCTGTTTATCATTATCAAGATTTATTAAAATGTTTTTTAAAAGCGGATGAAAGTTTTAAATAACACTTAAAAAAATAAAAAAACAAATTAAATTTAAAAGTAATTAAAAACCTTCAATTTTTAAATAAAATGAACATGCCATTTTACACGCTCAAAGCCTCTTGCCCCGACCAAGTTGGGATTATCGCCAAAGTGACGGCATTTTTCGCGCGCCACAATGGCTGGATTTTATCGTCTCACTTTTTTTCAGATAATTCGCGTTATTTTATGCGTTTGGAAATCAAAGCCGATTTTATGGATTTAAAAACGCTTCAAACTTTATTTGAAAAAGATGTGGCGCGTGATTTAAAAATGCAATGGCAAATCTTTGATAGTGAAATAAAAAAACGCGTGGTTATTTTGGTTTCCAAACAAGAACATTGTTTGTATGATTTATTTTCACGTTGGCGTGCAAAAGATTTAAATATTGATATTGTTTGCGTGATTTCCAATCATCCAGATTTTGAAAATTTTGTCAAATGGCATAATGTGGATTTTTATTGTATTCCCGTTAATCAAAATAATAAAAAAGATGCCTATCAACAAATGGCGAATTTAATTCAATATTATCAAGGCGATACCATTGTTTTGGCGCGGTATATGCAAATATTAAATGCGGATTTTTGCGCCCAATTTGAAGGCAAAATTATCAATATTCACCATAGTTTTTTGCCTTGTTTTGTGGGCGCCAAACCATATCATCAAGCATTTGAATCTGGCGTTAAACTAATTGGCGCCACTTGCCATTATGTAACCAAAGATTTGGATGCTGGTCCAATTATTGAACAAGATATTATTCGCATTGACCATTCGCATTCTATTTCCGATATGATTTTAAAAGGAAAAGATATTGAAAAAAATGTTTTGGCTCGCGGATTACAATACCATATTGAAAACAGAGTTTTAATTAACCAAAATAAAACCATTGTTTTTAAATAAAATTAAATTAAAT